>NZ_CP104174.1:1222307-1527884 GCF_025200925.1 Bradyrhizobium sp. CB1015 | reverse complement strand
TCGGAGAAAACGTCGTGAAGCAAGCCGCTCGCTCGCTACGGCGCTATGGGGGCGCGCTCCGCGAGCGGCTTGCTCCACATCCGCCAAAACAACAAGGGGGTCACTTCTTCATGTCGCTACGGGGTTAAATCCGGACGTCACTTGACACAGGGAGCAGTGCGATCCTCAGAGATCGGTTCGATGAGCCTGAACGCGCTCCGGCTTGCGGCAGCTACAAAGCGGAGCTGCGTCGCCGCAACTAAACCGTAGAACACCCAGGATAGTGAACAAGGGCACTATCTGTCTAAGGACGGTGGCGGCGTCTCCTTTGTGCGCGTTGGCAGTATCGGATATTCGATCTTGGGCAAACGGCCGCTCAGTGAATTAAGAAACGCAACGATATCGTTCGTCTCCTTCTCGGTGAGCTCGGCGCCGAGCTGGACCTCACTCATAATGCCGACGGCTTCCTGGAGCGTCCAAACCTGACCCGAATGGAAGTAGGGAGCTCGCAAGGCTACGTTGCGCAAAGGGGCGGCGCGGAACACGTATCGGTCGCTGAAGGCCTTCGTGACCGCGAAACGCCCCTGGTCGGCTGCGGGAAGCAGTTTGCTGTCTGGTCTTTCAATCACGCCGAACGGGAAAAACTCCTGCCCACCAATATTGATTCCGTTGTGGCAGGAGGCGCAGCCTTTGTCCATGAACAGCCGCAATCCCGCCTTTTGGTTGCCATCCAGCGCGTTGCCATCGCCGTTCAGATATCGGTCGAACGGAGCTGCTGGTGTCGTGAGCGTCGCTTCGAAAGCCTCGAGCGCTTTCGCGAAATTGTCGAAGGTGACCGGCGGTGTATCAAGCGGGAATGCTTGCTTGAACCTGCCAACATAATCTTCCATCGAATTCAGTGTGGTCGTTACGTGATCCGCAGTCGCATTCATTTCGGCGCTCGCCTGAACGGGCCCCTTGGCTTGTGCCTTAAGATCCGGCGCGCGTCCGTCCCAGAATTGCGCGACATTGAACACTGAATTGTAGACGGTTGGCGCCCGCCGCGCTCCCCGTTGCCAACCGTGACCAACTGACGTTGGACCCGCGTCGACGCCGCCGGTTCCAAGATTGTGGCACGTATTGCAGCTAATGATCCCACTCGCCGACAGACGAGGGTCGAAGAACAGCATCTTCCCGAGCTCCGCTTTCTCGGTCGTCACGGGATTGTCCTTTAGGGTGGGGATAGCAGAAGGGATCGGTTTGAAGATCTGTCTGGCTGTCATCATCAAATCGTCGTTTGCGATAGCATTGCATGAGACGAGCATCAGAACGGTAGTAATCGATACCTTGCGCATGACGTGAGACTTCCAGATTTTGCGGCGCCGCTACCGAAGAACAGTTCTTCAGAAAAGGCGATTTCATCGTCCATCTGCTGAACTATGACGGCCGCCGTCTTGTCGATTTTGATCTCGGTAGTGCGTCCAATCGCTAACATCCTGTTACTTCGCCATTACCGCACTGGCTCCATTTGTGATCGGCTCGGCTGGAAGGGCCGCTGCGCCCGCGCGGACCGGAAGCCGCGCGAGCGCGACTCGACGTCGCGAAACATGCGAAACGACGCTGTCCCTACCGCGCCCGCGCTGCCGGAGAGCTGGCCGCGACATGACTCGGCGCCTTGGACGTCGCATAAACGAAGCGCTGTCCCTGCCACGCGGCTAACCTTGATGGCCAGACTTGCCGCCTGACCACCGCTCCTTCCGTGGGGTGCCGTCAAGCTCCAGGGACCAGCAAGAACTGTAGCGCCAAAGCCGCTCGTCGCGTGCCTACCTGATTTGGTTGGTCAGACGGAGATTCAGTGATGACATAACGCCAGAGGCCCCATTCCCCCCCCCGCGGTTGATGGCGCTAATGGTCGTTTCACCACTGCCGCCATCTCGAATGGCAGGAGACGCACCGTTCGATTGCCGAGTACCTTGACGAGCTTCACGACCGGCGCACTGCCTTGCTTGACGAGCGTCAAGAACGAACTGTTGTTGTTGACTCGGTATCTTTGCTCCTGCGACAAAGGACATGACCAATGGACGTTCTTGGTCACTTGAGCCGGAGGCGGGGTTGCTGCACGAGGTGTTGATTTCGGGCTTCAGGTCATCGAAGCTGATGCCGCCTAATTTCGTTGACCGTCGCCATCATGCGGTGAATGCCATAAGTCAACTCAGTCGAATAGCGTGTTATCGAGGTCGTTAATTACGACACGTTTGACGTCTTCATTCAAAGAACTACCCCGTTTTCCGCTCCATGGCCCCCTTGGAGATCGTCTCCTGAGAGCTCGCAACCAGGTCGAGCGGATCTTTCAACAGGATCGATCAACGCCGTGGGGTGGCAACGCGCTATGATACCTCGTTGAAAGCAGCGACTGACGCGCTTTCTCCGCGGAAACAGCGAGAGCCCGAGATAGCTCAAGCGCCTGGTCCACTGTCACTTGGAAGTGAACGCCGACAATACTTGCAATGACGAGCGTGATTTCGTCATCCATCTGCTCAATACAGATCGCGGCCGTTTCATTCAGTTCGATCTGAGCAATACGTCCGAGGGAACATCCGGCTCATTCGTCATGGCTACACTCCATCCGGCGATTGGGCTCGCGACTGGCATAGGGTGCGTCCCGACAGCGATTCAGCCAAGAGAGCACGAACTGGTCAGCTACAAGAGTATGTAGGTAAGGCGCGCGTCACGAAGTCAGTCGCTGTGGGGATTAAGGTCGAAAGCAAGACACAACCACGTGCCGCGCGATCTTTGCACCGGCGCTAAACACTAGAGCGCCGACTCTGCGCCGCCTAGAGCGATGAAGACTGTGCCGCCTGGAGCGATGAAGACTGTGAGATTTCACGTGGGCACCGGCAAGCACTAACCCTGGTAGGTCTCCCCACGACCCCTCTCCCGCTATAATCCGCTTTATCCCGTGGTGTGACAGCCCTCACGGGAAAGCCGGGTGGTTGGCCTCTTGACGCCGAGGCTGACTACTGAAGTTAGCGGCACGTGATAGGGACAGCGCTTTCCTTGCTGAGCGGAAGGCGTTCAGGGTCACGTCGCCGCTAACTTCCCCGGCAGTGTGAGCGCGGTAGGACATCGCCTGCCGTCAAAGTGACGAGCCGCGCTCGCGCGACTTCAGGACCGATACTGATGAACAAGGGATAACGATCAGTCCTGGTAGTTGTGCTAGGGCGTTCGCCGAATGATACCACACCCCGTCAGCTTCTTCCGCTGCTTGAGGCTGACCGTGGTGAAGTTAGCGGTGCGTGGTAGGGACAGCGCTTCCGACAAAGCGCCGAGTCACGTGCCGCTAACTTCTACTATGGGTCCGCATGGGCGGTGACAATCAACCCTTCAAACCTTCGCTCGTTGAGCTTTGATCGGCACATCACATCCCTGCGGTCGCAAGCGCGTGCGGTGCTTGCAACCAATCAGGCGCGCGCGGCCGATCAGGCTCTGCGCCTGTCAGATCGCCAAGTCGCGACAGTAAAGTAGCCTGCCGCCCTCGCCGATCACCGGCTGGCCGTACTTCCGCATGAAGTATCGCGTCCCCTTGCGTCCACGATCCGACGTGCGGACCACAGCCGACCGATTGGTGCCCATGTTCTCGAACATCTCGCCGATGATGGCGACCCGGTCGCGAGCGATCTTGCCCTTGTTGGCGATCTCGTAGGCGGCAATGCCGGATGCGCCGGCGGCTTCAATGTAGGAGATCATCCGCTCTTCGTCGGTCAGATTCTTCGAGAGCCGCCGCCTCCCCTTCGGCTGCTAGGCGAAATGCTCTGAGCCAGGCCGGGGCAAGATCGGGCTGCGTCTGCGCGACGATGGGCATGGTGTGCGGCCTATCGAGCCAGAGTGCATCACGGAGCGCGGCAACGGGAATGGCGGGGTGTTCCTTGGCGAACGTGCGGCAGAGGTTGATGAGGTTCGTCGCCTCGACCGCGATGGCGAACTTGATCTCGGCCTTGAGCGCCTGATGCTCGTTCCATGCCCCGCCGGGATCGCGGCCGAGCAAGAGCCTGATCTTCAGGAACGTGGGATGCGCCTGGGTGAGGAAGCCAGCCAGTTCCGGATCAATCAACGGCGGCTGCTCGACTCCCCTCGCCCTCGGGCGACCTCGACCGGAACGCATCGCCGCCGGGAACACTTTGCCGTGTCCAGCGCGCATCGAGAGCCAGATCAGCTTCTTCCGGTGCAGATACCGCGCGATGGCCTCTGCCTCACTAGGATGGCACGGCAAGGCGCTGGCGAAGCCAACGAAGGACCAACCATCGTCCGGCACTTGAGGAACGCCGCCTTGGCGTCCCACTCCGACATGACCTTCCTGCGCATCGGATAATATCCACTTCCATCCGTCGAAGTGACGGACTCATCCATCATCCAGCAAAACATCAACTGACGATTCCGGGGTTTCGCCCCTATACATAGACGTAATCCCCTACACACATATCTTCATCAGAATATATTACGACTATATATTACTATCTTATATATAGGGGATACCCTCCAATGGTCTCGCAGGCCCTATCGAAAGCAGGGGTTTAGTTTTGCGGACGTTTCCGCGCATAACCGAAACCGGCCCCAAAAGATAATATGGAGTTGGCGATTTCCATGCGCGAGATCGGCCTGCTCTTTCCGGCTCGCTAACGATGGGCCAGCGGCCGTCCGTCAAGATGCCTATCAAAACTCTTGCGTGACGGATAATCCGTCGACTATCCATTGATTCCGGCGGGACCGGCGTGATTCACGCCGGACGGGGACGAGAAATCCACACCGCACGTCGCTGATCTGAACAACGCCCTTCAGGGCGAACGGGAGAGCTTTGTGTATGTCTCAAAATTATCTGAACACGCCGGGATCGAAGGGCGGTGGCGCTTCGAGTGACGCCGCCGAGAAGATTGTCAGCCGGGCAGCGATGCTCCGCATCGCGATCATCGAACTGATGCTCAACGGCTACCGCCTGACGGCTGACGAGATCGCCAAGCAACTGAAGGAAAGCGTCCTGGCGATCCGTCCGCGCGTCTCGGAACTCGTCAAGATCGGCACGACCGCCGGAAGAACGTCAGCGGCATGACGGCTCACGAGGACAGCCTGACCGCCGTCGATCTCCCGCAGCCCACCCCCGCAAAACCGCTTCGCTCCGCGCCGCAGGCAATGCACTCGGATCAGAACGCCTTGTTCAGCTGAAGGGGAGCGCCGTGACCGAATACCTGCTCACGCATTCAGGAAAAGATGATCACGCGCCGCGCGCTCGGGCTCGAACACGGCAACTCGATCAGCCGCAACTTCGTCGCCGCTCATGACAACGGCGAAGACATCGGTGTCGCACAGCGCCTTATCGGCAAGGGCTACATGGTCCGTCTTGATGTACTTGTGCCCGTTGTGGACGGCCACGATCACATTGGCCTTGTGTTCTTCTTCGACATAGAACTCCCATACACCGTTTTCGATTTCTTTGATCGTGGCATTGACGGATTGCTTCCACCTGGACCCGTCCGGAGTTACTCCGCCAACGTTTTTGACTCGCTCGTGAGGGTTCTGCCTGTCAGTCTTGTTGATGCATTGAATTCGTATGCGGCTGATCACTCGGGTCTCTCCCATCTGCAAGAAAAAAGAGCCTCAGTTTAGACCTCGGGCGTGGGTTAGTGGCCGACCAATCCTAGTAGGTGTCTCGCATCCTTCTCCGCGCCGAGTCCCGCCCGCACTCCCAGCGACCCGCGGCTGTGATGCGGCAACCGGTTCTGGTAGTTGTGGCACGGCTTTTTTCGATGAATGTATCCCACCGTCAGCTTCTTCCGCTGTTGTGAGGCTGGCGGTGGAGTTAGCGGCGCGGGATAGGGACAACGCTTTTTTCTCCAGACGGGCGCCGAGCCACGTGGCCGCTAAACTTCAGCCGGGGGCCAACCGATGTATTCGAGCGGCAGATCACGGCCCTACGGTCGCAAGCGCTTGAGGTGCTTGCAGCCAATCAGGCCCGGGTCGCCGATCAGTCTTTGAGCCTGGCAGATCGCCAAGTCGCGACATTTGATGCCGAGGAGGCTCAGGCAGTGTTGGGCATACTCGATAGCGTGAAGCCCAATCTTAGGCCGAAGGACGCGCGGCGGATCGCTGCACGCATACGCGCGCTTCTAGAGGGGACGAGGTGAGTGTCGCCCGACTCTCTCGGGGTAGAGGCGGCCAGCCCTGGTCTTCGAGGACGGGCTGGCCACCATCGCTTCCGACGCCGTTTGGGCGAACCCGCACCCAGGCTCGTGGGCCTAAGCGGATCATCTGGTGCGGCGATCAGGACAGCGCCGGTTTGAAGCTGCGCGCGGCCATGGCCCAACTGTTCGGCATCGCGCGGTTCTATTTCGTCAACTGGCCGGAAGGTTCAAAGGACGCCAACGATCATCTGCGCAGCGATGGCGCGCAGGCGGTGCGCGAGTTGGTGCTCTATGGCCCGTTGCCGTAGCCGACGAGCGGCCTGTACCGGAATGAGCGATCTGCCGGATCCGCCGCCGATGACGATCTGGTCCCCGGGGTTCAACAGTTGGGGACACCGCTGCAAGCTCGCGGCTGGCACCTTGTCGGTGATGACCGACAGGGAGATCGCCGATGCGGACCGCTGGATCAATGAGCACTATCTGTTTATGGGCCCATCCCGACCGGTGGCCTGATCTGCAATGGCTGTTGTCGCAGGCGGAGGCTGCTGTGCATCGCCACAGCGTCCGGATTCCTGCAGATCGATCCCTGGAATCGGCTGGAAGCGAACCGCGAGCCGCGCGAAAGCGAGACCGACTATCGGCCGGTGCCTGCGCGAGCTGTACAATTTCGCCGTCGACCTCGACTGCCATGTGCAGATCCTCGCGCATCCGGCCAAGGCAGGAGATGGCTACAGGCGCAGCGATCCGCCGGAGCTGGAGCACATCCACGGATCGAAGCACTGGGACAACATGGTCGACCAGGGGTTTGTGGTGCATCGGCGTCGGCTGTTCAACGACAAGGGCGAGCGCGAGTTCAACACCGAGCTGCATCACAAGAAATCTCGGTTCGAAGAGCTTGGGTACGCAACCAAGTTCGGACTCGAGTTTCAGAGCGACACTGGGCGGTTTGCCGACTGCAACCTCGCGAAGAGAACGCCCGCAAAGCAGCAACAGCAAGCTACAATTTTGAGCGCGGCGAATGACGGATTACGACGCCTATCTGCGATCAGAGCAATGGCGCACCAAGGCGGACGCCGTCATTGAGCGCGAGCACGGCGGTTGCCAGCGCTGCGGCGACTTGGCGCGGGAGGTGCATCACCGCACCTATGAGCGAATTTTTCGCGAGCGCCTCGAAGACCTGGAAGCGGTCTGCGCTGACTGCCACAAGCTGGAGCATGGGCTGTCGTCTGCAGCCGACACTGATCGACAAACACGGAAGCAACAGGCGTATCGTGAGCGGCTTGTTCGCGAGCTCTATGCGCCAAACAGAGGTAAAACATGGACTGCATTCTGATCCGGCGCGACGAACCGCCGAAATTCAACCCGCTCGAAGAGGCCGTGATAGGGGACGTCGCGCCTTCGGTCTGGTGCGGCCCGCACGTGGGCACGCGTCTCGCCGAGGCGATGCGAACGCTGCGTCTGATCCCGATACGCGCGGTCGCGGGCTATGGCGCTCCGTGGCCTGCCTACAATTACGAGTTCGAGGACTTGCTCGCTCAACAGGCGCAAGGCGAACTCGAGAAAACGATGCGGATGCAGAACCGCACGCGCCTGCTGCCGTCCTTCAGCGATGTCACGCGGATGGAGGCGGCGATCTGCTGGCCCGCCCGCTACCTGCTCGGCCAAATGCATCTGCGCCGGGCGGTCAACTGTGTCGCCCTGGCGCACTCTCTCGAACGCGACGCGGGATGGGTCGCGGTCAAGCGCGGCGGCTATGCCGACACATGGCGGGCGAACCACGATGGCGGACGGGTCGCTCACCCGTTTGAACGAACATGGCAAACTCTTCAGATGTCATATTGCCGAGGCCCAGGTTCGCCAGGGTACGCCCATGTGACAAGAATGAATTGTCTTTTAGCAGATATTGGCCAAGTTCTGCGATCAACTTCATTCGGCTCATCGACAATCCCTGCATCCTGCCCAATTCGATCATGGGAACGAGGCCGAACGGGATATCTTCAAGAATATATCTCGTCCGCAGGTCTTTCTGCCCCCTAATCTTCTCGTAGGCCGGATTCTTGCGACAGATTTCGGAAAGGCTTTCGCCCTGCACACCGTAAATTAATCGGTACAGCTCGCGCACAGAGGGCAAGTCAAAGCCGAAAGACTTCCCAAGAGCTACGCGTTCCTGGTCGATATCTTCCGCAAAGGCTCCAATGGTGGGGGTGATACCTTCTGAATAGTAAAGCCAGTCGTGCTGAGATTCGATCATGGAGAGGTTAAAGATCGTGGGGGCCGGATGCATTATGACAGCGCCATTGGACAGGCTCGTTTCCAGGACATTTCTTGCACCCCGAATCTGCGGGAACACCTCGTTGAGCAATTCCAGGATTTCGTTATTCTTGTTTGCCGGCAACGTGGCAAGTAATACATCCTTCTTGATGGCAAGGATTTCGGCGTAACCAGGTTTCGCACTTCTGCACGCGTAGAGAAGATGATTGCTTTCCGCAACTGGGATATTTGCGGTGCAACCCGCATTTCGGAGAATCTCGCGGAATTCTATAGCCCCGCACATCGCACCCGGATGAAGGAAAACGATCTGCCCGTCAACCAAGTGCGAAGCGCACTTGGTCGCTATCTCAGCATGCGCGGTTGCTGGGGTGACCACCACCACAACGTGTGCCCCTGCGAGCGCTTCGCCGATGTCCGTAGTCGCGAGTTCAAGTCCGCCAAAACCTTGGAGAGCGCCGTCAATATTGATCCCACCAAGTTTGTTTATCTCTTCAATTGTTCTCGCCGTTCTATTGTACAATCTAACGCGACATCCCATGATGGCTAGATGACCAGCCATGGATTGACCACCATGTCCTCCACCTATGATTGCCCATATGATATCCTCTTTCATTTATGGTTTTACAGGATAGTGCCCCGAAGCGGATCTCGCGAGCGTAGTGACAGAGATTCGTCTTCTGGGCGGGCGGCTCGTGCCGAAGGATAGGCGAACGCTGTTGAAAGCCGCGCAATCTATGGCCTGCAGCGCATTCCTCTCAGCAATGATGTCAGGTTTACGTGGTGAGTTCCGTCGGCATTCTTGATCTCCGCAAAGCGCGTTGTGAAGGGCAACGTTCATCGTTGTCGCTCATAGAAAGCAGTGACAAAGCCGGAGATAGTTATAACGAAGATACCAAATAATTCGATCATGGTAGGAAGTTCACCCCAGATAATGAAACCGATACCAAGTGAGAAAACTAACGAGACATAGCCGAAGGGCGCGACCATCGAAGCAGCCCCCAACTGGTAAGCCATAGTTACCAGGATCTGCCCGATGCCGCCGACAAGCCCGATAGCAATCAAAGTCGGTATATCAGCGAGTTCTGGCCAAACATTTGCAAAGGGCAAGGTGGCTGCGCCAACGACGACTCCCGCCAGTGTGAAATAGAAAGCGGTCGCAGTGCTTGACTCGGTATCAGCCATCCTGCGGATAAAAATCATCGCGAGCGCGGCAGTCAACGCGCCGGCCAGCGACAGAACAGCGCCGAGCGAGATGCCGCTAACATCTGGATGAACGACCAAGAGAACGCCAGCAAAGCCGATGATCACGGCGGCCCAGCGATGGAGCGGTACGGTTTCGCCAAGCATGGGAATAGCTAGGATCGTAACGAATATCGGTGCAACGTAGCTTAGCGCCATGACTGTTGCTAACGGGATCATGCTGACAGCGGTGAAAGTGAAGAACATCGAGCATATGCCAGCACCCGAGCGATAGAGATGAGCGCTAATCCGCCTAGTGCGCAGCTCCTGCCATCCGCTCAGCCGATATGCCAACCACAAGATTGGGACCATAGCGAACAAGCTACGAACGAACAAAATCTGTCCAATTGGATACTGTGGACCCATTCCTTTGATAAGCACCACCATAATGGTAAAAAGGGCGGCCGAAGCCAGACTACATCCGATAGCTTTATAGACAGCGACACGGTTTGAATTCACCAATGCAATCGGTCCGAGAGAAGACGTTCTCATACGATAAAACTCATGGTATCTCTAGCTATAACCGGGGCAACTACCTGAATTGGTCGGCGGCATGGTCCGCCACTGAACGCTAACCTTGTTGCTCCTTTTGCAGCGAAAGAAGAGGCCCCGTCGCCAGACTCGCACGCGTTCGTTGCGTCAGTAAGACCGACAGGACGAAGCCCCACGAGAGAATTAGCGGCATCGGCGGGGTATATTCGAACGGAAGTCAATGGAAGCAATCTGTCGTTCAGACGATCAGAGACATCGAACGGCGCGTAGGAATTCTATGTCCAGGAAGACGAGCTCACTGCCGGTTTTGATCGTGGCCAAATGAGTGGACCCTATGCTGAGGACCACCGGGTCTGGTTTCTTAAGTGGAGCTGCTGCCGTTCGTTGTTGCCAATAGTTTACGCTACTGTTGCTTGCTGCTGTCCTGGCTGTGGGGATGTGGGCAACGCGCAGCATTGTAACGCTTCTCGCTTGCGAGAAGCGTCATATCCACAGCCTGTTCCCCGAATGCGCCGGTGACACCTGCCCGCCAGACCGTCATCGGCGCGCGGTTTTCCAGCGCCTGATGGGGGCGCTGGAAATTGTAAAACTCGATCCATCGGGCATTCCGGCTTTGGCCTCGTGGCCATCCGAATAACCCTTGAGATAGGTGAGTGGCGCGGGGCATTGCAGCCCCGCGCTCTCTCAGAACCGGACGTGAACCTCGCGATTCATCCGGCTCCCGTCATCCAACCGTTGATCCGGCAACCCAGTGAGCGAACAGGCCTGGATTGCGTCGCTTCAGCGATCGCAACCATTCCCATACCGCCAACGTGTGTCCTCGGAACCGTTTGTATTGTCGTGTTGCCCATCGAACGATGTAGGCATCGATCGTGCGCAACTCCTCTTGAAGCTTCGAGGGATAAAACCGCCCGGAGTGGCGGCGCACGGCCTTCATCAGAAGGCTCCAATCGATTTCGTCGAAGAAGCTCTTGATGTCGAGGTCGAGCACCCAATCGTGGCTCCAGCATCGACGCCGAGCCACAGCCAGTGCATCATGTGCTGATTTCCCTGGCCGATACCCATAGGAATCCATGTGGAACACGGGCTCCAGAATCGGTTCAAGATAACGCTTGACCACCATCTGGGCGATCCTGTCCGAGACCGTTGGTATTCCCAACGGTCGCGTGCTGCCAGCTCCGCCTTTCGGTATGTCAACGCGCCGCACCGGAGGCGGAAAGTAGCTGCCCGAACTCATCCGATTCCAGATCCCATAGAGATTCTTACTCAGATCTCGGTCGAAGTCTTCGATCGACTGCCCGTCAACACCAGCTGCCCCTTGGTTAGCCTTCACGTGCTTATACGCCTCCCACACATCGCGTTTGGCAATACAAAACGGCTTGGCCTTACTCATGCCGATCATCCCCTTTCGGGTTGTCGACCGCGTAAAGCCGGATGACAACGCCCCTTCGGTGCAGTGCCATTACAGCGCCTTCGTCCCTAATACGGGCGTTTCCGCCCCTGTGCTCCGCATCGGTACTCTGCTCCTTGCGGCGACGAGCCGCTTGGAGTCCTCCCTTCACATCGGAGCGACAGGTTCCTGTGTTCCTTGTCAAAGCCTGATCCGACGTCACGCCACCTTCATGCCGGACGCCGGTTGGACAGTCGGCAGGCTCCCCCCAACCCTTGCTCGCGGGATAGACATCCTGATCCCGGTTTCGACGTCGATAGAACACGTTACGACACGTCATCAGCGGTTTACTTACGTTCGTCTCCTCGGATCTCACCTGACGGAGTTTCCTCCGCCTTTTCCTCCAACGCTCACTACTAGGGCTCTTTACCCTCGCAGCTCGGAGCGGTTTGACGTCTACCCCTGCAGGTCGACTTCGGAGGGCCATCCTCCATCTCTGACAAAGCTTCGTCAGGATTCAGGCCGACGCCTGACTTCCACAGCACACGACGTCCTCGTGCTTGACGCTGCGCCACAGCCGTTCGATGAACACGTTGTCCATCCAGCGGCCGCGACCGTCCATCGAGATCCGAATGCCGGCGGCCTCCAGCACGCCGGTGAAGGCCGCGCTGGTGAACTGGCTGTCCTGATCGGTGTTGAAGATTTGCGGCTTGCCGAACCGCGCCAGCGCCTCCTCCAGGGCGTCGATGCAGAACGACACGTCCATCGTATTGGACAGGCGCCAGCTCAGCACGGCCCGGCTCGCCCAATCGATCACAGCCACCAGATAGAGGAAGCCGCGTCCGATCGGGATATAGGTGATGTCGGTCGCCCTGACCTGGTTCGGCCGGTCGACGGTCATGCCGCGCAGCAGCTAGGGATAGATCAGGTGCCCCGGCGCAGGCTTGCTGGTGCGCGGCTTCGGCCCCAGTGCCTCGATCCCCATCTTGCGCATCAGCCGCTGCACGCGCTTGCGGTTGATCGGAACGCCATCCTCGCTCAGCAGCCACGCCATCCGCCGCGAGCCCAGAAACGGCCGCGCGGTGAACAGTTCGTCGATCTGGCGCATCAGCGTCAGATCGTCGTCATTGGCCGGCTGCGGCGTCCGGTAAACGCCCGAGCGCGACAGCCCGAGCAGCCGGCACTGGCGGCGGATCGACAGCACGCCATGCGCGCGGTCGAGCTTCGCCCTGCGGTCCGGGATGCTCATCTTCCGGACCTCTTCGCTAAAAAATCCCGCTCCACGACCAACTGCCCGATCGTGGCATGCAGCTTCTCGATCTCACGGTCGCGACCAACGTCCGCCGCCTCCCCAGCGGGATCAAAAGCTCTGGCCGCCTGATCCAGCAGTTGCTTCTTCCAGGAATAAATCTGGTGGGATGCACCTCCTAGCGCTGCGCCAGATCGGCCACGCTCACCTGTTCACGCTGCGCCTCCAAAGCGATCGTCGCCTTCAGCGCCGCGTCGATCTTCCGTCTCGTCTTCTTCGTCATCGTCCGCTCCGTTTACCAAACGGAACGGCTACATTCCAACTAGGCTTCTGGTCCCAAATCCGGGGGCCACTTCACCGATTCCCGCCGGTCACCAACTTTGGGCGATAGCTCCATTCGTTGTCACGTACATGTAAGGAGTGTAAAAGCCAATCTGACCGCCAGAATTACTAACTTGAATTCCTGAATAGCACTCCAAGCATGACCCCACTGTGCTTGAGGGATAGCTCGCGACGCCAACAATGGCTGATTGCGGGGTTCGCTGACGGTACTAACCCCTTCGGCAATAGATGACTCACCTCGTTGCCCACGCTGAATTTAAGGTTTATGGCTCGGCAGCGCAGGAACGTGCTGCCACGGTCTTTGCTCCCATGGTAGAGGGGCGCATCAAACGGAATACCTTCAACGTCGGGCATCGCACCCCTCCTCGCTCTTGGGATCGAAGATGCAGCTGACTCATCTCACCAAGACATCTGGTTGTGGAAGCATCATGAAGAGAGTGCAATGTGCGGCCTCGCATCCGGCTTACGCGTCCGTCGTCTTATAGTGAAGTCGGAGGCCGCCTTGCACCTCAGTTTTGTGCTGCTGAATGGGCTTGACGTTGTGCATACACTCCGGAGAAGCGTGCTACTGAGGTGACGTTGAGTCGAAAGCGACTCGCTATCTATGGTTGTGCAAGGTGATGCCATCTTCCCTTTATGGGTGCTAGACGGACTGCTCGGCTGCAGATGTCGAACTGGAGTACGAGAGCCCGCCGACAACTTCGCTTGTCTTCTTGCCTTCCGCTTGTTTGTTTGATGACACAGAATGTTGAAAGTCCCAAATGACCAAACGCGGAGACAGCGGGATGAGGAGGCTCGCAAAGCTATCGAATTCGTGTCCGGCTTGACTAACCTAATGCTCCCAGTCGTTGTTCGTGAAGGCGAGCGCCATACGGCGCGCCATCCACCTTGAACTAAATGCGGAGCAGTTTTGCGATGTAGTGTGCAGAAATTGCAGTCTCATCTAGGTGAAAGACCTCGGGCACCATCGCCCGGGGCCAATTCGTTGGTGTGATTTGTGAAGGGTGCCTAATTAGGACACCACCCCGGTTTGATCGCTGCATTGCCTCGCCCCCGCCGCACACCGATCCATGCCGATGATGGTCGCCCCTCAAAATTGCGCAACATCAACTCCTTTTTCTGAGGAGTTGCCTTTGCGCGTCGAGCCTCGCTAATCTGCAGCACCGGTGCGAGCTACTGCGGCTTCCAATCCAGCAACAAAGGAAACCTGATATGATCCCTCTTGAAGAGGCCTTTATTCGAGCGATAACGTTGCTTGACGGTCCAAAACCGACCGAGCAACGGGCTCAAATCGTCGCCCACCTGGATACTATTATAGACTATGCACGCGACGATGCCGAGGAGCGCCTAGCCCATAGCTTCAAAGCGGTGGCCCTGAACCATCTCGACAGTATCGGTCGAGATACGTCGACTATTGTTAAGGAAAAAATGGAGCTGGCTCTGATCGCCACCGAAGAATTGATTCTAGCTATCGTCGAGCGCAACCGGCGGGAAATAAGATCCGAGCGATGTCCATGCAGGAACTTTGCAACTGGGCAATACGCCGGCCGGTTGTCGCGATCAGCTAAGCATGAGCAATGACTACCTCCACCAAAGACATGCGCGCAGCGCCATCGGACCAAGCAATAACCTTCAAAGTCACGGCCGGCGCGTGACTGGAAGCCCTTCGATCGAGGAGTTCATGGTCTACTTGTTCGAGCCCGACGGGAATGTAGTGCACTGCGTAAGGCTGATTTGCGCTGATGAGGAAGCGGCTAAGCAGCGACCACAGCAATTAGCCAAGACCAATAGGGTCGAGCTTTGGCAGCTCACTCGCAAGATTGCGAGCTATCCGTCACGCGCGAACTGAGGCGCTTGGTTTACGCAGTCCTCGCTCTTACCCTTTGCCATGGCGTTTGTCCCTCACACACACGATCCCGGTCTCCCGGCGCCGGCGCTTCAGGTCTTCCTGGTAAAAAGTCACCGCCAGATGGATTATCCTTCCGGCGACCGCGATCGGATCGTTGATATCTAGGAGGACGGCGTTCTCATCATCGGCTTCATCTGGTGCCATCGCGCGGCCCAACCTGCGCACCAACCCAAAATTCAGCGAGTTTCGCGTTAAGGTCGTCGCAGATCTCTATCGGGCCGATCGGATCAACATCGCCCATTTTCTAGAGACCAAGATACTGAGGAGGATCGCCACCTCCACAGACCACTTCCATGGAAGGTGGCGGCGATCCCGATCGTCTCCGCATCCTTTCGGTGGCATCGACTACCGGAAGAAATACGCTGAGGGCCTCTCTCCCGAGGAGTCTCGCATCCACCGCCAGCCGAGCTGAGATGGATCGAGCGTGCCATCGGGCCGCGCCGCTAAACGCCCTTGGCGCAAGGCATATCTGACCGCACCTTCACTGCAGCCTTCCGCCCCCATTCCCTTCGGCTCAATCCCATCTTCCGGTTTTCTCCATGTCTGCGTAATTGCGCGGGTGCGTAAAGAGTGTCAGAGTCTGTCGCTAGAGAGTATCCCTCCGGCGGCGACCGCCTTGTGTAGTTTGCGGGGCGGCCTAAGGATTTGACCTTAACTCTAGCTTTAAGGTCACGTCGGGAATGCAGGTCAATGTGTTGGGCGCCGAGCGTCGGCGGCGATGGAGTTAGGACGAGAAGGTGCGCCTTGTCGAAGAGACCTTGCAGCCCGGCGAGACGGTCTGCGGGGTGGCACGCCGGCACGGGGTGGCTCATAGCCTGCTGTTCACCTGGCGTCGACAAGCGGTAAGCGCTCCTTTCTACGCACCTATGCAGTTGAGCGCGGGGATGGGATGAGGTGTCCACCATGAACGAGGTGGACACCATCGATGATCACTCCAGAAGAACTTTTGAGACTTGAGACGGTCGGCGTGTTGCGCAATGGGCGGCGTCGCTATGATCCGGCCAGCAAACAGCGGCTGGTCGAGGCCTGTCTGCAGCCTGGCGTGTCGCTGGCGGGGCTGGCGTTGCAACACGGCGTGAACGCGAACCTGCTGCGCAAGTGGGTGGCCAAGCGACAACGTCAGAACGGGGATGGCCAGCCGGAGGCGCCGATTGCGCCAGCCTTTGTTCCGGTTCGCGCGCCGTCGCCGTCGCCAACTCGATCTGCTGGCGCGATCGCGGTTTGCGCGACGGAGCGATCCTGTGCAGGGCGGCTGACGGCATCGATGCCCAACGGCGTGAACGCTTTCGCTGGAAGGCGGCGACGCGCAGTTAGCTGTCGGCGGTGATTGAAGCGCTGGGGCGTTGCGATGTTCCGGCTGGCCTCTGATCTTCGGGTCTACCTTCACCGCGAACCGATTGACTTCCGGGCGGGCATCAACAGCCTGGCGATCGTGGTCGAGCAGTCGATGGGGCTGGATCCGTTCCAGCGCGCGGTGTTCGCGTTCTGCAATCGTCGCCGCGACCGGATCAAGCTGCTGATTTATGACCGGTCAGGATTTTGGAAGCTGCTGAAGCGGCTGGAGGCCGACAGATTCCACTGGCCCCGAAGTCAGGAGGCGGTGCTAACGCTGACGACGGAGGAGCTGCACTGGCTGCTTGACGGCATCAACATCGCGGCGGTGCGTCGTCATCCGGTGCGGCAATATCACAGCGTGAGCTGAGCGTGTTCGATGCGGGCGGCGTCATCAGCGCTATCGGATGACGCCGGCCACCGCATGGAACTCGGTTGACGCGGCGGCATGACTTCGATTCAAGACTACGATGAGTCGCAGGCCCACGACGCACGAGCTGGAAGCCTTGATCGCGGCGCACGCGGCCGAGCTCGCGGCGCTGAAGGCGGAGAACGAGAAACTCGCGCAACGCGTCCTGCATCTTGAGGAGCAGTTGCGCCTGGAGCGCTTGCGCCGCTACGCGCCGAAGAGCGAAACGCTCAAGGAGCGCATCTTCAACGAAGCCGAGCAGGCCGCCGCTGAAAGCCGGGACGACGACGATGTCGAGGCGGTCGCCGTGCCGGACACGGGATTGCGGGAGGCTCCAAAGCCGGCACCGAAGACACGCGGCCGCAAGCCGCTGCCTGACGATCTGCCGCGCCAACGCGTCGAACATGATCTGGGTGAGGATCAAAAGGACTGTCCGTGCTGCCGCAATCGGATGCATCGGATGGGCGAGACCGTCACCGAGCAGTTGCACGTCGAGGTGAAGGCGTCGGTGCTGCAACATGTGCGGTTCAAATATGCCTGCCGTCACTGCGAGCGCACCGCGCTGAACACCCCGATCGTGACCGCGCCGATGCCGGCGCAGCCGCTGCCGGGTAGCGTCGCCACGCCATCGACGCTGGCGCTGGTGCTCGCCAACAAATACGTCGACGGCACGCCGCTGTACCGTGTGGCGGACGCGCTGGGGCGCGCCGACGTCAGCATCAGCCGCGGGACGCTGGGCAACTGGGTGATCCGGGCGAGCGAGTTGCATCTGCATCGGGTCTATGACGCGCTACAGCAAAAGCTCAGGTCGCAGCCCCTGGTCCACGGCGACGAAACCTGGGTCCAGGTTCTGAAAGAGGACGGCCGGGATGCGCAGGCCAAATCCTTCATGTGGGCCTATCGCAGCGGCCAGGACTACGCGCAGCCGGTCGTGCTGTTCGATTACCAGCCCGGTCGCGGCCAGGAACATCCTCAGGCCTTCCTGGCCGGCTATCGCGGCTTGTTGATGAGCGACGGCTATGACGCCTGGGGCACGCTGACAGGCGCGACCATCTTGGCTGTATGGCGCATGCGCGCAGGAAATTTACCGATGCGCTCAAGGCCAGGAAGACGCCCGGCGGTCCGCCATTGCAGGCGCACAAGTTCTTCGAGGCGTTGTATGAGGTCGAGAGGGTGGCGCGCCAGACGCCGCCCGACGACGAAACGCGCGCCGCATACACCTTGCGGCTGCGCCAGCAGCATAGCCTGCCGGTATTGGCCGCCTTCCGGACCTGGCTCGACGACCAGGCGCCGAAGGTCCTCCCCGAAAGCTTGACCGGCAAGGCGATCGCCTATGCGCGCAACCAATGGATTATCTGACCCGTTACACCAGTGACGGTCTCGCCCCGATCGATAACAATGTTCTGGAGCGCGACATCAGGCCGTTTTGCACCGGACGAAAAAGTTGGCTGTTCAGCCACACCGTTGCCGGCGCCAAGGCAAGCGCCGTGATCTACAGTTTGGTGCTGACATGCCGGGCATGCGGCGTCGATCCCTATGCATGGCTACGTCACGCGCTCACCGAATTGCCCCAGCGCGCGCCAGACGCCGATATCGAAGATCTGTTGCCGTTCAACTGCACCGCTCAAAAAAACCTGCCAGCTGAGAATAGCGGCTGACGTTCGAACGCTCAGGTCAACCAAGCCGTTCCGATGACACTGCTGGGGCCCGGCGTCACGCGACGCCGCGGCCAGGCGCGCGCGTAGCCTGTGCGGTAAAATACGCGCTTACGACAAGCGCGCCAGGGGCGACTGGGCGGCGATGCTGCGCCTGCTCTCGTTCCCGTCGAGGTCACACCTGTAGCGGCTCCGATCTCGAGCGGCGCACCACAACTGGCGTCTTCACCGCCTGCGCAGCGTGCAAGGGCCGGAATCATCGAGATTGAGCTCGGGGGCGGCTGTCGTGTTCGCGTTGACCGTGACGTGGACGTTGAGGCGCTGCAGCAGGTTCTTGAGCTCTTGCGACGACGATGATTCCGATTCCGAGCGGCGTCAGGGTCTGGATCGCGACCGGCCACACCGATATGCGCCGCGGCATGCGAAGCCTGGCTCTTACGGTTCAGGAGAGCCTGAAGCGCGATCTCCATGCCGGCGATCTCTACATCTTCCGGGGCCGCAGCGGCGATCTGGTCAAGATTCTTTGGCATGATGGGTTGGGCATGTCGCTCTATGCCAAGCGCCTGGACCGAGGCAAGTTCATCTGGCCTTCGGCGTCGGACGGCGCGGTATCGATCTCAGCGGCGCAGATGGCCTATATGCTGGAAGGGATCGACTGGCGGAATCCACAACTGAGCTGGCGACCGAGAAGCGCAGGTTGAGTACAAAATCCAGCAGGTTTTGCATTTTTGGGGAGTCCCAACGCTTCCAATCTGTGATTCACTGTGTCGCATGGATGCTGAGCGCGACGCTGTTCCGGATGACATTGCCGTCCTGAAAGCGGCGCTGGCAGCCGAGCGTGCGAAGGGTTTGGAAGTCGCCGCTGAACTTGCGGTCGCCCGCGCGAAAGCGTCTGAGGACGAAGCGCTGATTGCCCAGCAGAAGCTGCAAATCGCCAAGCTAAGGCATCAGATCTATGGCCAGCGGTCGGAGCGTTCGTCGCGCCTGATCGAGCAGTTGGCCTTGACCTTCGAAGAGTTGGAAAGTGACGCCACTGAAGACGAGCTGGCGGCAGAGCGCGCTGTGGCCAGGCGACGACGGGGCGCGGATTTACGCGCAAGCGCGGCGAACGACAGACGTTCCCTGAGCATTTACCGCGCGAACGAGTCGTCATCGAGCCGCCGACGGCTTGCCAGTGCTGTGGCGGCAATCGTCTGCGCAAGCTCGGCGAGTACGTGACGAGGACACTGGAAGTGGTACCGCGCCAGTGGAAGGTGATCGAGACGGTGCGGGAGAAGTTCTCCTGCCGCGACTGCGAGAAGATCAGCCAGGCCCCGGCGCCATTCTATGCCGTCGCACGGGGATGGGCCGGCCCGAGCCTGTTGGCCATGATCATGTTCGAGAAGTACGGCCAACATCAGCCCTTAAACCGCCAGGCCGAGCGCTACGCCCTCGAAGGCGTGCCGATCGCGCTGTCGACCCTGGCGGACGCCGTGGGGTCGGTCTGTGCGGCGCTGGATCCCCTGCTGCGCCTGGTCGAAGCCCATGTCATGGCGGCCGAGCGCCTGCATGCCGATGATAGTGTGCTGCAGAAGCACACGGAAAGGATGATCGAGATGATCTGAAAATCTGTGTGCACAAGCTGTGGCAGCGATGAGGGTAGGCCCCTCGGGATCGACTTTCAGGAGTAGGTCCCAAATCACTTCAAGCGGCTTCGCTTAAGAGGCGCGGTCGTGAGCGTTGAAGCCAACGGTCGGGAATACCCGAACGGATAGGCGTCCGAGAGACGAATGAAAATGAACCCGCCGATGAACCGTCGTAACGTGGAAATCGTCGTCAAAACCAGAGGTGTGTCGTCCCTCTGGGATGAGCCCGCCGGAAGCCTGATGACCGGGCGGGCGGCGACCGGCGTTGAGGGGGCGTGAATCGGATGCAGGCGCTGCCGCGGAACTGCAGGAACCAGTCGCTCCGATGGAAAGGGAGAAGCACAAGCGGAGAAGACCGCGAGGCGAGATTACCGACGCGGAGCACTGGGACGGACCGATCCGTATTAGCGACGAAGGCTCGTAATGGGGCCGGAGCAAAGGGATCGGATCAGGAGGGCTGGCCACCGTCGCAACTGACAACAGGAGGACGACGGTGAACCAGCCGAGCAAACCGTTCAACATCGACAAGAGAGAGGTGTACGAAGCATATCTGCAGGTGCGATCCAATGGTGGCGCAGCCGGTGTCGACGGAGTGACGATTGAGCAGTTCGAGTCCGACTTGAAGAGCAATCTCTACAAGATTTGGAATCGAATGAGCTCAGGCGCCTACTTCCCGCCGCCTGTTCGCGCCGTCTCCATTCCAAAGAAGAGTGGGGGCCAAAGGATCCTCGGGGTGCCCACTGTGGCAGACCGCGTGGCACAGACGGTTGTCAAACAACTAATTGAGCCGGCTCTCGACGCAATCTTTCTGGCGGATTCTTACGGCTACAGACCCGGTAAATCGGCTCTCGATGCCGTAGGCGTAACGCGACAGCGGTGCTGGAAGTACGATTGGGTTCTGGAGTTCGACATCAAGGGACTGTTCGATAATATCGACCACGAGCGTCTGCTGCGGGCCGTCCGGAAACATGTGACGTGCGCATGGGCGCTGCTCTACATTGAAAGATGGCTGACAGCGCCGATGGTGCAAGAGGATGGAACGATAATCGAGCGAAGCCGCGGTACCCCACAAGGGGGCGTGGTGAGCCCGATCCTCGCCAACCTCTTCATGCACTATGCATTTGATCTCTGGATGGCACGGATGTTCCCCGATCTCCGGTGGTGTCGGTATGCAGATGACGGGTTGGTACATTGTCGGAATGAGATGGAGGCGCAAAGCATTCGCGAAGCGCTCCAGGCTCGGCTGGCAGAGTGCTGCCTGGAACTGCATCCTACGAAGACGAGGATCGTCTACTGCAAGGACGACCGACGCCGGGGCAAGACTGAGACGGTCATGTTTGACTTTCTCGGTTATTGCTTCCGGCCGCGATCGGTCCTGCGGCCGCGTTCGCAGAGGATGTTCTGCGGGTTCACTCCGGCGGTCAGCAAACCAGCGCTGAATGCCATGCGAGCGACGATCCGAAGCTTGAAACTTCGCAAGCGAACCGAGGTGACTTTGGACGATATTGCCCGCGAGCTAAACCCGATGGTTAGGGGGTGGATCGCTTATTATGGGCAATATACGCGTTCGGCGCTCTATCCTTTGGCGCGCTACATCAACCAGACGTTGGCTATCTGGTTGAAGCGAAAGTACAAGCGCTTCCATCACCGCTTGGGACGCGCGCGTCTCTTCCTGGAGAAGATCGCGCGTGAGAACCGCAGGCTCTTTGTGCATTGGCAACTCGGCGATGGCGGCAAGCTTGCCTGATGGGAGCCGGGTGAGGCGAGAGTCTCACGCCCGGTTCTGCGAGAGGCTGGAGGTGAAATCCCTCCGGCCTACTCACCCGACGGTGCCGGTGCTGGCCAAGGGCAAGACCGATACGGCACGGTGCTGGATCTACGTCCGGGACGATCGGCCGTTTGGCGGCGCCGGGCCGCCGGCGGCGATATTCTACTACTCCCGCGACCGTAGGGGCGAGCATCCCCAGGCGCATCTGGCGGGGTATGCCGGCATCCTGCAGGCCGACGCCTATGACGGGTACAACCAGCTCTATCTGGCGGGACGCCACCCTGGACCGATCCGGGAAGCGGCGTGTTGGGTCCATGCGCGGCGCCCGTTCTTCGCCATGGCCGATATCGAAGAGAATGCGCGTCGCAAGGCCACCGGCAAGCAGGAGCCCCGAAGAGCGTCTGGAGATGCGACGGACGCTAAGCCGGCCTCTGGTCGAGGATCTGCAGGTCTATATGCGGGAGCAGCTCGCCAAGCTGTCCCGTGGGCACGACCTGGCCAAGGCGTTCAACTACATCCTGAAGCGATGGGCGAGCTTCACGCTGTTCCTGCAGGACGGACGAGTCTGTCTCTCCAACAATGCCGCCGAAAGAGGCTTGCGAGGCATCGCTCTTGGACGAAAATCCTGGTTGTTCTGCGGCTCTGATCGCGGCGGACGGCGCGCGGCGTCCATGTATAGCTTGATCATCACGGCCAAAATGAATGGCGTCGATCCGCAGGCCTGGCTCACGGATATCCTTGCCTGCATCGCCGTCCGCCCAGCTCACCGGCTGGACGAGCTTCTGCCCTGGAATTGGACGCCGGCATCTGCGTTCCCCGCTCGAGCGGCATGACCACGCACGTCAACAAAGTTCATCACGTCACCACCCTCACCCAGGTCGCAAAAGACCTCGGTGAAGACGAAGACTGGCTGCGCGACATTACCATCGGCGTTCACCGACTTTGGCATCGAAAACCTGATCGAGCTCGTCAGGTTCTATAATGGAGATCGAGGACGGCCTGATCTGGGTCTATGGCGTCGGCGAAGATGGTGTGCAGGCCGTTGGCAACGGAAATGATCCAACCAGCCTGCGGCCTACGCCGGATGCGTACGCTAGAGAGTTCGAGCGCTTCGTTTCCCCGCACTGGCTGCTCCCGGCAGATCGGCCCGTGCTGCCAGTCTACATCATTGGACTGGTGCAGAACGACTAGAAGGGTACAGGGTGGACCCGGTAAAGTGACCCTCGAAAACTGTTGCGGGGGGATGTCCCGATCAATGTTGAACTACGTCGGGCCGGCATTTCCGAATGAATGTTATGCGGCCCTCGTGAATCGAGCACGCCGATCTTTTGGCGAATGTCGGCGGGGAACGCCGGAATGGGTCATCGTCGCCGGCAGGCTTGCAAGCGATTCCGTGGCCCCAGGCTCACCGCAAGCTTGAGGATCTGCAGCGCGTTCAGGAATTTCACCGCCGCCTCCGTGCCGCCGACGATGTCGAACGAGAACGTCGCCCCCGCGCCGAGGCATTGCCGCGCGAACACGCGGCGCCGGAGAGCGAGTCCTGCTCGTGATGACCGAGGTAATGCACCTTGGCGACCTTCGGGTGGTCGCGCAAAAAGTCCGCCACGAGCCGCGCATTCGCATCGGCTTTCTTCATCCGCAGGCTGAGCGTCTCGAGCGAGCGGTTGATCATCCAGCAGGAATGCGGATCGAGCTGGGTGCCGATGGCGCCGCGCAGCGCCTTGATGCCTTTCATGATCGCTTTCGATCCGAGCGCGGCGCCCGCGATCAGGTCGGAATGGCGCCGACATACTTGCTCAGCGAATACAGCGACAGGTCCGCGCCGTGCTCGATCGGCCGCTGAAACACCGGCCCGAGCAGCGTGTTGTCGCAGGCGATGATCGGCGTGTGTCCCTGCGCCTTGCCGATGGCATCGACGATGCGGCGGATCATTGCGAGGTCGACGAGGCCGTTGGTCGGATTGGCGGGCGTCTCGATCAGGATCATCGAAACCCGTCCCCTCCCCGTCCCCTCCCCGTCGCCTCCTCCGCGCCTGCCTGACGGGGGCTTCATCGATGCCGTCGGCAAAGCCGACCGCGCCGATCGACAGACGCGCAAGCGTGTTCGTCAGCAGGGTCTCCGTGCCGCCATAGAGCGGCTGAGAGTGCAGGATGACGTCGCCGGGCCGGACGAAGGGCCAGGATCGTGGTCGCGATCGCCGCCATGCCCGAGGAGAACAGCGCACAGCTCTCGGTGCGCTCGTAGACCGCGAGCCTGTCCTCCACGATCTCGCTGTTGGGATGGTTGAAGCGTGAATAAACCAGGCCCGCGCCATGCCTTCTGGCGGCTCACGCCGGCCGGGGACGTAATCGAAGAAGTCCTGGCCGTCTTCGGCGGTCTTGAACACGAAGGTCGAGGTCAGGAACACCGGCGGCTTGATGGCGCCCTCCGACAATTGCGGATCATAGCCATAGGTCAGCATCAGGGTTTCCGGATGCAGCATATGGTTGCCGATATGGGTCTTCGACGGGAACGGATTTACCATGGTTGCCTCGCTGTTCTGATGCTTGCCCCGCGTTGCGGGCCGAATCGGTGGTACACGGCGGTGGTCACACAATCGAGCCCGGCCTTTTTGGGCTCCCTGTTTTGCGGCGGTCTTCGCGCAGTTGCGGCATCGGGGAAGCGAGTCCGACTCTCACCGCTACTTGCACACATTTTAGCAGCTGACCTGAGCAATGCGCCGGCGTCTAGGCCGGCGCTCCGCAGCCCTGACGTACAGCGCTATGCCTCATGCGAACTAACAAAAGCTGCTTCACAGCCTGAGGCCGTGACCATCGAGCACCCTACCCCTTAGAGCGCCCTTGATCTCGCAGGCAATTTCCTTGCATCGTCCCAAGGTTGCCAGTCCGTCGCCAGATAGTCAGCAAATTCCGCCGCCTCCTTACTCCGCACGGTTATCTCTGCACTGTCAACGTCAGCGTCGGTGACGCCGGAAACTTCAAATAAGCGCATAAGTGCTGCTGGATAGTTTCAGATCTCAGGAAGGATCAAGCGATTGTGACGCCGAGCTTTCCCGCCGAGCGCGCAATGCTTTCGCCGCAACGAAGTTACTGACATCCCGCGAGGTCAGGCCCACGGTCCGATAAGCTGAAACAAGGGCGATCAGGGCGGAATGTTACGGGGTGGTGGTCGATGAGAAAGGTCGACAGACCAAGTGACCTGAAAGCCCCTTTCCGCTTACGCTACCACTCCGCATGGCGGCCTAGCACCGTCAGAGGCTCCACCTATCGATGCGGAAACTCGGTTTAGACAATCAGGGCAGCTCTGAACCACCGTTTCTGGTAGTGGTTGTAAGTCACGCGATGCGGTCTAATGCGGGTGCGAGTTGCCCGAGGTCGGAGACGGATGGCACGAAGAATGGCGTTGAACACTCTACGATAGGGCCAATCGCTGAACCAGAACTAAATGGGATGGTCTCAATATCGCCACGGCCGGCGAAAGCTACCAAGAAAGGATGACGCTATCCATGCCACTAGGCTCGTCCAAGCCACGACTGACAAGACCCCGATCCGGATATCCGCGGCCTAACGTCGGCGGAAGCGGACCAAACGCGTCCTTGCTCTCGTTCATGAGCACTTCGTTTGCCTAGGCGGTTAGCGATGTGACGATTTGATCAGACTAGTTCTCTCGCGATCCGTGGCAATGAGTGCAACGCCCTGTTTGCTCTCTCCACTATGCCAGCTTTCATCTGTCGCTATATTTCCCGCACTCCATCTGGGCTATTTACAATGATCTCCGTTGCGATGCATGAAGACCGCCTCTCACGAACATCAACCCTATACGCGAGTCCATACTCTCATCATCGCAGTTGGGGAAATATTCGGTCCGGCCAGTGGTTGTGGTTCCCTTACCGATGCTGACGCTCATGAGTATGCCGGAAGCTTACGCTCAAGATCTGGCAATGATAGAGTGGTGCCTAGAGCTCGCTCGGCGCGGTGCGGAGCACGGAGAGCTGCCGTTCGGGGCTGTCATTGTTTCTAAAGGAGAGATCGTTGCCGAGGCGACAAATTGCGTTTCGTCGGAAGGCGACGTAACTAGACACGCGGAGCTAGTCGCGCTTTCTCGGGCACAAAAGAGTCTGAAGCGAAAACGTCTGCCAGATTGTACTTTGTATTCGATCGTCGAGCCGTGCCCGATGTGTTCGTTTCCTACCAGAGAGGCGCGAATAAGTCGGGTGGTCTTCGCGCTTTCCTCTCCGGTGATGGGCGGATACTCGAAATGGACCGTACTGAAGGACGAGCATCTATCCAGTAAACTGCCTGAGGTTTTTGGAAGTCCGCCGGAAATCGTGTCCGGACTGTTGTCAGCGCGAGCCGAGCAGGTCTGGCGTGACTGGAACCCGATTGCTTGGCGATACATGAAACGAAGAGGTTGCTTTGGACCGGCAGCGGAGTTGCCTGAACGCCATGCGTCCGCACCGCGGCCCATCGTATCCTGGAGCGGCTTGACCGCCTTTTTCGCTGCGCCGGCCCTTTCGATTAGCAAGGCCTTTTTGCGCTCTCGTCCGAGTTCGAAGTCAATCCTTCCCGAATAACCGACGCGACAATCGCCTTCCAAGACAAAGGAAATTGAATGACAAAACCGCTTGCTCTTGTAACCGGCGGATCATCCGGCATCGGGCTTGAACTGGCCCTACTTCTGGCTAAGGACGGTCACGATCTGGTAATCTCAGGTTTCAGTGATCGTGTTCAGCACGCGGCTAGTGAACTCCGGTCGCTCGGCGCTGAGGTGATTGCTTTCAGCTCCGATCTGACTACGGCGGAGGGCAACGAAGTTGTCATCAAAGTAGTATGGGATACTGAGCGGCCATTGAAGATTGCGGTGCTAAACGCAGGGATTTCCATCGGTGGCGCATTTCTTGAAATTCCGCTGGAACGGCATTTGGATCTGATTAGTTTGGACGTCATCTCCCCGGTCCGTTTGATTTATGCCCTACTGCCAGGCATGATCAAGAGCGGGGGTGGGAAGTTTCTGTTTGTCAGCTCGCTCTCCGCCACTACGCCTACGCTTATGAGACAGTTTACGGTCCCTCGAAGGCATTCCTGTCGTCCTTCGGCCACAGCCTGCGCGAAGAACTGGTTGGCACGAATGTCGGGATCACCATCTTGCAGCCGGGAGCCACCGCAACGGCATTCCATGCTAAGGCCGGCATGGGATCGACAGCATTTGCTGACAATAACTGGAAGAACGATCCGGCCCTTGTAGCACGCCAAGGCTATCACGCCCTCCTTACTGGCGAAACCTGCGTGATAGGGGGGCGATGAAGCCACCCGAGAGGCTACACGTCTGAACAAGGTGCTGTCTGAGGAAGAAAAGGCTCATCGTCATGCGATGATGGCTCGACCGCAATAAGGAGTAATGGCATTAAGTTCGATAGCCTGAAGCTCTGAGGTAATCGGCACATTGTCGGAGGTGAAGGCGTCGAGTGGGTGTGCGATTGCGGCCCAGACCGCAACGGTGCGCGGGGCAGCTTTGCGGAACGCAGGTGCTTGAGCTTGCCGACCAGCCGAATGAGTTGACGCCCTGGAGCAGGCCGCTGGGAAAGGTTGTAATCTTTGAGGCTATCAGCACCAACATGAGTGATGTGCGGATTGACACTTCGCGGTGGGAGCGCGAGTACGGGAAGAAGCCAAGGGGGCGCCGCTATTGGCGCTTCCGGATCATATCGCCCAGTATTTCGGCGAAAGACTATGAGTTCAGGACGGAGATTCCATTGATGTTCCCCAGGGCGCGCAGGGCGGCAGTAGAGAGGGCGCGGCAACGCGGTTCGGATCAAGTCGTGGTGCTACCGTGAGGAACGATGGCGAGTTGGGCAATCGAACGCATAGTTTACCGCAAGACGCGCCGCTACGTAATCGCCGGCCATGGCAAGAGTATGAACTCGGTCAGTCGTGGACGAACAAGGCGCGCGTCAAGCCAGCTTTGAAGAGTCGTTGTTCTCACAAGTAGCGCGCGACGTGGAATCGAGGAGTACCAAATCGCGCGGTGCCGCTGCGCGCAAAATGTCATTCATGCGCCATCCCATCTTCACCTTCGATCACAAAGCGGTGCTCTGGCAGCTGCTGTAAGGCTATCGCATATTCAGTTTTACCACCCAGCACGGCTGATGTCGCGTCGCGGGAAAGACCTCGTCGCCAGGGCCCAGACGATGGCGCGACGGCCCCCAAAAATCGTCTCGCGCGACTTCGTGTCAGATCAGATCACCGACGGCCGTCGCTCCGCATTCTGACCGTGGTCGACCATAGCACCCGCGAGTGTCTGGCGCTGGTGGCCGATACCTCGCTCTCGGGCACCCGCGTGACACGGGAACTGGAGCCGCCTGATCACCGAGCGCGGCAAGCCTAACACGGTGGTCAGCAAAAACGGCACTCAACTCGCCAGCAATGCCGTTCTGACGTGGGCGGATCAGAGCCGCGTCGCTTGGCACTACCTCGCGCGAGGCAAGCTGACCTTGCCCCCAGATTTTATCCAGTTCTGAGTTCGCTCAAGCCATTGGATTTGCCCAGTTGGGCGGTGGTAGCGACGGGAGCTGGCGCGGAGCCATCGGCATAGCGCAGCGCCAGATCCCGGCGCGGGTGGCAGGTGAAGGCGAACTCGGAGGGTGTCTTCCATCCGAGCTGTGAGTGCGGGATAACGTACAGAGTCTTTCGCACTTTCAGGATTGACGGCTTCTTCTAGAATGAAGGAGCTTTGAATGAACGATGGGAATGCCATGGGTCAGGTGATCCAAATTGATGAGGCCCGGATTCGAGATCACCTGGGCGAGATGGTCCGCGGGACAGTGGAAGAGACACTGAACGCGATGCTGGAGGCCGAAGCGGACCAGCTGTGCGGTGCTGGGCGGTATGAGCGCAGCCCGGCGCGGCAGGACACGCGGGCAGGCAGCTACGAGCGAACGCTGCAGACCAAGGCGGGCGACGTCAATCTGAAGGTTCCGAAGCTACGGCGGCAAACCTTCGAGACGGCGATTATCGAGCGCTACCGGAGGCGGGAGAGCTCGGTTGAGGAGGCGCTGATCGAGATGTATCTGGCCGGGATTTCGGTTCGGCGGGTCGAAGACATCACGGAGGCGCTGTGGGGCACCCGGGTCAGCCCGAGCACAGTGTCGAACCTGAACAAGAAGATCTATACCAAGATCGAGGCGTGGCGGAATCGCAGGATCGAAGGCGAGCATCCGTATCTCTACCTCGACGGCATCGTGATGAAGCGCAGCTGGGCTGGTGAGGTTCGCAACGTGTCGCTGCTGGTGGCCTCGGCGGTCAATGCTGAGGGGTTCCGGGAGATCCTCGGCATCTGTGAAGGCGCCAAGGAGGACAAATCCGGCTGGTCCTCGTTTCTGCGGCATCTCGTCGATCGCGGTCTCAAGGGCGTGCAGCTGGTGGTTTCCGACGCGTGCCGAGGTCTTGTCGAAAGCGTTGCGGATTATCTGCCGGAGGCACGCTATCAACGCTGCATGGTGCATTTTTATCGCAATGTCTTCAGCCACGTGCCGTCGACCCGGGTCCGCGAGGTGAGCCACATGCTCAAGGCCATTCATGCCCAGGAGAGCCGCGCCGCGGCCGACGAGAAAGCCAGGACCGTCATCGCGGATCTGCGGGCCAGCCGTATGGCCAAAGCTGCTGATCTCGTCGAGCAGGCGGTTCACGAGACGCTCGCCTACTATGCCTTTCCGGACATCCATTGGCGGAAGATTCGAACGAACAATCCGCTCGAGCGCATCATGAAGGAGATCCGGCGACGAACCCGTGTCGTCGGCGCCTTCCCCGACGGTCAATCCTGTCTCAACTTAGCGGCGGCCCGGCTGCGGCACATTGCCGGAACGGCGTGGTCGACCAATGCTACATGAACATGCGACCGCTCTATCAGCCACAACTCTCTGAAACCGGAGCCGTCGCCTGATCAAAAGTGCGAAAGATTCTGGACAGTACCGAGTGCGGTCGTGTGTAGTTATAATCGGCGAGCCACGACGCGGGTCTGAGCCAGCGACGTGAACAGCGTCTCGTTCAGCAATTCATCCCGGAGCCGACCGTTGAAGCTTTCGATGAAGCCATTCTGCATGGGCTTGCCCGGAGCGATATAATGCCAGGCGACGCGGCTCCGATCGGCCCAGGTCAGGATGGCGTTGCTGGTAAGTTCGGTGCCGTTGTCGCTGACCACCATCTTTGGCTTGCCGCGCTCCATGACCAGCCGATCCAACTCCCGCGCCACCCGGGCCCCGGAGAGCGAGGTATCGGCCACCAGCGCCAAGCACTCGCGGGTACAGTCATCGACCACGGTCAAGATGCGGAAGCGGCGGCCATCCGTGAGCTGATCGGAGACGAAGTCCAGTGACCAGCGGTCGTTCGGTGCCATCGGCACCGTCATCAGCGCCCGGGTCCCGATCGCCCGCTTGCGGCCGCCACGGCGGCGCACCACCAACTTCTCTTCCCGGTACAGCCGGAATAGCTTCTTGTGGTTGATCGCAAAGCCCTCCCGCTTGAGCAGAACATGCAGGCGCCGATAGCCGAAGCGGCGGCGCTCCTGGGCGATCGCCTTCATGCGCTGGCGAACGCCGGCATCATCCGCTCGGGTCGTCCGATATCTCATGGTCATGCGGCAGCAGCCTATGGCTTTACACGCCCGCCGTTCGCTCATCCCGTGGGCATCCACGAGATGCGCGACAGCCTTCCGCTTGGCCGCGGGCGTCACCACTTCTTTCCCAAAAGGTCCTTCAACGCCGCATTGTCCAGCATGGCGTCAGCCAGGAGCCGCTTCAGCTTCGTGTTCTCGTCCTCCAGCGTCCTCAGCCGCTTGGCCTCGGAGACGTCCATCCCGCCGTACTTGGCCTTCCATTTGTAGATGCTGGCGTCGCTCACGCCGTGCTTGCGGCATAGATCGGCGACCGACACCCCGGCCTCGTGCTCCTTCAAGATCCCGATAATCTGCTCTTCCGTAAAGCCGCTACGCTTCATGCTCTGGTCCTCGTTGTGGGCCAGAACGAACTTCAAACTGGATTAAGCCCCGGGGGCAAGGTCAAAGCCCTTGCAGAACGCTTTCATCGAGAGCTTTAGGTATAGGCAGCCCCGCTGATGCAAGGGATTTCAGCAGCACTTTGGATACTGGCCGGGTGCGTGCATGGATATAGCGTGTTAGTGCGACCGATGCGATGGCCGCTGGCCCTGGATGGAGATCGCGGATCGAGGTCTCATCAACGGGTCGCGCTTGTTGCGCCTAAAGCTCTTCGGGCTTGCTCGATGTCCAGCTCCGCCGGTGTCCATCATGCTGTCATTTGCCCTCACACCATCCGTGGCCAACTTGATGGCAACGCGATGGCAAGGACCATGGGCCGCTGCCGTTCAAGCAGGGCTTCGATACAGCCACGTCCGGCCCAGGACCAGCCCTTTGGATACCGAACGACCTTGCGTGTTCCGATGTCTAGCAAGTACCTGAGATAGGAATCGCCCTGTTTCGTAATCCGATCTAGCCCGTCCGTTCCCGGCGGTGGAATTCCGCTTAGGCCTCCGGCCAAGCCAGGCCGCGAACTCCCGCGCGGAGCGGAAGATGGTCGCGTCCGGCACGGTCGCGGCGAGAGCCGGGGCCGTTATGAGACCAATCCCGGGAATCGGATCGATCAAGCGCCGTGAGCGAGAACGTCAGAAGTAGGTGAATGGAATTGGCGAGTAAGCGCTCCAACTACCAGACATGATAGTAACTCACGGACCAGTGCGGAGGCTAAATTCGCAAGGACGCTTCGCGGCCGTACAGAAAGTCGTATCAGAGGAGCTTTCAACATGCTCACAGCAGCTGAAATTGCCAACGCAAAAACTCGCGTCAACTATCAAGATGACAATTGTCTCCACGAGGATGATGATAGCGTCCGGATTGCCTATCAATGGCTGGACGCGCAAATAACAACAAAGAAGAAGTTGAGAGCGGGACACCCTTTAAAGGAGATCATTGAAATTTGGGGCGGTAGGTTCGTTGCATCGTCTGATGTACGCGTTGCAGCCGAATTGCACCCACGAATTCGAGGGATGTACCCGCGGTTTAATATTAGCTCTCGCTTAACACTTCCTTCATGCCGTCGTCTGTTGGCTATTGCTGGGGCCAGAACGCAAGACTACTCGCTTACTGCCAACCACATCATCGAAACGTATGCCCGAATCGAAGGACCATAGATCAGCCGTTTGCTTGTAGACCCGCACCTAAAAACCTTTTGTAGCTCTAAACAGGCTTTGCGTCAAAAAAAGCTCCGACCATAACTCCAGGGCGCATCGAGCGGCCGTAAGGGGCCGTTCAGGGGCCATCTACCGAATGACGGGGTGATCTGCGAGCCTGCGGTTCGTTTTGGACCGTTAGGCTTAGAATGGACACAGTGCATACTGCTATCACGGAGCCGGTGCGGCGCCTCGAGATCTTCAACCGGAGCGGGCCTTCGGCGGAAGTGGAGCGACGAGGACAAGGCTCGGAGTTTTGCGGAGATCGCAGCGAGTGGCGACTCGGTCTGCGACGGCTTGGATTGTCGCCGCAGCAGTTGTTTGGCAGGCGCCGTCAGTTGCGAGAAGCACCGGGCGGTCATTCCGAAGCAAAAGAAGTACAGTTTGTGCCGGCGGTGGTGGATGCCGTAGTGCCGGCGCCAGCTCTTGGGCGCGTGAGCGCAAAGCGGTACGCTGCAAGCCAGGGGGGATAGTCATCGAGATCGAAGTTGAGGGCATCACGATCCGGGCCGGCCGTGGTGCGGACCCGACGATGATTGCGTCGATCGTCCAGGCTCTGAAGGCGAGCCGGTGATCGGCCCGTCGGGTGCGGTGCGGTGGGCATAGCGTGCTATGGCTTAAGCACAGTCGGACCGTATTTAGAGCACTACTCAGGAATCCAAGTTCGCGATCTTGGCGGGCAGACCGGCTACTACATTCCCTACATCTATGTGACAACGCATGATGCAGCGCTCGCTTCGGGGCGGGAGGTCCTTGGCTCTCCAAAAAGCTGGCACATCAGAATGACATGGGAAGACGGTCTAATTCAGGGCACGCTCGAACGTCCGGCTGGCAAGCGTCTGCTAACCATCCATGCTCAACCAAATCAACGCTCCGGTGCGGGACAGATGTATTCTACCCGGACGAACTTCTATTCGGTTCCCCATCTGCCCCCCTTAACAGAGTCCGGAAAGGGAGCCGCAACGCAACTCGTGAAATGGTGTACGGACCAAAGGTTCCGACGAGACCGAACGGGGCGACGAAGTACTTTCTACTGGCCCGGTTTCCCTAACTTACGACCCCCCACTCATCGATCCCGTGCACAATTTGTCAGTCGCGGATACTCTGCTCGGCACGTGCGAGGAGTATGACTCTAGACTCCAGGCCATCGGTGTCTTGTCGGGAGATCAATTCAGGCTAACAGAATGAGGAATGAGTTTGCCTCAACTTATCCAGTTAGAAGTCCTGGTGACCTTGCCCTAAGTTTTATCCAGGTCTCTGCCGGGGGTGCCCTCGTATTTTCTTGTGACGTGGCAGCAGGGGTACCAGTAATCGTTCTGGGCCGTCCGACGTTAGATGAAACGATAGATTGACTCATGGCTGATGATGGCGCGACCATGCTTCAGCACCAGCCGCCGGCGATCTGCTCCGGCGAATGTCCCATCGCAAGGCTTTTGCCCACGCATCTGCGCAGGTCTGACTGGCGCGCCATCGTGAAGCGACAAGCCCATCGCCTCCGTCGCTCGGCCGATTGCTGGGCGCGGATCGGCTCGCACATGCCGGCCAAGCCTTCGTGACAGTCCAACCTTCTTCTAGCTGTAGAAATGTGTGATATGCTTCGATGCAAGTTCAATGTTCAATTGCAGCCGTCGGGGTGTAAGCGGCAAGCTGCGGCCGTCACGCGGCATGGTTCCATGGCATGAGCGCGTCGATTTCGCTACTCGGCCAGCCATTGGTGATACGGTGAAGTGTTTAGGACGAGCCAAGCGAACGGATCGACGTTGTTCATTCTCGCCCTATGCAGCAGTGTTGCGATGGTCCCCCAGGTTGTCCGCCGCCGTCGCTGCCCGCGAAGAGGCTATTTTTCTTGTAATTGTCTGTGGCGTGATGGCGCGCTCGACGATGTTGGAGTCCAGCTCAATGTGGCCGTCGGTGAGGAAGCGTTCGAAGAGGGAGCCACGTGAGACGGCATAGCGGATTGCCTCGGCCAGCTTTGATTTCCCGGAGATCCGCCGCAAGGTGTGCTGCCAGAGATCGAAGAGACCTGCGACGACCGCCCCGGAGGCTTGCTGGCGCGCGGCAACGCGTGCGTCGGGGCTTTGGCCGCGCACGGTCTTCTCAACCTGCCAGAGCTTTGCCATCCGTTCGACTGTCGTCGTTGCCACTTTCGAGCTTCCTGCAGCATGCAGCTCATAGAACTTGGGGCCTGCTGTGTGACCAGCAGCCGGCCAAGGTGATGCCGATCATTCCGCGATCGGGTCGCGCCAACTTGGTATAGGCGGCGTATCCACCAGCCTGCAGGGATGCCGCGATAACCATTGAGATGCCGGGCCGCACGTTCGCCGGAGCGGCTGTCTTCGAAGCGATACGCCACGATCGGGGGGCGCTGCCAGCAAAGGTTCCATCATCTCGGGCATAGCCCCATAAGCAGGTCGTCTTCGTCGATCCGGAGCCGGAGCGAGCGTCGGCAAGGTGGTCTCGTCGGCACAGATCCGTCCGGCCTTTTTTACCTCGCTGAAGATGTAGTCGGCCACGATCTCCAGCTTGAAGCCGAGCTTGCCCATCCATTGCGCCACCAGCTGGCTGTCAAGTTCGACCTGATCGCGGGCATAGATGGCTTCCTGCCGGTAGAGCGGTTGGCCATCGACGTACTGGAGACGGCGATCTGGGCCCGGCGCCTGGATCACGCTGTCCTCGTTCTTGAAGGCATACTTGGGACGGCGTGTGACGATGACGGGGAACTTCGCCGGCTCCACATCCAGACGCTTCGACACGTCCTCGCCGATGAGCACCTTCTGCTTGCCGGCATGCTCAGCTAACGCTTCCGGCTCGATGACAACCCCGATCCGTTCCAGATGCGATGCAAAGCCCTTGCGCCGACGAGGTGCGCGTTTGCCACCCGCCCCGCTCGCGGCCCTTATTGACCTGTGTCCTGATCGCAGCAATGCCGGTCTCGATCTCCTCGAAGGCAAAAGCCTGCTGTTCGTCATCGATACTCGCCGAGCCGAGCTTTTCCGATCGTCGGTCGAACCGGGGGCGGTCAAAGGCCTTTAGGATCTGCGTCAGCCGCGCGATGCGCGCATCGGCGTTGCGCGCCTTGAGATCGTCGATCTCGCTCTCCATTGCATCGCAGGCGCCGCTTTTTTGGCCATGGCAAGCACCATGGCCTTTAGCATCTCTACGTCATTCGGGAGGTCGAGATCGGGCGGGGGCATTGCCCCGACCAGAGCACCTATTGCTCCGGTTCTCTCGTCCTTTCAGGCGTTGATTCACTTCGTCGCAGCGCTTACCGCCGGCGTGACCGCCACAGCCCGGACCCGCTTCCCCATCCATCCCGTCCACCAGGGCCATCAACTGCGCGGATTCATCTGTATCCGATGATGCCCGATTCCGCGGCCAGCAGAACTTCGCTTTTTCAAGGCGTTTCAAATAGAGGCACACGCCAGAGCTATGCCACCATACGATCTTGATTCGGTCAGCCCTTTTCGCCCGGAACACATAAAGCGCCCCGTCGAACGGATCTGAGCCGGCATCTAGCGCAACAAGGCCATCGGTACCCTTGCGGAAGTCAACTGGATGGCTGGCCAGGAACACCTTCACGCCGGAGGGGATCATGCCGAACGGACCGCCCGGATCACCCGCTGCAGCTGCGCCTCGTCGGCGTCCACGCCGGCGCGCACGATCACCTCGCCAATGGAGGCAATCTCGATCACTGCCTCTGACATGCACGCCACCGCGACTTCGCGACTCGAAGGCCGCGAAGGTAGGTTCGTTCGCCCGAGCATCGCGACGCCAGACGAAGAGATGGGCGATCCCCGATACACTCGCGCCAGGCTCCTGCGCCTCTGCCACAACTTGCGCGTGAACTCGTCCGACCAGCGCCGGCGAAGCTGTCGCGGCGCCCCCTCAAGACGCTCGGCGACAGCTTCAATCATATGGAACGCGGACGATTACATCAAACCGGAGGCGTTCTTTGCTCTGCAAATGCCAGGCCGGTACGACACGGTCCTTGGTAAAGCGCTGAATCGCAGCGCGGGACCGAAACGTCGAGAAGGGTGGCCGGCAAGCTGGCTGGTTTGGCATAGCGTTTGCTCCTGTAGCCCAGCACTCGGATCGGTCAGTCATGTGACGCTGCTTTTGTTCTTCGGGTATCGGGCGGCACGCGTTCAAAATGGGCTCTCTATTGCAAAGTCAACACCAACAGGTCCCATGAAGTCATGCCTTCATACCGCACGCTGCATGTAGTCTCTTGGCGATCGTGGCACCGGAGAATTGGGATTAGTGCAGAAAACAGCGTCTGCGCCGTTAGCATTGCGTGACATGCGCGCACCCGCGTCGGCAGGCGCTCAAGGCCAACGCTAGCATGAATAAGATGGGCTAGATACGGCCGAAAGTCGCCCACACCCCGTCTTCGCCGTCCCAGCTGCCGCGGCTCGCCGCCTTGGAGTACTCCGTGGCGCGCTGCTCGAAGAAATTGGCGTGCTCGACGCCATTGAGAATCTCGACGAGCCACGGCAGCGGATGCGCCTTGAGCTGGGTGAACCCGCCCTCCTTCGCCTCGAAGAAGCCGAAGACCGGGGCAATCCGGAGTTGGGCCAGTCGCCAGTCGGCGACGTAGCGGACGTAGGCGTGGATATGCTCGGGCAGCATGCCCTCGATCTTGCCAAGGCCGAAGGCGAGCTCGACGAAGTTCTCCTCCAGCTTCACCATGGTCTTGGCGACGTCGACAATGTCGTCGCGGACGGAGCGCGTCACCGCGCCGGTTTCGCGGTGCCATTCGTGAAATAGCTTGATGATGCCCTCGCAGTGGAGACTCTCGTCGCGCACTGACCAGCTTACGATCTGTCCCATGCCGTTCATCTTGTTGTGGCGTGGGAAGTTCAGCAGCATGGCGAAGCTGGCGAACAAGGCCATGCCTTCGGTGAAGGCGCCGAACATCGCCAGGGTGCGGGCGACATCCGCCACGCTGTCGACGCCGAACTCATGCATGTAGTCCGCCTTGGCGCGCATCTGCGCATAGCCGCGGAATGCCTCGAACTCGGTCTTGGGCATACCGAGCGTCTTGAGCAGCAGGGCATAGGCATCGATATGAACCGTCTCCATGTTAGTGAAAGCGGCCATCATCATCTGGACGGTGAGTGGCTGGAAGATCGGAATGTACCGCTTGAAATAGTTGTCGCCGACTTCGATGTCCGATTGAGTGAAAAAGCGGAAAATCTGGGTAAGCAGCGCACGCTCGCTGGCCGTGACGCGATCCGACGCCCAGTCCCTGAGGTCGGTGCCGAGCGGCACCTCCTCGCCCATCCAGTGGGTCTGCTGCTGGCGCTTCCAGAACTCGTAAGCCCAGGCATAGCGATCGACGTCATAGCTGCCGGTCGTGTCAAGGAGCCCGACGCGCCCCTTGCCGATCAACGTGCGCGGATCGAGGCGCGACAGATCGATCACTGACATGCGAGGCACTCCTCATAGTCGGTGCGCTGCCGCCCCCGCTGCTGCGTCGGCGTTGCATCCTCGGCAATCTTGCCGGCGAACGCCGCGCGCGAGATCGACTTTGATCGACAGTAGTAGAGGCTCTTCACCCCACGCTTCCACGCTGTCCAGTGCAGCATGTGGAGGTCCCACTTATCGACGTCGGCCGGCAGATAGAGGTTGATCGACTGGCTCTGGCAAATCAACGCGGCGCGGTCGGCGGCAAGCTCGACGATCCAGCGCTGGTCGATCTCGAAGGCGGTGCGAAAGATCGCTTTCTCGTGCTCCGACAGGACGTCGAGATGGGCGACCGACCCCTCGTGCGCGATGATCGACTGCCAGGTCGCCGAGGTGTCGGCGCCTTTCGCGGCCAGCACCTTGGCGAGGTGCGGATTGCGCACCGAGATGGCGCCGGATAGCGTCTTGTGGATGTAGATGTTGGCCGGAATCGGCTCGGTGCAGGCGCTGGTGCCGCCGCAGATGATGCTGATCGAGGCGGTCGGCGCAATCGCGATCTTGTGGCTGAAGCGCGCCATCACGCCGCGTTCCAGGGCATCCGGGCACGGGCCACGCTCGCGAGCGAGCGCCACGGATGCCGCATCGGCATCGCGACGAAGTTTTCGGAAGATGTTCAGATTGAATGACTTGGCCACGGCACCCTCCATTGGAATGCCCTTGGCCTGGAGAAACGAGTGGAAGCCCATGACGCCGAGGCCAACGGAGCGCTCGCGCAGGGCGGCGTAGCGGGCACGCTTCATTCCGTCCGGCGCCACCGTGATGAAATGGGTGAGCACGTTGTCTAGGAAGCACATGACGTCCTCGATGAAGCCGGGCTCCTTATTCCACTGGTCCCAGGTCTCGAGGTTGAGCGACGACAGGCAGCACACCGCTGTGCGCTCCTCGCCGCGATGATCGATGCCGGTCGGCAGGGTAATCTCGCTGCACAGGTTGGAGGTCGAGACCTTGAGGCCTAGCTCGCGCTGGTGCTTGGGGAGCGCGCGGTTCACGGTGTCGATGAACAAGAGATAAGGCTCGCCGGTTTGCAGCCGGTTCTCAAGGATGCGTTGCCACAGCTGGCGGGCATCGATCTCGCGGACAACCTTGTTAGTGTTCGGGCTGCGCAGAGCGACTGCGGTGCCGGCACCTACGGCACGCATGAACTCGTCGGTGACGTTGATGCCGTGATGCAGGTTGAGGCTCTTGCGGTTGAAGTCGCCAGACGCCTTGCGGATCTCGAGGAACTCCTCGATCTCGGGATGGTGGATATCGAGATAGACCGCCGCCGAGCCGCGCCGCAACGAGCCCTGGCTGATCGCCAGGGTGAGGCCGTCCATGACGTGGATGAACGGGATGATGCCCGAGGTCACGCCGCCCCTCGCCTCCTCGCCGATCGAGCGAACATTGCCCCAGTAGGTGCCGATGCCGCCGCCGTTGGAAGCAAGCCAGACGTTCTCGTTCCAGGTGCCGACGATGCCTTCGAGCGAGTCCGGCACTGAGTTAAGGAAGCACGAGATCGGAAGGCCGCGCGTGGTGCCGCCATTGGAGAGCACCGGTGTGGCCGGCATGAACCACAGCCGAGACATCGCATCATATAGACGTTGGGCATGCGCAACATCGTCCGCGAAGGCGCAAGACACTCGGGCGAACATGTCCTGGATGCCTTCGCCGGGAAGCAGATAACGGTCGGTCAGCGTCAACTTACCGAACGACGTCACCAGGTCGTCCCGCGACCAATCGAGGGTGATGTCAGACGGCGTGGGCGATGGCGCCAGGGGCTTCGGCAGGGGAGCCGGCGATGCTGGGGGCCGCACAAGACACGGCTCAGGCTTGGTAGGCTTTGCCTGCGCCCGGGGTTGCCGCACACTCGGCAGCTCAATGAGATGACCATACTGATCGAAGTTGTAAGACGGCGACACCGGCACCCCCGCGATATTTGGGGCCGGGACCGTGCGGACGATTTGCGAGGAGACCGGGCAAATGTCCCCTGCAGCAAGCGATCCACCGGGGCACCCGGCCCGAGGACATGTGTTCTGTCGCGGCAGATCTCCTGGCTAGCGGGTCGCTGCGGCTGTCGGCCTTCCCGGCGCTATCGCAATGGCCGCTGCCGACGCATTGGGTTCCCTTCTAGCTTCCATTCTACAATATATGGGTATAGAATACCGTGACGGCACCACATATATGCGCAGCTACGGGACTCGTCAAGACGGAACCGTAAAGTTAACGAGTTGGTGCAGCCCCGAGGTCGAGGTTCGAAATTCGCCGAGCGCCTGTCCTGAAGGGCCTCACTCAAAAAGCATAGCGTCTCAAGGACTGGCCAATCGGCGAGTTAGGAGCCTGAGATGGCCGACGAGCAGCCAAGCGAGCTCGGCGGGGGCGGAACCTTCGAAGTCTTTGCAGAGGCGCGGACATCTGCCGAGCCGTGCAAAGGTGCGCTCGACGGCCCTGCGCCTGGGCGGGAGTGGAAGCCTTGGACGCGGGGCGGTCGCTCGACGATCTCGATCGTCCACGGCCCCCAGTGGGAGAGTGCTTGACGAGCTGTTTGCCGCGATAGATCCGATCGGCAAAGATGTGCTCAAGCCGCGGCCTCGCAAATTCTGCAACAGGGGAGCAGCACCATGGACATCCTGAATGTTGGCATCGATCGGTTCGCGATCCGCGAATTGAGTTGGGCCGGATCGGGTTTCGGTTGCCATACGCGTCTCGCCATTCATCGCTTTCTGTGGCCCTTAGATCAAAATTGTCTGGAGCGCGACCGCAATCGATGCAGCCGCCCGTGGCAATGTCCCACGCTTAGTGGATTTGACCCCTTCGCAGGCCGGGCGAGCCGCCGCACGTGCTCAGTTGTCTGGCCTCGAACATAAGCCGTCCTCAACCGAACGCGGTCATGTCAGGTTATTGCCAATCAATCCTAACGGGATGAGGCGGAGCTATGCTTGAATCTGGGTGACGGAGCCGATAAGGCGGCGTGGCTTTGCTGTGTCGGAATGAAGCCGTTCGCAACATTGGCGTGAGCGGCGGCGAGGAACCGTGTTGTATCTCACCAACGACCTTGAAGCCGTGACGTTGGTAAAAGGGAATGTTTTCAGGGTTCGAGCTTTCGAGGTTGGCAGCAATGCCGTCCTCATCGCATCGTTGAAGGGCGTATTTCGTCAGCAACGTACCAAGCCCTTTTCCGACCCAGTTCGGACCGACGGGAATGAGTGGCAGATACCAATGTGGCTCGTGGGGATGATGTTCGGCCATTCTCCGCCGCAAGTGTGCCATATCCTCCGTGATCTCCGGGCGCAGGGATAGACCATGATTGCATCCAACGCCTCCTCATCTTGCTGCCCGTTGGGATGCAGCCACAGGGCCGCGCCACGAATCTCTCCCGCGACGTAAGCTGTGCCATAGAGCCTGACCAAAAAAGAAAGTTGAGTGATTTAGTTCGTTGTGATTCCTTCGTGTTTGCGAAGACCCGAGGGAGAACAACATGTGTTGGACTGAAATCACCCGCGCACAATATCGGCGCGATGGACTTGGTTATGCAAGCGACATGACGGACGCGGAATGGGAATTGATCGAGCCGTTGATGCCAGCGCGATCTCGACGCGGTCGTCCCCGCAAGATCAGTCTGCGCGTGATCATGAATGCGATTCTCTACATTGGAGCCAGCGGCTACCAATGGCGAGCGCTGCCGAAGGATTTCCCGCCGTGCTCGACTGTTCAGTACCATTTTTATAAGTGGCGCGGTTCTGGCTTGTGGGGCGCGATCAATGACACTCTGGTCCGGCGCATGCGCGAACGGCAAGGACGCAAACCCACTCCAACGGCCGGAGTTATCGACAGTCAAAGCGTGAAGACCACGGAAAGTGGAGGCCCAAGCGGATTTGCAGTCCCGCTGTTGCGGATCATTGGTCGCCTGTTCCCAACCTGCGTCACATCTTCGCCGATCGTGTCTATCGTGGTCCAAAGTTGCTCGATGCCATTGCTGATCTGGGCCAATGGACGATTGAAATCGTCACCCTTTCCGTAAGCGTCGTTCTCAGGCCACGGCTTGGAGGGCTTGAGCGCGGTAGGCGCAGGGCAGTAGCTGGTCGATCTCGCGGTTGGGATGCCCGTTGACGATCCTGGTCAGGACGTCGGTGAGATACGCGAGCGGATCGTGGTCGTTGAGCTTGCAAGTCTCGACCAGGGACGCGACGACAGCCCAGTGTTCGGCACCGCCGTCGGATCCGGCAAACAGCGCGTTCTTGCGACTGAGCTTGATGCTACGGATTGATCGTTCGACGGTGTTGTTGTCGAGTTCGATGCGGCCGTCATCGATGAAGCGCGTCAGTCCTTGCCAGCGCGAGAGGGCGTAGCGGATGGCCTCGGCGAGCTTGATCTTCTGGCTGATGAGAGCCAGCTTAGCGCGCAGCCATACCTCGAAGGCATCGGCCAGTGGTCGGCTCTTCTGCTGCCGCACGAGGCGACGTTCCTCCGCGCTGCGACCGCGGATCTCCTTCTCGATCGCATAGAATGCTGCAATGTGCTTCAGCGCCTCGCTTGCGATCGGCGCGGGGCCGGCTCTCGCGAGTTCGTAGAAGTTGCGCCGCATGTGCACCCAGCAGAAGGCGAGCTCGACCTCGCCACGTTCGGCAAGCTTTGGGTAGGCGTTGTAGCCATCGACCTGCACGACGCCCTTGAAGCCGGCAAGATGGCTGAACAGCCGCTCGGCCTTGCGGTCGGGTGCATAGACATAGGCGATGCCGGGCGGATCGGGGCCGCGCCAGGGCCTGTCGTCGGCGGCATGGGCCCAGAGCTGGCCGGTCTTGGTGCGCCCTCGACCGGGATCGAGCACCGGCACCGTCGTCTCGTCGGCGAACAGCTTGGACCTCGCGCGAAGCACCGTGAGAAGGCGCTCATGCAGCGGGCGCAGATGGAAGGCGGCATGCCCCACCCAGTCCGCCAGTGTCGATCGATCGAGAGCGATGCCCTGTCGGGCATAGATCTGGGCCTGCCGGTAGAGCGGCAGATGATCGGCATATTTGGACACCAGAACCTGGGCGACGGTTGCCTCCGTCGGCGGTCCGCCCTCGATCAGCCGGGCCGGAGCCTCGGCCTGCAGGACGCCATCCTCGCAAGCGCGACTGGCGTATTTGGGACGCCGGGTGACGACAACGCGGAACTGGGCCGGCACCATGTCCAGCCGCTCGCTCCTGTCCTCGCCGATCTGGTGCAGGTCGCCCCTGCAGCACGGACAGGTCTTGTCGTTGATGTCGACGACGACCTCGATCCGCGGCAGATGCGCCGCTAGCGCTCCGCGATTGTTGCGGCGCTTGCGTGCGCGCTCCGCCCGGCCTTCCGGAGCTGGTCGGGCCTCTCATGTTCCGATGATTGCCTTCCATGCGTGATGCGGCCATCGACCCCGACGGAGCGGCATCGTCTCGCATAACGACGATGCTCATGCTGCCTTCGTGACTAGGGAACACAGGTCTCCGCGCACATCCACCTTTCGAGGCTCATTCCCGCACCCCGCATGGCTCCTGTCTACACTTCGAACCCCGCGTTGCCGCGACGCCCGCAAGACTCGGTCCCGGCTTGCCTGCTTCGGCTTTGGCCGGATGGGACTTGCACCCACAAGCAATCATCAGCTTGGCATGACGTACTCCCCTGGCGTGGTGTAGCTGAGGGCGTGTGGTCACCACGTTCGGCGGCATCGGCCACTCGTCGAGGAAGGTGGCGAGCTTCGGCAGCTTGGGGCGGAGCTGGTCGGCGACGCGCCGCCACTGCGCCCGCGCCGCCTCGGCATCGTCCTGGGCGCAGGCAGTGGCGATGAACGTGGAGGCGACGCGTCGTCCGCTCTTGCCGGCATGCGCCAGCGCGTTGCGTATGAAGTGCACGCGGGGTCGTCGGAAAGCTGCAATTGGCTGATTCCGTTTTCGTCGGCGATTCGCGATCGGCGGAGCAAACGAGATGCTGGGGCGCAAGGAGCGGGATCGGTTGGAGCTCTTCATCACTGGCTCGCTCAAACAGCTCGTCCCAGATGAGCACGTGCTGCCGCGGGTCGATCGTGTGCTCGACCTATCTTGGCTAAGAAAGAGGTCTCCGTCTGCTATTGCGCGAACGAAGGTCGGCCAGGCATGGATCCGGAAGGCGCGGTACGCCTGATGCTGGCGGTTCTGCTCACCGGCATGTACACGATCGCAGGCTGATGCGGGAGGCTTAGGTCAACATCGCGATTCGCTGGTTTGCTGGTTATGGCCTGCACGAGTAGCTACCGCACCATTCCAGCCTGACGCGCATCCGCCAGCGCTGGGAATAAGAGCGATTCCGTAGGATCTTTAAACGGACTGTCGAGGCCTGTCTGAAGGCCAAGATCGCAAAGCCGAAGTGGTTCATATCGATGCGTCGCTGATCCGCGCCAACGTGAGTTGGGACAGCCTCACCGAGCAGGCATGTGGTGGATGTGCTGAGTGAGAATCAAAGCGAAGATGAAAGCGAGGCTGAGAGGAAGGGCCGGCAAAGCGGCAAAAGAAGATCTGCACCACCGATCTGGATGCGACAATGGGCCACCAATGCCCGAAACCGGCGGCTGGAGTCCGCTTACAAGCAGCACGCTGCCGTCGATAACAAGGTCGGCGTTATTCTGGACGTCGCAGTCACGACTGGACAAACGAACGAAGGGGAGACCTTGCCGGGCTTAATCCAGTTTGAAGTTCGTTCTGGCTCACAACAAGGACCAGAGCATGAAGCGCAGCCGCTTTTCGGAAGAGCAGATCATCGGGATTTTGAAGGAGCATGAGGCCGGCGTGTCGGTCGCCGATCTGTGCCGCAAGCATGGCGTCAGCGACGCCAGCATCTACAAATGGAAGGCGAAGTTCGGTGGAATGGAGGTGTCGGAGGCCAAGCGGCTGAAGACCCTGGAGGACGAGAACACACGGCTGAAGCGCCTTTTCGCCGATGCCATGCTGGACAACGCGGCCTTGAAGGACCTCGTGGGAAAGAAATGGTGACGCCCGCGGCCACGCGGAAAGCTGTCACCGAGGCGCCCACGGGATGAGCGAACGGCGGGCGTGTAAAGCCATCGGCTGCTGCCGCATGACCATGAGATACCAAACGACTCGGGCGGACGAAGCCGGCCCTCGCCAGCGCATGCGGGCAATCGCCCAGGAGCGCCGCCGCTTCGGCTATCGACGCCTGCATGTGCTGCTCAAGCGGGAGGGTCAACTGGGGCAAGAGCGCCACCAACCAAAGGAGAGACCACTCAATGAATAAGCCCAGCCGGGCCTATCGCTTCAACGATGGGCTGGACTACGCCCTCGTGTTCCACCCGACAGGTTACCACTGATGTTCATGTGGATCATCGCAGCCAGCCTCTGCTTCCTGTGGGCCGAGAGTAGGCCCATCTTGACGGACCTGATGGTGTCCTCGAACCCTATGTCCCGGTCGAATGTCTGCGTGAGTGCCCGAGCCCTTCGGTGGATACGATCCTGGGGGCCATGCCTAAGTACAGGGTCACGCCGCAGCCGTGGCGTCGGGCAGGACGGCGCCACCGTTCGCAAGGACGACGACAACACCGAGACCCAGATCGACAAGCCGGAGGGCCAGAACCGAGGGCGGCACCCTCCCGGAACTCCCGGACTTCGATCCGCAGAACGGCGCCGGGTCTTCAACGCCCTCGTGCGGGACAAGATCGGCTGGCAGGAAACCCAGCGGCGCCACAAGAAGCTGTTCCGGCTCTACCTGGAAGAGAGGCTGGCGGTGCGGCGGCGTGGCGGCCGCAAACGGGCGATCGGGACCCGGGCGCCAATGACGGTGCCGATGGCGCCGAACGACCGCCGGTCGCTCGATTTCGTGTCGGGTCAGCTGACCTGCGGCCGCCGCTTCCGTATCCTCACCGTCGTGGATGACTGCACCCGCGAGTGCCTGCCGATACCTCGCTCTCCGGCATCCGCGTGGCGCGGGAACTGGACCGGCTGGTGATCGAGCGCGGCAAGCCCAAGACGGTGGTCAGCGACACCGGCACCGAACTGACCAGCACCGCCATCCTGACCGGGGCGGATCAGAGGCGCGTCGCATGGCACTACATTGGGCCGGGCAAGCCCATGCAGAATGCCTTTATCGAGAGCTTCAACGGCCCGCTGCGGGATCAACTGAACGAGACGCTGTTCACGTCGCTGGCCCAGGCTCGCGTCGCACGCGGATGCTGGCGGGCCGATTACAACTGCGCATCAGAACACCCATCTGGCTATGTGATTGAAGAGAAGAGATTTTGTTGAGCGGGATGCGATCCCGCGGGGTATTTTGGGTTCTGTCGCGCTCGTTCGGCGATAGATCGAGCAGCAGTTGTTATCAGCGAGGTGCGGGCGAAGATCCAAGGACCATCCGGAAGAGGATGGATGGATTCGATCTCGCCGGCTTCAGCGGCCAGCCGGAGCGTCTTGGGCGCGATCTTCAGGAGCTTTGCGGCGTTGCCAAGGTTGAGCCATGGCTCGATCCCGTCCTCGGCAGGCTTGAACACCGGGATGTGGTAGTTCGAGCGCATTGATGTGACGCGCTCGCGGGTCCAGCGATTGCCGTTGCCGGTCTTGAGGCCGTTGCGATTGAGGAGGCCGGCAATCAGATCGTCGCTGGCGATCAGCACCAGTTGACGCACGGCCTGGACGATATCGGCCGAGGTGCTGTTGCGCTGTCCGCGCCGGCGCTTCGGCAAGCGCAACTCGCTGTGGGCGCCCCCCACCCAATGAACGATGAGAACGATCTCCGAGGCCGCGTCGTCGATATCGGCCACGACCTCATGGATGAGGGTGCGCACAATGCGCTTCTTAAGACGAGCATCCGTCGTCCGCGCATCCCAGACCGTTTTGAGGTTCGAGGCCAGAACGCCGAACGAAGCTGGATCAGCAAGGGGTGCGGGCGTCGCCACATCATGCATGGCGATCTTGGCCTCAACCTCCGCCGCGTGAGCGAGCGCCCTGTTCCAGCGCGCTTCCAGCTCACTGGCCACCAGCCGGTTCGCGGGATCAGCGGCATCGTATTGCCGGAAAGCCCTGTCGGCGGCATAGCGCGCCGCTTCGAGGTCGCGACTGAGAGCATCGCGTACCTGATCGCGCCGCTCCCTGGCTCCCTTGGCGGCAGCGGTTGCGGCGGCGACAGCGCCCGGACCGACGACTCCAAGCAGCGATTCCTCGATGGCGTCATCGACGCGCAGTCCGCCGAAGGCGATGCAGTGGGCCCCGCCATTATCCATCCAGGCACGGCTGCAGCTGTAGCGCGGGATATGGTTTTCCATGCCGGAGTAGCGGAGTGTGAGCTTACGACCGCAGCGCTTGCAGCGGATCAGACCGGCCAGCAACGCGTCACCATGCTTGGGCGCGCCGTGATGCCGACTGGTGGGAACATTGCTGCTGACCATGGTGCGAATCGCCTCGAACTTCTCCCAGCTCACATACCCTTCGTGAGTGTTGGGCTTCAGCGTCAGCCATTCGTTCCGCGCCTTGCGGCGGATCTTCACGCGCACGCCCGCGGTGCCATATCCCGCCGCCACAGCTGTCTTACCATAGGCATAGGCGCCGCCGTAGACCGGGTTCTCAATGATCCGGTGGATGGCAGAGTAGTTTGGTCGCCGCCAGGCCGTGTCGCCGTTGGTCTGCTTCACCGGAAGATCGAGATTGTACTCGTGGAGCCAGCAGAGCGCCTGACGCGCGCTTCCCAGTTCCTCGACCTTGTCGAACACCAGCTTGATCGCCTCCTGGACACGCCGATCCGGGTCTTTCTCATAACGATCGCCGGCCTTCACGAAGCCGACGGGCGCTGTCACAACCAACTCGCCCCGGCGCGCCTTCTCGTAGCGTGCCGAGAGCGAGCGCTGGCGCAACAGATCCAGCTCGTACTCGTTGAGGCTGCCCTTGAGCCCGAGCAGCAGGCGGTCGTTGCCGTGTCTTGGCGCATAGATGGTCTCTTGATCGACCAGAACGGTGTCGACCACGCGGCACATCTCGATGAGTTGCTGCCAATCCCGGCTGTTGCGGGCGAAGCGCGAGACCTCGCGGGCGCAAACCGCACCAACCTTGCCAAGGCAAACCTCCGCTACCATCCGCTCAAAACCAGCGCGTTGTATGCCGCCGGCGGCTGAACGACCGAGATCATCATCGATCACTTCAACCTCTGACCACCCGAGAGCCGTCAGCCGGTCCCGCATGGCGTATTGCAGCGCGCTGCTCTCGCGATTGTGCAACACCTGATGGGCCGAGGATTGACGCACGTAAAGAATCGCCTTGCGCTCCAGATGATGAGGCCTGACCTTGTCAGAGATCATGATCGACCTCCTTCGCGGGCAGCGTTGCTGTCCTCGCAGCATGGTCGAGGATCAACTGCGTCATCAGGCTCGTGAGGGCCGCCCGGGCTTCCGCCGGCAACTCCAGCCATGCGGGCGCGCCGATGGCGCCGTTTGACAGGCCACTCCCGAACAGATCCATCTGCGGCTGCGGCTGCGGCTGCGGCTGCGGCTGCGGCTGCGGCTGCGGCTGCGGCTGCGGCTGCGGCCGCGGTTGTCGATTGTGTCGGTATCCGCTCCCTGGCATTGCCGTCTGGCGTGACATGAGTCGCTCCCCGATTCTGGTCGTGAGAGACTCTGGATGCGCCAGAAAGCAGGGCAGCTGATGACGTTCGACCCTTCAACGCCAGATCGAGAAGCGCAGAGAGCGCCGCAAGTGCATCGATGCTGACAAACGGCTGAGCTGCCAAAAGCTCGGCGTCAGGGCATGCTGCCCGATCGAACATCCATGCTGGAACCTCCAACCATCGATCCGCTTGCGATCCATCCAGAGAGCAGCGGAAAGTGACATCATCAGCCTTCCCGACCGTTCCATGAACGCAAACTCGGCGACCAAACCAGGGATGAAATCGATAAAGAACCTCGCGAAAAACGGTTTTGTGGGCGTTCTTGAGTCTTGTTGTACAACGATGCGCGACCACACTCGCAGGATGGAAAACGCCCTCCGAGTTCGCCTTCAGCTGTCACCCGCGCCGGAATCTGGCGCTGCGCTATGCCGAAAGCTCCGCCGCCAGCTCCCGTCGCTGCCACCACCCAACCGGGCAAATCCAACAGCCGGAGCGAACTCAGGATTGGATAAAACTTGGGGGCAAGGTCACAAGCCTTCCCTCGCTGGTCTCCGTTCTCCGCACCCAGCGTCTCCGTCATCTCGGCTTCGAGGGTCTTCCTGCGGATCAGCGGCTTCAGGAACTCCTTGTCCGACCTCAACAACTCTTTGACTGCAGAGACATCCGTCTTAATCGTCGTCACGGTCATGGCGGGTCCAAGCTCCTCTACGAGCGGTGATCTTCGCAACCACCGGACTTGCCATGACCGCTTCAGCCGCTCAGCTTTTGCAGAACTTCCCGCAGGCTACCTCATAAACCTCATAAAAGTGTGCTCGATACTCCGCTCTGAGTTAGGACCCCGTGGGCTCCGCCGCGGCTGCTCGGTGCCGATCCTTTGGAGCATGGCCATCACCTGGGTGATGCCCGGCTCCCGCTGCGCGGGACGGGCATGGCCGGCGGTCTTACCGCGAGCGCTGGCGGCGAGGCCACGTTCTGCTGTCTGAATGACGTCCGGCGGACCGCACCGCATCGACGCAAAGTCTTAGAGGGTGGAAAGTGGTCTTCAGATTCGAGCCAGAAGCGGACGCGAAAAGGCGCTCTTGCCGGTTCGCTTTGACCTGGACCCTCGAGCTGACTACTGTCTCCGTACGTTTTTGGAGGTTGGTGCAACCGGATTACCGCCAGTCCGATGAGCTGCAAGCGAGAATGCCAATCGCGCGCAGCGCGGCAGCCGCCTTCGCGAGTGGAGTAATTGTCTCGACGGTTCCGATTTCGTTGCTGGGCATGGCGTCAATTCGTCGCAGCAGTCGCGCGAAGCTGCCGACTTGTCTGTCCAGAAGAGCGACGTCGACGTAGTCGCCCGGTTCAATACTAAGTAGGTACTGCGGCACGGTGACGAGCGCGATGTTTGGGATGCCCTTTAGGTAGAGCGGCTGGCCTTCGCCGAACTGAATGAGTGCGTTTGGGGCTGACACTCTCGGCGCTTGTCCGGTTGTACGCCACTCTGATTCGATAAGCGCCGTCAGCTGCGGATTGGAGGCCTAGAGCAGTTCGGGTTCGGGGTTGCCTGTCGGGCCATAGGTATTTTTGAGAGGATCGTCACGGTATTCCCGAGCACCGAGGTGCTCGATCACCAGACCTGCCACTGCGTGGCGATTTCCCGGACCACCGGCCCACCACTGCGGGTGGTCCCGCAACCAGCGCGAAGTGGCTTGGCCATGATCGGTGACCGCCGGGATTCGGAGGTGTCCAGCGGTTAACACGAAGACGGCTGTGCGTGCCAACGGTCGAGCGACAGTCTGGCGCGCGAGTTCGACCAAACCGACGTGGCCGTTCTCCTCGACAATGTTTGTACCGTCACTGTGGCTTACCACGAGCACAGTTTCGTGGGCTGCGCTGTTACCTTCCACGGCCGCCCATATTGTTCGCATAGTGCTGTCTCGCTCGATCACGGCGTCGACGACGAGCGTCGCCCGCATGGCCCGTGAGGCGGCGTCCAGCACCAAGTCGGCGTCGTCTCCAGCCACGAAGACCGCTGGAATGTTCTGGTAGGGCAACGTGAACGGTAAGTACTGTCCTTTGGCGTTGAAAATGCTTATGCCACGCCAGGCGAAGATCACCGCCTCAACGCCAGCTCGTCTAGCACGCGCCAGACCGAGGCCGGCGAACGTGGCAGGAAGCAGCGGCATAGTGGTCTTGCCCCATGCACGCGCCCGATCCCAAGTCTTGACCGCCGCATCAAACGGGAACTCCCGATTTCGGACCTCGACGACCGCAATTCCGCCGCGCGCTTTGGTCCATCGCGGTATTGGACCGCGCAATCTGTACAACTGCTTCTCGGTCCCTAGGGGGCCGGTGGTCCCGGAGTAGGGAAAGACCGAAGAGATCGCTATATCGCGCCCGTCGATCTTAAGACGCAGACCGTCGGGGTTTTCTGCAGCCATGCTCCAGCGATCGAAACGCAAGACGTCCTCGTGAACTCGCATACCGAAATCGGCCCACTGCTGTTTAACATGCTCTGCAAGTTGATCGTGGCTCTTTGAGCCCGAGATTCGGGAGCCAAGGGACTCCAAGTACATCAGCTCGGCGCGGATGGTATCGTGGTCCACGGCGAAGAACTCCATTCCGCGGATTTCGGCAGGGAGAAAGTGCCCCAACAACTAATATCTCTGCTCGGTCCGGAGGAAGTCGCCAGATTCGACGACTTCAGCGCGGCTGGTTCTTTTCTGCAAAGGGAACGCATCGGTATCTGCTCGCTTCTTTCGTCAAGCTAATTCTTGAACTTCGAGCCCTCCGTTACCATCAGCGCTCAGGATCCGGAACACACAATAGGCGCGCGTCGAACATGTTTGGCCGCTCCAGCCGCAAGCGTCAGAGTACAACGTGCAGGACGAACTGGCTTCATCCTGTGCCAACTACGAGGCGCATCGACATTGCCCTCAGTTGCCACGCCTGGCGCTCAAGCCGATGGTCATCCTTTACGCCAAGCGTCGACGCTTTACTCAGCCTTCATTTGTGCCAACGGATTTTCGGTAACATCGCCGGTGATTGGCGGCTGCTCAAGCACCTGAGCAAACCGCCCTAGGAGGTCGATCGTCTTCGGCGACATTTCCGCGATGGGACCAGGTACATAGCGTGCGACCAGGCAGGCGCGGCGGCGCTCCTCAGAGTCATCCAGCAGCAATGGCAGGGTCTCGATTGCTTGCTCCCGTTCCAAAGTGGCGATGATGGTCTGTTGGCGAGTGATTGTAGTCAGACGGTCAGAAGGGACCGAGCGGAACGGCTCGTTCTGCGTCAGGACGCGTGACCAGCGATCGAGACGATCGCGGCGGATACCGCCGCGATCGCTCACAAGCAGCGCCATCATGCGGATGACGGCCTCGATAAAGCCGCCGGTCGCGATCATCTTAAGCGCACACTGAACGTCCGGGCGCGACCTCAATTCTTCTGGCGTCATTTGCCTCGCCTGCACTTCGTAGCGATCACCAAAATAGTGCTGCAAAGGAGTGTTCCACATGCTGTGGAACGTCAGCTCATACATCATGTCGCGCAGGTCGCGCCAGTAGATCATCGCCTGTGCGATATGCTGCACATACAAGGCTTCCGCCAGCAGGAATGGATTATCTACTCTGGCCTTGGCTCGAGACTGGCGAACCTGCTCGCTTATGGACTTGAAGCCAGCCAGCATCAGATTTCGCGAAGAAATTAGCGCTCGCGACAGGCGCTCCGGGTGAACACTACGGCAAGCTTGGGCCGTGAAGGTCGTGACTGCAGCTCTGACGAAGGGGCGGGCGATTGTGTGATAGATCTGTGCCTGAAGTTCAGACGCCCGGTCAACTGCACCGAAAGGGAACTCATCGCGATAGTTGTCGTTCAATGCCCGGATGTCCTTGAAGCTGCGTTCGACTAGTTCAACACTGAAGCTTTTTCGTCCATCGTGTTCCTGAACATCTTTGACGCACATTTCGTAGAGGCCGGGCATTAACGCTTCGATTGCCTCAAGCGTGGTTGCAACTTGCCGGAACTCCCTATTGACAACTTTTGAAGAGACGAAGATGCCGAGGTGCCCGATGTCGTCATGCACCATATAGATAATGTGTTGGCCGCGAACGCGGATCTCCTCCTCGTCCTCGTAAACATCTGTGATCCAATTCAGAGCCTGCTGGGGCGGCGTCACTTTGTCGCCATGGCTGGCAAACACGATGATCGGCGCCCGGATCTGCTTGAGATCCACGTGCTGACGCTCCGATCCCAGGTAGGCCATGTTTTTGCCGAGCCGGTTGCCGATGAACAAGTTTTCGAGAATCCAGCAGATCTCGTTTTCGTGCAGCAAGCAGAAGCTGCTCCACCACTTCTCGGTGGCAAGAAAGCTTTCGCGCGTCGTATCCACGTCGCGGAAAAGCTCGGCGTACTTGAGGAACAGCCGGCGCTCGGGATTGAGCATCTCGAAATTATGTATGAGATTGGCTCCATCAAACATGCCCTGGCCAAGGTCGCACAGAAACATCGGGATCCAGACTCCGCCGAATATGCCGGCAATGTAGCGGAAAGCGTTGTCGCCGATGTTTCCCGACACAGCCGTCACCGGTGATCCATTGATGACGACGGGTCCTGTCAAGTCAGGGTTTGTTGCGGCCAGAACGAGGGTCGCCCAGCCTGCTTGGCAGTTGCCGATAATGGCCGGCAGAGGCGCGCGCGGATGCCGGCGGATCACTTCTCGAACAAACGCCGCTTCCGCATAGGCCACATCAGAGAGTTGCTGATCCTGCTCCGGATCGCGACGGAAGCTCACCAGATACACTGGATGACCTTCGCGCAAGGCGACGCCGAGCTGACTATCGTGCTCGTGGGCTCCCACACCCGCAGTGTGTCCCGCACGTGGAGGGATGATAACAAAGGGCCGACGACGGGAGTAATCGACCGTAACATCTTGCGGCGGGATGATGCGCAGCAATACGAAGTTGGACTTTACGGGAAGATCCCTTCCGTCCATGATCTTCTCGTACTCGTAGAAAAGAACCGGCTGACAGCCTGCCGCCTCATGTTCAAGGAAGAGGTCGCCGCTCTCCCGGAGAAGATCGATTAGCAATATAGCGCGCTCGCCCGCGTCGCGGGTGTATTCACGCCAGGCAACCCCAAGCTGTCCATCGTCACGCAGGTTCCGGAGATCTTTGGCCAGACGTTCGCCGCTTGCCAAGAGCTCGGGCAGGCGCATAAAGACCATTTCGCAGCCGCGCTTGACCCGCAGTATCCAGGCAACTTGTAGAATGTTGATGGTCTTCGCGCCCTGTTGGACCATGCGATCAGCGTGGAGTCTGAATGGGCTGCGGGTGAGCGCGTGCTCGAGTTCTGCATGTTGCGCTTCCATTGACTGGGCCAAGTTGGAGCGCTGGAACGAGTCAGACATGGCCTGACCTCCTCTGTTCTAGAGTCGATGCCGCCCCGTAGTGCTGATTCACGCTGTGGTGCCGGATTGCCTGTCTACGGCATCTTTCATCCGGCAAACTGCTCGCAAGCGAGGTCAGTGTGACCAAGAAAGCGTAACCTCAAGAGGACGTTTTGCGAGCAGGGGTGACTTTCCACGACGTTCCCGAATCGCTCTATGCAAAGTCGATGCCAGGCATCTTGTTGCTGCCGAGACGAAGTATGGCCAAGCAACTTCCGTCTTCCTGTTCTGCTGCACAGGTTTTGTCTGATCGAAAACCAACACTGGCAGAAATCAGACACTGCGGATCACCTTTGTTAGATAGCGGACGTCTGTACATTCCTTGCTGGCGTTTACACGAGCGTCGCGAGCCCGTGTAGCTGACACCCAAGCGAGAATGCAATGCTCGGCGTTGTGATTGGGAACAAACGTCAGAGACCTTAAGGCTGCCATCCATCAATTTGGAAGCGCCGCGGATGCGGTCGCCTACGGTTTTCAGCACTGGCGGTGCTGCGCCTCGCCTGGGCAGTCGCAGGAATCGCCGTGGGATTTGGGTTGCGCGCGAACAGAACGGCGATTTTTCGCGGTCTCTTCCTGAACCGCACCCACGCGTTCAAGTACGCGCTGTCCAAGAATGGCCATCATCCAGAAACCATCGTCGAGGTGTCGCGCGAGATGGAATTCGATGTTCCCGCTCATTTGCAGATCGTCGGCACGAGCTCCGCCAACTAATACATCGACCCCAATTGAGAACAGGAGACGAAATTCAATGCGCGCCAGCGGCTTCCTTCAATCTTGAAAATGAAATTGCAAGCTTCCCGGCCTTCAGACCCCAAAAGGTAGCAATTAAACCTTGCTCCGCTCCAAAATTGACTCCCGCTCAATGGCTTGGGCGGTTCTTCACGGCCGACTGTTTAGTGTTGTGGCGCCCAGTGCTGACCTGGATTGCAGCCTGGCAGCGGCGCTGCGCCTCGCCCGAGGCTAGCGTAAAGCCTATGTTTCCAGTGTGAAAGTCTCCTCGCGTGTCGCGCCGATCGACTGGAGGCGCCGCACGGCGCCTTCATTGCGTTGCCGCGCCGCGTATTGATACGAATTGACTGCTGCGTCCCGATCTTGTGCGGTGCCTCGGCCTGACATCAACGCGTCGCCCAGAGCAACCTGCGCTTCCGCCATGCCTCGCTCGGCGGCTCTCTGAAGCTATTCCGTCGCCTTCGTCACGTCAGCCTCGCGCCCCTGTCCCCTCCCGAGCATCACGGCGAGGTTGTACTGCGCAACAGTATGTCCCTGCTCTGCAGCGGCCTCATACCAGTTCACACCCTCTGCAAGATCCAGGCGCACTCCAGTACATAACGGCGAGCTGGAACTGTGCGGCTGCATGCCCCGCGCGCGCGGCCTTGGTCATCCACGATGATGCTGCTGAGCATTCCCCACGCCGCTCTTTCGGATCCAGATGGAGAAGTCCAAGCATGTACTGCGCCTCGACATAACCGGCTTCCCCCGCCCGTGTAAGCCATAGGATTGCGCCTAATATATCGGCGGCCCCTCCGAACTTACCCATCTTCAGCGCGCCCAGTTGAAACGCCGCCGGAGGATGACCAGCCTCCGCGGCCTCTCCCAACAAAGAGTGCTCGCGTGCAACGTTATCAGCAGACGCATCCTAATGAAGCAGGAAGACCGCATAGGCGGTCTTGGCGTCAGGATCTCCGCTACTGGCGGCCCTGCTCACATTCCGACGCCATTTCCTGATCTTTGGGAACGCCAGCGCCGGTCGAATAGAGCTTTCCGAGTTGCACCTGTGCGGCGCTGATGCCGCCATCGGAGGCACGTTCGAAACCATTTTATCGCGGCCTCCAAGTTGCGCTGAACGCCGGAGCCGTTGAGATAGAAGATTGCAACATTGAACGCCGCAGTGGCATGGCCATTTTCGGCCGCGCGCTCGAACCACTTCGCGGCATGACGAATGTTGGGCGAGACACCGACACCAGTCGCATAGAACCGCCCTACGAAGAATTGCGCCTGCACATCGCCCCGCTCGGCCGCCTTCTCATACCAAATCGCCGCCTCCCGCAAATCGGGCTCGGCATCGGCTCCGCTCGAATAGAATTCCGCGAGTGCCTGAATTGCCGGAAGATAATCCTTCCGCGCCGCCTTGCGCAGCGCGGTCTCGGCGCGATCGAGGTCCTTGGCGACGCCCTTGCCGCTGAACCGAAACAGGCCGATGTTGTAGAGTGCGATCGGATCATCATGCGTGGCGGCACTCTGGAATAGGCGAGCAGCCTCAGTCGGGCTCTCGGGCAAGCCCCTACCCTTCAGCGTCATGAATGCGAGCCCAATCTGCGCCCTCACGTGATCCTGCGCGGCGGCCTTGCCATACCAGATCGCAGCCTGGGCGAAATCGACGGGTACGCCGCGTCCCTGATAATAGACATCGCCGAGCGCGAACTCGGCAGGTGCAAACTTCTGATCGGCCGCCGCGTGATATCAACGAAGTGCAGCAGCGAAGTCCTTCGTGCACCCCTGCCCTTCGCTGTAGAGATGGAGTGCCCGACCGCATTGAAGCCGGAAGGCCTCCTTGATGAATAGGCTCGGCGCGATGCAATTCACGTTTCCGCGATGGCTTCCAAGGATAACAGCTTCTCTCACTAACTTCGAAAAGTACAGGGCTCAAGCGTGGTCGCACTGAAGGGAAGTGAAGGAGTACCATCAATCAGAAGAGTACCATCAATCATCAGCTTTAAGTAGACGATAGTTGGACAGCTGCAACAGATCGGCTTCATCAAATCGGCCTTGAAAGTTCCGCGCCCTGTATGTCGCACCGTCTGAACCAGCCCTAAAGGATATGATCGTACCGGCGTTTCCGAGAACGGCGTGACGCACCTCTGGTTCAAGCTGATGGAGGTATTGGTGGGCGACTGCAAGTGTTGAAACTCGTCGACGTAGACAAAGAACGGACGCCGTTCATACTCGGGTAGGTCGGCGCGGCTAAACGCAGCAAGCGCGAGCGTAGTGACGAGCAATCCGCCCAGGTGTACGAGCTGTCCTCACCGATTTGCCCTTTGGCCAGGTTCACCAGTAGTACTTTGCCCTCATCCATGATTTGCCGCACATGGAGATCATGCTGGGGAGCGGTTAGAAGTCTGTTGAGTATCGGATCTGAAAGGAAGGCGCCCACTTTGTTCTGGATCGGCGCCGTGCCGTCGGCACGGTAGCCAAACGAGAACCGCTCAAACTCTTTTATGAAGAACGTCCGAACCGACTCGTTTTTCAAGTGTCGCGCAATCTCGGCGCGGAACTTCCGGTCCGATAGGATGCGCATCGTGGCGTGCGGTTGCTCCTGCAGCGCCATCAAAACGTTGCGCAAAATGTGCTCCATGCGAAGGCCCCATGCATCCGGCCACATTTTCTTGAATACTTCGATGAAGCCAGAAGCAGCGAGCGCGATCCGATCTTCACGGACATGCCGCAGGGGATTGTACCCATACGGCTGGGAGGGATCGCACGCATTTAAGTAGATCACGTCTGATGAGCGTCTCGTGGAAACCTGCGCCACGACGCGCTCCACCAAGTCGCCGTGAGGATCGATAAGAGCGATTCCACATCCGCGCTCGATGTCCTGAAGCGCCGTCGTCTCGATTAAAGTCGACTTTCCGGTACAGTCTTGCCAATGATGTAAAGGTGCGAGAAGCGGTCTTCGTCAGCCCGACGAGATCAACGATCCACTGACGGATATCCTGCGAGCGGGCGCGCAGCAGCTTTTGGCGCAGGCGATCGAGGTCGAAGTCGCGACGTTTCTTGCCACGATGAAGGACTTGAAGCCGGCCGATGGGCGCGCCCGCGTGGTGCGGCACGGTCGCGGCCCGGCGCGAACGACCGGCATCGGCCCCGTCGAAGTCGCACGGGCGAAGATTCGGGACCGCGGCGCGGCCGGCGATGGCGAGCGGATCCAGTTCAGCTCGGCGATTCTGCCGCTGTGGGCGCGACGGACCAGGAGTTTGGACGCGCTGTTGCCGGTGCTCTACCTGCGCGGCATCTCGACCGGCGGCTTCCAGGAGGCGCTGACGGCCCTGCTGGGTAAGGACGCACCGAACCTGTCGCCAGGGGTGATTTCCCGGCTGACGGCCGAATGGCAAGGCGAGTACGAGCGTTGGCAGAAGCGCGATCTGTCGGCGCGGCGCTACGTGTATGTGTGGGCCGATGGGGTCTTCCTGCAGGCGCGCATGGAAGACCACGGCGAATGCATGCTGGTGCTGATCGGCGCAACGCCGGAAGGCAAGAAGGAACTGATCGGCTTTCAGGTCGGCGTGCGGGAGAGCACGCAGAGCTGGCGCGAGCTCCTGATCGACGTCAAGCAGCGCGGATTGCAGATCGCCCCGGAAATTGCCGTCGGCGACGGCGCGCTCGGCTTCTGGAAGGCGCTCGATGAGGCTTGTCCCGGCACCCGGCACCAGCGATGCTGGGTGCACAAGACCGTGAATGTCCTGGACAAGGTCCCGCTCTCGGTGCAGGCGAACATGAAGACGGACCTGCGCGAGATCTACCGGGCGCCGAACCGGGCGGCCGCCGAAGCGGCGATCGATGTCTTTGCCGAGAAATACCGCGCCAAGTATGGCCGGGCGGTCGAATGCCTCACCAAGGACCGCGACGCGCTGCTGACCTTCTACGACTTCCCCGCCGAGCATTGGGACCATCTGCGCACGACGGATGAGATGGACAAGCGATTTCTTCGTCGCCGAGACGACGACTGCGGAGATCGCTGTAAGTCCACCTATTGTTCGGCTGCGCTGCGGGCCATTCTTCCGTCCCGGCCACCGATCTCGCAGCCGCCGCGCGCCGGGGCGGTCAAGGCTGGCCGCATCTGCGGCCACCGCAAGGCTTGGCCTTGACCGGCCCGAGCACGGCGGCACACTGGCAGTGGAACGGGACTGCATTCCTGGCTAGAACTTGCCATCAGCCGCGATTATGGTTGTTGGGCGCGGGCGACCTCGTGGCGAAGCGTGACGCGTCGGCTGCAAGCGTCACCGGACTGCCTATTTTGTCCTGCCGAACTGAGGCGCTCGCGAGCCACTTTTTGGGTGCCGCGACTTCCATTGCGACACGAATCGTTCGTAGCTTTGCTCGGCCTGGGCGGCAATCAACATCTCGCGGTCGCGCAGCGGCTTGATGTTGTAGGCATAGGCTGGTCCACGGCGGCTCCCTTTCTGTTGTGGATGTCCGGCTTGAAGTTGCATCGCGCGGGTCTTGCCGGCGACTAGCGCCGGGCGCGCCCACAGGTAATCCTCGCCCTTTGTCAGCAAGTGCCAGCAGAGCACAGTGAGCTTCCGAGCCACGGCCACCGCGGCGATCTGATGGCCGCCGCGCACGGATCCGCACGAAAAAAGCATGCAGTGGACCGGGCGCCTTGGCCGCTGCCCAGGCCGCTTAGACCAGCATGGCGCGCGCATGACTGCGGCCGATTTTGCTGATACGGCCGTGGTGGGCTGCTCCCAACCCGGACTGCCGCACCCGCGGGTTCAGCCCGAAATAGCTCACCAGCTTGTGCGGGCTGTTGAACCGGCTGATGTCGCCGATCGCCGCCACGATGCCGGCGGCGACCGCCAGGTTCACGCCGGTGATCGTCATCAATCTGTTGACCGCGGAATCCTCGATTGCGTCCCGCGCGATCTCGCGGTCGAGCAGGACCAGGTCTTTCGCCAGCCGGTCAAGCTCACGGACATGCCGGTCGATGGCCGCTCACTCATCGTCCGGCAACTGTTGAGCGGCCAACCATGCCCGGCACAAGATCGGCATGCGGGCACTTCGGGATCAGGTGCGCGTGCAGGATCGAATGCACCTCGTTCTTGAGCCGCGTGCGATGCCGCACGACCTGGTAGCGCCGCGCCACCAGCCTACGCTTGCGCTCGGTCTCCGCGTCAGGCGTCCAGATCTGCGGCAGGTATCCCGCCGTCTGCAGACTGGCGAGCGTGCCGGCATCGATCTTGTCGGTCTTGACGTGAGCCTGGGCGATCGCCTTCACCTGCAACGGATTGGCGATGATCACCCGCGCCACGAATGGCGCCAGAACCCGCGACACCGCCAGGCGGTTACCAGTCGCTTCGAGCACCACCTCATCACCGGCCAGCGGGGTTTTGCCAAATCCCTCCAGCGCAGTCCGCGTCATATCAATGCGACCCGCATGTCGAAGCCTGCCGTTCTCCCAAAATACCACCTCCCCGAAGGTTCGGTGGACATCAATGCCAATTTATCCGTCGCATTCGCACCTCCTCTGCCGAACACATGACGGGAGCTGCGGGCGACACGACAACTACGGATTCGCGCTCGCGGCGCAACCGGGCGAGTCGCAGAGGCGGCCAGCTACTAACTCGAGCTCTCGGCTCATCGTGTGCATCGGCCTGTCCGCACTTCGTGCTCCCGGTGCCTCTGTCCCGATGGTCGCACCATACGCCACGATGTAGGAACACCGCAGCGGAACGTTGGCACCGAGCCATCTCATACCGGTTACCAATCCCATCGAAAGCGTGTTCGCGACCGTGCGGCACAGAACGGTGCGCACCAAGGGCTCGTTGTCGCCGACCACCGCCAAGCCTGATGGTGTTCAAGCTGGTCATCGCCGCATCAAAGACCTGCCGGCGGCTCAACGGCACAAATCCAATGCCCAAGGTCATCGCAGGTGTCAGATTTAATGACGGCATCGAGGTCATCCAAATGCCGGAAAACCACGCCGCCTGATCACCTCGTCACCCAAAATCCCGCATAGCTCCAGTAGTGGACGCTCGCTCCGCCTCGGAACGAGCACCCGAATGGGTCGGAAGCTCGTAGCGAGGAGGACACGATGTCCAACATTTCTCTTGCCGAGAGAGTTCAAACGAGCCCCGCGATCTGCATGACGGCGGGGTGCAACAACACCGCCGACATGGAGCCCGATCAAGACCAGGGCTTCTGCGAAGCATGTGGTGGCAAGACGATCGTCTCGGCACTTGTGCTCGCCGGCCTGATCTAGGAGGGTGGCGATGCTGGTTCGCAACTACTACCACCCCGAAGAGTGCACGCGAGTGGAGCGACGTGTGGTCCGCATGACGCCCTACAGGCGCGAGGACGCGGAGGAGTGCGATGATGAATAGTATCGCCCTTCTGAACGATGCCTTCCGGCGCACTTCGGTGGCGGCAAGGCAATGATGACAATCGGAGCCGCCGAGCTACCCGACTGCGTAAGGCCGAGGCGCTCCGTCAGGTGGCGGATTTCTCCGGGTTTACAGAGGAGAACGATTCTCATGGCGAGCACGGCTTCGGAAGCTTCGACTTGGTGGGTCAAAAGTTCTTCTGGAAGATCGACTACGACGACAGGAAGATGCAGCAAGGCTCCGAAGATCCAAGCGACTCGGAAAGGACATTGCGTGTCCTCAGGCTGATGTCGGCAAGCGAGTACTGAACAGAACAAGAAATGGTCGCCTCCTATCCAGACGCTGCGGAAGAATGCTCCAGCAGGACGAAGCACCGTGGCGGGGAACATCGGAAGCCCTGCCGAACCCTCAGGGTTAAGCGCGCGATCAGTGCGGACATTTGCCTCGGACACTGCTTGTCCAGCCCTCGCCACGGCGAGGGCTTTGTATGGATCCTGAATGGTAAGTAGGCTGCTCTAGGATTCGTTCAGATCACATGACTCCGAGGCGCATTTGTCTAGCGAGCGATATGGAGATGACACCGAACAGATCTCTTTTCCGCGGAGGCGGAGTGGCGCAATGGGATCTGCATGTGCATAGCCCAGCGTCAAACAATTTCAGCGGCGATTGGCCGGCATTTGTCATTCAGCTCGGAACCTCCGACCGGCGTTACTAGGATCCCCGGTATCGTATGTCCGAACACAAACGCGGAGCCTTGCTTACCATCGAGGTGGCGTTCTCGGCTCTTACGCTATCGCTACCGCTCACCAAAAACTCGTTCAGTAAGTGCTGTTTGATTGTCGCGGCCTCCCGCTCTCCCTGTGAGGCAAGCCAAAGAATGCGCTCCGCGATCTCCAGCGCAGAGCGGTGCTCCTGCCCGATGAACGTGGAGCTAGCAAGTACTTCATCAAGGACGTTGCGGAGCATCTGCACCGTAGCAGTGTCGTAAACCATGCGCGAATACCCATCCCGACAAATCAATGAGCCAAAAAACACTGCGCGTCACTCCGACCAGCAGCGGCAAGTTGTCGGACCAAGCTACGTAGCACGCTTTGATTGCAGGTTTATGACCGAGCGTTTCCTCGTGACACAACGCGCCTCTCTCTGCACTGACAGGGTATACCCGTCCTACCGTCGGGATTGGGACATCGATGTCTTGAGGATGACGTAGTTTAAATTGTCTAGCGGCTCTTGCCTGAGTGAGAACTTCGAGTGTCCGTGTCAGATAATTTGAGACTGGCCAGGCTTTTCGAGAAGGGGGGCTCCTAGGCTTAATCGAGTTTTACGCTCTTTCTGGCCCAGGCGAGGACCGGGGCAATCATGAATCCGCTGCCATTAGCAGCCACAGGTTCCGCTGTTTGCGCTCGCGCAGACCTTGCAACCTACTTCGAACGAGGTTGGCAGTATAGGAAGCCCATCGGGTGCGCATCTGCGGTGACCTGCCACTGCATTTTCATCCAGCGGCAGTTAGAGTCTCGGGGTTTGTACGCCAAGTGGCGCGGGTGCAGCAACGGACGATCGGCGGAGCTGGTCGGGGTTGCGCAGCCGATCGTCCGTTGCGGTGAGGTGGGCGGCGTAGGCCGCGGGGGTCAGGTATTTCAGCGACGAGTGGGGACGCTGGAGATTGTAGTCGGCGACCCAATTGCCGATCTTGGCGCGGGCGTCATCGAGATCGAAGAACAGGGTCTCGTTGAGTAGCTCATCGCGCATCCGGCCATTGAAACTCTCGACGAAGCCGTTCTGCATCGGCTTTCTCGGTGCGATGAAGTGCCAATCGATGGCTGCGTCCTTGCACCAAGCGAGCATGGCGTTGCAGGTGAATTCGGTGCCATGGTCGGACACGATCATTCCTGGCTTGCCGCATCGCTGGACGATTGCCGTCAGTTCGCGGGCCACGCGCCGCCCCCGAGATTGAGGTCTCCGGAATGGCGCTCAGGCATTCCTTGGTGACGTCGTCGACGATGCGGAAGCGTCGGCCATTGGCGAACTGGTCGTGGACGAAGTCCAGCGACCAGCGCGCGTTCGGCCTCGCCTCGACCAGGATCGGGGCACGGGTCCCCACAGCTTTGCGGCGAGCCCGCCGCTTGCGGACGGTGAGCCCTTCCTCGCGATAAAGCCGGTAAATCCGGTTGATCCCCGATGGCTCGCCCTCCCGCCGCAGCAAGACGAACAACCGGCGATAGCCGAAACGCCGCCGCTCGTTGGCGAGATCGCGCAATCGGCCACGCAGAACTGCGTCCGGCGGGCGGCTTGAGCGGTAGCGGATCATCTTGCGATCCGCCCCCACGATCCAGCAGGCCCGCCGTTCCGACAGGCTCATGACAGCCTGCAGATGCGCGATCGCAGCGCGCTTTGCGGCGGGCCCTACCATTGTTTTGAAAGGAGCTCGCGAAGTGCGGGCGCATCGAGCATCTGCTCGGCCAGAAGCTTCTTCAGCTTCGCGTTCTGCTCTTCCAAGGCCTCAGCCGCTTCGCTTCGGGCCGGACTCTAACTCCTTCTGGAGGAATACGCAGTGGCAGGTCACAATCGGTACAGGCGGCCGGCTTCGCTCGGAATCCACGGCCGACTTCGTCGGAATGCGCACCCCTGACAGGAACGACAAACTTGAAGCAGTTTGGTCTACCTCCTCGTGAACAAGTCACGCCCCGTCATTTTATGAAACTGCCAGTCCGATCCCACGTAATATAGTGTCCACCCAGCTGGAATCTTATTAGCAGCTACACGACCATTCCAAATCGTGATTGTTTTGCAGTCTGGGGCCGCGGGTGCCGTCCAATTGACGTAGAAATCTATTCTGTTTGCCGTGACGACGCCTGCGACAGGGTAAGGCTGTCCCCGGCACGAAAATCCAGTCGCGTTGTTGACATACGTTCCCGCGAAATTCCCTGTTGACGGGTCTAGCATCTGGATCGAGAGAAACGAGCCCCTTTGATTCACCCATGTGGAGGGGACGGGCAACTGCGCGTGAGCAGATACCGATATGACGGCAAAGAGCAGAAGCACAAACAAGCGTGTCATGGTATTCCCCTAGGCATTAGGCAACTGCACAAACGCTGCCAGATATAGATTCGCTCTCATGATGCGGCCATGCAATTCGCTTCCACAATCAACCCAGAAGCGCACCCGTCCACGAAAAGTTCTCGCTTCGTAGTTTCGCCAGATTCTCCAGAGGTGGATTTGCCGACGGCCTCATTTCGAGCGACGTTGGGTACCGACCTCTTGAGAATGCTCAAAGAGCGAACGACGGGTCACAGCGTCTTGAGGTATTCGAGCAGCGCCTTTTTGTCTTGTTCGCTCAAATTCGTCCCGTACTCGTGGCCGCATCGGCTGTTTCCAGAATTGATGTCATTACAATCCGTGACGGATAGTGAGTCACTTTGAGGCTCCTGAGCGGCGGCAAGACCAACGTTTTCGATGTCGTACTTCCGTCCAATGCTAAACTGCGATTTGCGCTGCCCGGATGGTTTGAGCAATTCCGCTAGGGTAGGAACCGAGCCGTTATGAAGATAAGGTGCGGCGGCCCAAATGCCCTGCAGAACGCGGGCCTCGTAGGCGCCCCATTGAGGGAGTCGACTGCGCGATGCCTTTTCTGCCCCTTCCGCTTGGCTTTTTTGATCTCTTCCGAAGTGCTGACAGCGTCGAACGCCGTTACCAGATCCTGCAGGGTCGGCGGTAGTCGTACCAACCCCAGAGACTCCGGGGTCTCCGACGACCCCGGATCTGGTGACGCCGCGACCCGTGCGTTGGTGGAAGGGTCACCACCGGCTAGCAAGTGTTCTGCGATCGAACCAATGACCGAGGTCGCGAGAATGTTAAGAACCTGATCCCTTTCCTTAAGAGGAGCGGTTGCGAAGGGAATGTACGCTCCGTTCAGGACGCCTGTCTTCGCTTTCCAGGCGAGAACATCGTACTCACGTGTATCGGTACCGACGTTCTGCACCACGGTTCTCCACGTTTTGATGAATGGAAAGCGCTGCTCGCCGCCTTCAATCCCATGACAACCGCTGCATCCCCCTTCATCGGAACCTCTTTCGAAAATCATCTTACCCCGGATGGCTAAGGCAGCGTCAATCTTCCAGGGCCATTTCGGAGGGCCGATTCGCTTCACGAGGTTTTCAAGCTCGCTAAGGCCGTCGAAATTGGTGGAATTGCCATTGAGGAAATTGATGACCGCTCCCTGACGCTTCGGCTCGAACGTAGCGAACACCCCTAAAACCTCGCCAACGTTCCGGGCCAGCCCCAAGATGTCACTTCCGTTCTTTGCAAATCCCGGCCATTGCGTCTTGTCCTGCCGCGGCGCATTCCAAAGGAATGGGTATCTCACGGGAGCGTCAGCGGTTTTTATGTTTTCCGGGATCATGAAATCGGGTGGCGGACCGATGTCCAGTCCGGATAACCGGTTGAAGATCATCCCGACAGCATCCAAACGGCCTACTCCCCAGCCGCTTTTGGGCAGGGCTCGCACCACAAGCGTGTGAAACCGCAAGTACCACCTGTCTACCTGCCGGCGAAGAACCTCAAGATCAGCCGTATCGGGATTTGCCGACTGCAGAACAGCTGCAGCAAAAGGAGCAAACGAGTCATCGCTAGCAAGCACATCGCCGACAGCCTTGTCCAAGTCACCAAGCAGCGTGTAGAAGTCCACGAGTCCGGGACCGCCATCGACACGATACACATTGCCTTCCACTTCGATCTGGCGCGTATGACATGCGGAGCAGGTCATTCCGACAATTTGGAAACCTTCAGGACCGGAGGCATGAAAGCCGACGGGAAGACTGACCTTGTTGCCTGGATTGGGGAGATAGCCGTACCGCGACAAACCATCGGCGAGGAACGGTTGTCCGTTCCTTTGCTTTAGAGCCTGCATCCAGGAGAGCGCGATCAAACGCGAGCCCTGATCGCGCACATAGAAGTCCGCTCTCGCCGTCGCGGTCCACTCTGCACCTTGGTCAACGTAGAATGGAATAGCGTCCGCGCCCTGTGCGCTCGATCTTGTCGTGGTAGCAACGGTTAAGCCGATCAGAAAGAGCCTCAGACGGCAGTCTAGCATCTGAGGGCAGGTGATTTGGTATTAAAGACCCATCAAGTTCAACCTACCAAGTTTTGTAGTGATGTCGGCTGCCTCTGCATCGCCCACCAATGGAAATCGCAGAATCTGCGCCATAATCCGAGGGCTCGCGCAGGGCCTCATGCGCCGCATCCAGACCCCCACAGCTGTCAGCCCGCCCTTGGCCAGCACCGCTGCATCGCGCCGGTCGGTTTTTACTCGATCCCCGGCCTTCATCGGGATCAGCGAGGGAACCACGACGTGGCAGTCGTGCCCCAGTCCGTTCAGTTGTCGCGATGCAGGCCATATCTGCAGAGTCCGGCGGGCTCAATACGGCGCGCCTTCGAGCACCCGGCGAGCCAAATCGTTCTGCAGGACTACATTCATGCCGTAACCGACGCTGAGGTCCGTGTGGACTGTTTGTCCAAGTGATCGGGGAGCTGGCGCCACAATGGTCGATCACGCCATTTGTAGAGGCCCTGCAGGCAATGCGGGGCGTCACCTTCATCGTTGCCGTGACGGCGGCTGCCGAGGCCGGCGACTTCTCTCGCTTCAACGACCTCAAGTTGACGGCCTTTTTCAGCCTCGTGGCGTCGGAGTATTCGAGCGTGCAACCATCCGACGCGGGGTGAGAAGAGGAGCGCGCCAGATCCGGCACTCGGTCTGCCGCGATCCGGTGCCGGCTGAGGGCGCGCTCGGTCCTTGCGGCGCGTCGATGACGTGTGATGGCTGCAGCCCAGCTGCCGCGCAATCCGCTTCAGACCCTACCCGCACGCCCTCAGGCGCAACATCTCCGCCACGTCATCCGGCGTCTTCATCACCTGCCCCCGTGGATCAATCCACGACGAGCCTTCCGTTATTCGTTCCTCGTTCATTCGCTCTCTCCTCGGCTATCCAAGGAGGGGGCAATTCCTCGTGACGCCGAGGGAGCAGTTTTCCATGGCGTGCGACACGAAGCGTAAATCGCCGTTCAACGGATTAAAACGGGTAACGGGGCCGAGGGCCGGTCCAAAGCCGGAATTAGCGCGCGATGAAGCGACGTTGTGTGACGACGTAGTCGCATAATGATGGGTCAGTTAGGCCGCCTTGTGAGACGGCCGACCTCTTGTGCAGTCCGTCAGGCGCGAGTGGATCGCTCAGGAGAACGCCGCCCAGGGATGCCCAGCCGGACCACGGTCCGGAGCGCGGCTTATCCTGCCAGATGTGCCAAAGCGCGTTGTCAGCCCCGCGCGCAAACACTTCCAGCCGGCCGTCGCTGTCGGCGATCGCGGCGGGATCGCTGGTGATCTGGCCGCCAAGCGAGGCCCAACCGGACCACGGAGCGGCATGCGGCTCCTCCTGCCAGATGTGCCACAACGCGTTGTCGGTCCCCCGGGCGAACACTTCGAGACGGCCATCGGAATTGTCGACCACGGCAGGATCGCTGGTGATGCCGCCGCCGAGCGAGGCCCAGCCTGACCACGGTCCGGCATGTGGCTTGTCCGGCCAGATGTGCCACAACGCTTTGTCGATGCCACGGGCGAACACTTCGAGACGGCCATCCGAATTATCGACGCTGGACGGCGAGCTGGTGAGAACGCCGCCAAGCGAGGCTCAGGTTGACCACGGCCCGGCATGCGGCTTCTCCTGCGAGATATGCCAGAGTGCCCTATCGATTCCGAGACTAAACACCTCCAACGTCCATCGGAATTCTCTGTCACCGATACCGAGTTGGTAAGCGCTGCTGCTGCATTTGTCACGACAGCCTCCAATTGTGTTATGAGGAGAACAATTAACAATGCGCAATCTGAAGTTCGCACACTTTTGCCCTGCGATGGCGCCGACAAGATGGTCTCGCGTGAAAGTGATCCCGCGTTCAAGTTCCCTGCATTCTCATTACGTTTGCTGCAGTGAGCGAAGCAACGCTTTGGTTGCACTCACCCCACGCGTCCCGGCGCTGCGCGAGAGCGTCGCTGACGCCATGCTTGCGGCACAGATCGGCAACCGACACGCCGGCTTCATGCTCCTTCAAAATCCCGATGATCTGCTCTTCCGAAAAGCGGCTGCGTCGCTTCATGCTCTGGCCTTGTTGTGGGCCAGAACGAACTTCAAACTGGATTAAGCCTGTGGGGCAAGGTCACAAGGAACGACTAGAAGTAGAGCCCAGAATCGGAGGCTTTCAATCGTACTCAAGCCAGCCGGGATTAGTCAGACTTTTTTTGGGCAACCCGTGGGCAACCACCCAGTTATTATTAGCAAAGGTGATACGGCAAAGGTGATGAAGCATAACGCAAAAGCCGCCATATGGCGGGCTTTTGCGTTGAAGAGACCAAACTGGCGGCCGAGCAAGTGAGCCCTCATACATCGACGTCAGCGGCTAAAGGTTGAAAAGATCGATGGATGTCAATCGGCCCTTTAACTGCGGGCTGTTTTCAAGCTGCCATTCTTTCTCTCCAGTGGCACGCCGACCGCGATTGCTCCGTCGGAGCTGCTCGGGGTTGCGGAGACGGAACGGTCGCGGTCCGGCGAGACGATCGCCTAGGGAGATTGGATAATCGATGCGTCTGGCAGGTCCTACAGTGGCCCAATACTCGATAGTTCCGCTGTAGACAGACGTTAGCGGCTGATCAGTTTGCGTATTGAACAAACAGGCTCGGAACGTGAAAGCACGGCAACCGTGTTGGTCTGCAATCTTACCTCGCCCAACCGTCCGACAAACTCCACTTGAGCTTGGTTGTCGAGATCGAGTGTGCAGCACGAAGCGCAGACACTTTGAAGAGCGATGCGACTTCATCATCGACGGCGAACGTCATTTTGACAACACCTTCCTGTCCGCCTCGAACGATTCCTGATCTTTCGGGTCCGCAAGCTTAAACCAAGAGCCGGGTGCATACGTGGCGATAAGCTTGGCAAAGAACGATTGTGGCTCCCAATCTTGCCCTTCACGCTTCTCGAAAATAATGATTCCGTCGCGCGTGAAGTAACTAGGTCCGGGAACATTGCAGTCGACCGAAAGCTCGACGCGCCATAGCCCGCCCTTCGTGGTTTGCTGCTCATCTCTCGTCGGCGAGTAATGCACTCCAACCGGCTCGCCGATAGCGCAGCGGCCACGCCGCAGAAGATCGCCCAACTTGCCCTGGGCGGTGGTCACGAAGTTGAAGTTAGCGGGATTATGCAGAAAGTGACGGTTCACGCCGCTTTCGTCGTTTGTCACTTCGTCCGCGATGAGCGAGAGTGCGAACGCCTGCCAGCCTAGTTCCATCGGCTTTGCATACGGCGCCACAATTTTCACTGTGTCATCGGGCATCACCTCCCACGTGACCGTGTACTCTTCCTTTGTTTTATCGGCCCGGTGTTTGGCCCATGAAAAAATAACTGACTCGCCCGAGTCGGCCTTTTGACCAGCCTCCCATCCCCTGGGGATGAAGTGTGCTACCTTCGAGACCTTGGTGAAGATTTGCTCCGCTGTCTCACCATCCTGCGCTCGCCAGGTTGATTTGACCTTATCGATAAGCGGGTTGTCGCTCGTACGAACACCATCGCTCTTACCGGCCGGCCCACCCGGCAAGATCAACCATACGCCAAGGCCGATACAGAGACCGATAACGAGACAAAGCCAAAGCACGCGCCTTTCGATCATTTCTCTTACCCCGCGCAGCTATCCTGATATCCGCGCAAAATTGTATCTTGAGGAGAGTGGCGGCGCAGCTACCAGGACTGGTTGGCACCCAAATCAATTTCGTTCACCCCAGCCTGCTGGCGATCTGATGCAGGTGCCGACACTTCTGCGGAGCGGGCCCAAGGAGGTCCGGGGCCATTTGATCAGCTTGACTTTTAGAACAACACCTCGGCTGGCAGTGGAGAGCATGCGTAGTGTGCTTGAATGCGCTTGCCTGCATTTTCAGCTTCTGTGAAGGATGCGCCCCAGCACTACATCTCATCGGGCATAGTACGAACTGGCCATCAATTCTCATCCGAACGATTCGAAGAGCTTCGGCGTATATACAGAGCCGTGTCGGGGAGGAGATCACTGCGGCAGAGGCGTGCGATATCGCGCATCGCCTCGTCGCGCTCTATAGATTGCTTTCCCGCCATTTGCACGACGACGCGAGCGGCCTCCTTTGCTACTCCTCCGGCTCAAATCGCTCCCGAAGACTTCTGGCGTTGTGCAAGATGCGCGCCGTCGTCGGCCTGCATGTCGCGCAGGATCATGCGAGCTTCCGGCCATCAACGATCCTGCCAAGAACCCCGAAGCAAATGATCTCAAGTGAGTGGATTAGGCCTTCGCTACGGACACCACTGTAATCATTTGCGGTTCGAGACGGCACTCGCGTGCGGGCAAGAGATCGACATGCACGCTCACAACGGTGGCGGCCTGCTCGCGTGCTCGCCCGATAATCAGGAAAAGCCGGACGAGCCCAGTGAGAGTGGGCGTGCGTGACTAGCGAAAATACTCTACTTCTTACCCGCCCTCGATCAGCGTGGGAAGGCCGATCGTCCTCACTGGGGTTGAGGTCGCCACGCAAGTTCGGTGGCGACGAACAAGAAGAAGGATGCGTCAACCGGCGCACTGCTAGTCTGGCAGTTAACCCAAACTGCATTGTCATTGCCGGCCCGGTCGGCAGTGTTACACCAAGCGTTCTCCGCACCGTTCGTCAAGGTGTCGGCCTGAACCCATCGGCTCCAACCCTTGATTGCTTGGACGTTGTGTCCGAAATCGATCTGATATATGCCAGCCCCTCTTGGTGTTCGCGGTGTTGTAACCGAAGCAGCCCGCTATGCTGCCGTCTGAGTTGATTGCCGCTGTCAAAAACACGACCCCTCTGGTCGGCTGCACTTAGCCCGGCGCGACACTGAGAGCGCGCTCCTGCCCTGGAAGGGTGTTGTTCTCCTGTCTAGCTGTCTGTGCGATGGCAACACTGGAAAGAGCGATTCCCAAACGCGTCAGTGCGATAGTGGCGACAGAGCGATTCATGATATCTCTCCTCTACTATTTGCGAACGCCCCCTGCCTTCAGGCAAGCCGGCGCTTTGACCAGCGTCAGCGTCGTTAGCAACGTTGGCATGCCTCCGTCGCCCCGATCAACAACTAGGCCTAGTAGGTGAGCACGCGCATGCTGTTGCAACTCGCGACTTGAATAATCATTCTCGAGGCTCCATTTGCTTCGGATGAGGTCGTGTCCCTGGCGTACTGAGGGATATCCACATGATTGAAAACCGGATCGCAATGGCCATCCAGGCGTTCACCGCAGCAAGCCTTCTAATATGCCAGCTTTCGACTTATCAGCGCCGTACATGACGCCCAACGAATTGGTTCGGCTGGTCTGCGCAGAGACCGGACGCGTTGGCCCGAAGATCCCAGCTCGCGGTTTTCAGACTACGATAAACTCAGGCACAGGATGAGGTCCATGTTGCCTCCCGTTCCCCACGGACTTCATTCAGCGTATCGCGGATACTTCCGCGCTACCGCTCGCGCGTGAGTGACCTTGCCCCAGGGGCTTAATCCAGTGTGAAGTTCGTTCTGGCTCACAACAAGGACCAGAGCATGAAGCGCAGCCGCTTTTCGGAAGAGCAGATCATCGGGATTTTGAAGGAGCATGAGGCCGGCGTGTCGGTTGCCGATCTGTGCCGCAAGCATGGCGTCAGCGACGCCAGCATCTACAAATGGAAGGCGAAGTTCGGTGGAATGGAGGTGTCGGAGGCCAAGCGGCTGAAGACCCTGGAGGACGAGAACACACGGCTGAAGCGCCTTTTCGCCGATGCCATGCTGGACAACGCGGCCTTGAAGGACCTCGTGGGAAAGAAATGGTGACGCCCGCGGCCACGCGGAAAGCTGTCACCGAGGCGCCCACGGGATGAGCGAACGGCGGGCGTGTAAAGCCATCGGCTGCTGCCGCATGACCATGAGATACCAAACGACTCGGGCGGACGAAGCCGGCCTTCGCCAGCGCATGCGGGCAATCGCCCAGGAGCGCCGCCGCTTCGGCTATCGACGCCTGCATGTGCTGCTCAAGCGGGAGGGTCAACCACAAGAAGCTGTTCCGGCTCTACCTGGAAGAGAGGCTGGCGGTGCGGCGGCGTGGCGGCCGCAAACGGGCGATCGGGACCCGGGCGCCAATGACGGTGCCGATGGCGCCGAACGACCGCCGGTCGCTCGATTTCGTGTCGGGTCAGCTGACCTGCGGCCGCCGCTTCCGTATCCTCACCGTCGTGGATGACTGCACCCGCGAGTGCCTGCCGATACCTCGCTCTCCGGCATCCGCGTGGCGCGGGAACTGGACCGGCTGGTGATCGAGCGCGGCAAGCCCAAGACGGTGGTCAGCGACACCGGCACCGAACTGACCAGCACCGCCATCCTGACCGGGGCGGATCAGAGGCGCGTCGCATGGCACTACATTGGGCCGGGCAAGCCCATGCAGAATGCCTTTATCGAGAGCTTCAACGGCCCGCTGCGGGATCAACTGAACGAGACGCTGTTCACGTCGCTGGCCCAGGCTCGCGTCGCACGCGGATGCTGGCGGGCCGATTACAACGATGCGCGACCACACTCGCAGGATGGAAAACGCCCTCCGAGTTCGCCTTCAGCTGTCACCCGCGCCGGGATCTGGCGCTGCGCTATGCCGAAAGCTCCGCCGCCAGCTCCCGTCGCTGCCACCACCCAACCGGGCAAATCCAACAGCCGGAGCGAACTCAGGATTGAATAACACTTGGGGGCAAGGTCATGGCCCGCATTGTGAGTCCGGTGCTTCCAGTCTGACGAAGAGATGCGGCAACCGGGCGCGTAGCGGGGATGGGCGACTGAAACGCCGTCCAAGAGGGGAAAATGTTCGACGTGCTTCAGAAGCTTGGAAAATCAGGAGCAATATCGCGGCTGCATTTGCGAAGTGTGCCCATCCGTCCGCCGCCCCCTGTTCAAGTACGGGAGTTCTTAGATCATGATGCTTACAGCCGTTCCGCAACAGTTGAGTGAAGTCGCCGCCCAGCTCGTCCCTATCTTGCACCTAGATATTCGGCCGCTGAAAGCACCGAGGCGAAAAGCGCGACTGGCCGATCCTTCTGACTCTCGATTCTTACAGTCATCGTCCCTTGATTATCGAAGCTGACAACTGTGGCCGCGTGTGTATCATCGAGGTAGTAGGGCCAGAGTCCCCATCCGATTTGCGATAATCTCCGCTTTGTCGACCTCGCTGAACGTAGCCCCGGAGCTATAGTGAATCCGCATTTCCACAACTATTAGGAGGCTCGACAGGAACCGCGGCAATGTGCCCCCAGGGCCGAAAGTCGTATCCCAGCCGGGCGGTGGCATCCCAGGGCTTACGATTACCCACATTTTGGGGCAGAGTTTTTGGGAAAGTTTCGCTCCCGTTGCGAGATCGATGAATCGCGATAATCCGCGCCACATGATCAGAGTCCCTGGTGGCGGATCGTTGGCGCGGGCGAGATAGCCGCCGAGCCTGGCGATCTTGATGAGATAATGCGACAATGTCTTTCGTTGGTGCTGACTGGAGTCTTGTTTTCGACGAGCCGATCAAGCAATTGGATTTCAGCTTTGGTCAGCACAAATTCCGGTGAAGCATTTTGCGCTGAACGATTGAGCATCGTCATCCAAAAGATGCGCCAGCTCACAATGCAGAATACCGAGATCAAATTCGTGAATCGCTGAGCAGTCCGCAGTTGCGAGTCCTCTGCCCTACAGCCGGATTTGAGTATCTTGTGGAAGACCTCGATCTTCCATCGAAGGGAATACCAATCGAGTTTCTCGATCGCATCCCTGCTCGATTGCACCGGAAGATATGTCAGGAGTTTCCATTCAATCTTCTTTCTGTTCTTTGCGCGCTCCTCGTTCATCAGCGTGGATCACTGTCAAAGTCAAAGCTGGATACCGCGACTGCTTGCCTATGGGTGGCAAAATACGGATTTTACGATACCGGATTTCACGAACAGCCTGGTCTGGATTGCCCTTGCTATCCTGGACTTCGATCCGGTGGAGGCCTTTGACCATGACCTCGTCCATTATCGTTGCAACGGTATGATCGCCATCGCCTGCCAGGCGATTGACACAGGTCCTTACCAGAAATGCGTTCCAACCTCTTGGGCGGCACAAAACAATTCATAAATGTCGGCCTCACGATCACCGATATGGATGCACTGCGATGGCTCCTCGAAAAGGTCCGTGGATTGCTTGAGGTTCTCCAGCCACCGAATGCTCTCCTTGGTTTCAATGGGGATCCGTGTCGGGTTGACCTCGCGCCTAAGCGCAGCGACCCCTTTGAATTTCTTTCTGGTCCACACTTCACGGCGTTGAGCCCCGGGGGAAGCCCTCGAGGGTCACCGCAAGGCTCGAATGCATCAATATTCCGCATGTCGTGTACGTTTCGGGTTTTCCGTCCAATCTTCGCGAGTTCCTTCTGGGGACACGCTTAATGATCCCGATCAGATCCGGGCGCTCCCTTTGATAGGTGAATTCGGTCGTATCATGCAGGACAAGACAGGCCCTTTCGCAGCCGCGATAAGTTCCCGCGTGGATTCAAGATGACCAGACAGGATTTCGGCCTCGCTTACTCGTTCATTGGAGAAGAAAGGATAGGCCGCCTTGGTATTCGCCCAGTCTTGGCAAACCACCGGAATGCTCTGTCCGATATCTCCACCAATCTGCTGCAGCAGCATGCGAAAGCTCTCGCCAAGTCGAGCGTCCCGGAATTCGCACAGCGCAGCTTCACGGTCAAACCAAGTCAACGCGTCAGACGCCAACCGATGCGCCTTCTCATCCCGGACGCGTGAAGTCAGTCCCATAGAGCACTTTTTCTCGAATCAGGTGCCCATCAAAGAATCGCAAGCGATTCTGGCGACTCAAGTTTCTCGGCTCAGTGCACCTCAAAAAAGTGGGTAACCGTAAGATCCCAGGGGAGCGTACCCGGATTATTATAGGCCATTCCGAGTGCGGAAGAGAGATACCAGTCTGCAGGTGTTGGCGAGAAGTTCAACAGGCCGAACGATCGAAGCGCATTCTGCACGAACCGTGCTTGGAGAATACGAATGTTGTCACAGCTACTCCATTCGGCGGCAGCTCAGGATGCCTGACGTTGACACGTCTGCCTCCAGACGACCGCATCCACGATCTCGGGCGCCAATGCAGGCGGCGCTTTGGATGAGCTTCGGCGAACGACAATAAGCTTAGTGCGTCGCATCACGCGACTCCCAACCCGGCGCACTATGTCATTTCTTACGACCGCGAGCTTCGGCACTGAACAGCGCTTTCGTGAGGAAAGCCGACGCATCGCTCTCAGCGCCGAGATAGGTTCCGGCGGCTTCGACAAGAGCACCGATCACGATCGGTATCTTGTCGTCGCTGGTGATGATGATCGTCATCGCCCGTCCTTGTCGAAGCTTGCCGAGGGCGACGACCCGCTCGATTCGCCCTACTGTAGAAAGGCCATAGCCCGGCTTTTGAATTGTTCTGAACGTCTGCTTGCTCATCTTCGCTGTAGGTGACGAATGACTGTACGAGTACATCCATCTTATTGGCAATTAGCAGCGTCGTGGTGAATGGTTGCATGTTGCCCTCAGGCCCGAATGTGCGTTCGCAGTTGATTATTGAACCCGAATCCCATGGTGCGGCGTTCTTGTTGTGATGTGCAAGACCTAGCGCCGCCGAATACTGGGCGTGGGCTGACGGGCATCACATTCGCGAGTGACGCGTCGGGAGAAACACCGCTTGCAGCGAACTTCTCGCTAAACTTTGAGGATGAGCTGCTGCCTCCCCAAAGGCCGAAAAAGCCGCCGGACGAGCCGTTGATTCAAGATTTTGAGACATCGGTGTTCCACGTTCCTTGTGCGACATTGAACTTGCGCGACGGGGCCTTTAGCAGCAGCTCGACGATGTCGCTATAGCCGATCGAGAAGGTGATCGGCTCCGTGCCGCTGGGTCTATACGGCATGGCGTTATTCATCGCCACGAAGATCGGATCTAGGTTGTCTCGGTTGAGCGCGATGGCGCCTTGGCGTGCTTTAGCAGAGCAGAGCTCGCAACCAAGAGGCCATACTTGGAAATCGTGCCCGGTTGGACCTGCTTCTTGCTTGTCGCGTGTCTCGGCCCAAGCCTTGTAACAGACTGGATCCACGGTATCCTGGAAGCGCTCGGAAGCAGGCTGGAGCGCGGAAAGTACGCCCTGATAATCGACTGAAAACTTGTTGCCGCCAGCTCCGAGCCGACATTCATATTGAGTGTGGCTGGCGGAATGATATCGAGATAGTCCCACAACCGGCTGTCGGCACCGGAAACTCCGATGAGGGTGGGGCGGGTTGGAGTACCTGAAATGGCGAAGTCGTCTCGTAGCCCAGCCCCGTGGCAAGTGCATTGAAGAAGCCGTTCTGCAGCTGATCGAAGTTCGTTGGGTCGGCGATTGAGAGTTCCCTCCGGATAAGTGCACGTGCTGCTGCTCGGGCCGCCGGGCGTCGGTAAGACGCACTTGTCGACCCCGCTCGGGCGAGAGGCGATCCTGGCCGGTTACACGGTGCGATTCACCACGGCGACGACGCTGGTCGCTGGCCTCGCCAAGGCGCGCGAGCGGCGCCTGGACGAGAAACTGCTCGCGCTGGCGAAGCCAAAGCTGCTGATCGTCGACGAACTCGGCTACCTGCCGCTGGAGCCCGACGCGGCGCATCTGTTCTTCCAGCTGGTCAGCCGCCGCTACGAAACCGGCGCCATGCTGATCACTTCGAACCGCAGCGTTGCCGAATGGGGCACCGTGTTCGCAGATCCGGTGGTCGCCACCGCGATCCTTGACGGGCTCCTGCACCACAGCCACGTGCTGACCATCCGCGGCGACAGCTACCGCCTCCGCGTCAAGCGAAAGAGCGGCCTCATCAAGGCGCCCGCCGCTGACGGCCCGACATCATGAACCCGAGCGTGGGGGCAGTTCTTCATGACGCAAAGGGGGCAGTTCCGGATGGCGTTTGACAGGCTTCGGGCTTTAGGCCGTCAACCAGATCTCAGAAAGATCCAACTCGCTTTCAGCGGCAGAAATCCGTGCCGAAATGGCTTGTCGCACCCTCTCGCATGCTTGAGCCAACTTGGCACGATCTGCGGACTTCTGATTCGCGTAAGATCGAGTTCGATTCTAGAGCCGCGAGTCAGTGTCACTTATGCGTTATTTTATCTACTATACAACGAGCCGCGCTGCAAAAGGATTGCATTCGACAACGGGAAAAGATTGCTCCGAAGGACGGGTTCGAACCCGTGGTCAGTCTGATTTCCATTCAGCAGCAGAGCCGCGGACTGGTTTTTGACCGGGGACGATCGGTCAAGGCGCTTTTTATTCTCGAAACCGTAGGTTCGAACCCATTCCTCACGCAGAAAATACTCAAGATTGAAGCCAAGAAGCCGTTCATATCGGTTCGCAAACCGCCGGACTCACTCACGTTGCTGGGAATCGACGAGGACGTTCGAACTTTACAGGGTAAAGGTGCCGAGTGGGCATAAGAGATCTTACGTGACCTGCAACCGAAGATGATCAGCGCATTCTGCAAAATATCAGCGTTCTCCGGCAGCGCTTCGAACCGGAGTTGGTGGCGAAGGAGGAGACTTCTCGTGCCCGCCGGGCAAGCGGTACGAAATCAATCTTTAGCGTGCGAGAACGTTGCGCGATATCAGTCGCTTCCGCAGCGGTGACCTCCTCTCCTGAGAGTTCTTTGTATATACTACGAAGTTCTTCGAGTCGTTCAGACTTTGTGGCTTGCGGGTAGCATACCCGATGCAATGCACTTGCGCCGCGCGTTCTTCACAGGCGTGAAATTGTGCCGTGGTGAAGGACTACGTTGCGGCGGGCGGGGTGAAGCCGTTCAGGTCGCCTGAGCGCCGAAACGGCTCGATGGCCTTGAAGGTTGGCTGCGCGAGAGGTTCATTCGGCATCGCGGCAATGCAAATGTGGTGCGCCAGGACCTGTTGACCGAGGAAGGCGTGGCAGTCAGCCGGCGAACGCTGCAACGCGCCGTGCAGCCCTATCGCCAGGCACTCAAGGCGGAAGCGCTGGCGACGACGCGGTTCGAGACGCCCCCGGGCCGGCAGCTACAGATCGACTTCGGCGAGCGTCTGGTCGAGATCGGCGGGGTGAAGGTCAAAGCATTCGTGTTCGTGGCGACGCTCGGGCATTCGCGGCGGCTGCATGTGCGTGCGTTCCGGGGCGAGAAGCAAGAGCACTGGTTCGGTGGGCTCGAGAGCGCATTTACGACTTTCGGCGGCGTGCCGGAGGAAGTGCTGATGGACAATCCACGCGCGCTCGTGGTGCGCCACGACGCGGTGAGCCGGTCGGTTCAGTTTAACGCCAAGCTCATCGCGTTCGCGAAGCATTGGGGCTTCCGTCCTAGCGCCTGCGCACCGTATCGGGCGCGCACGAAGGGCTAGACGGAGAATGGCGTCGGTTACGTGAAGAAGAATGCGATCGCGGGGCATTCCTTCGCGAGCTGGGTGGCATTCGAGGCGCATCTCGCCGAGTGGGAGCGTGAGGTGGCGAACGTGCGTATCCACGGCACGACCGGCGAGGCGCCGATCGTCCGCTTCGCGCGTGACGAGACACACAGGTTGAAGCCGTCGAGGTCGGTACGAACAGCTACTCGGTGCGGTTGCGGCCGGCGAGGTGCGTATCCGCCAAGGCATGCGCGAGGTTGCGGTCCACAAGCAATCGGAAGGTCGCCGGCTGCGGATCGTCGATACCACCCACCTCGACGGTGTTGCCGGGCAGAATGGCGCGGTCTGCCGACCGGAGATTGCGGCAGCGACGGTGCCGGCATCGTCTCCACTGCCCTCGTTGTTGCGTCCTCTTGCCGAATACGAAGCAGCGATCGGAGGGAGCTTCTGATGGCGCGCATAAAGAAGGCTACCGAAGCACCAATCGATCGGCTCGACGCCATGCTGGCACGATTGCAGCTCGCCGGCATCCGGGACCAGCTCGACAACCTGCTCGACGAGGCGGCGCGCGCGAACCTGTCGGCGCGTGAGACGCTGATCCTGCTGTGCTAGCGCGAGATCGCGAAGGATCATCGCCGCATCGAGATGGCGCTGAAACTCGCACACTTCCCGGCCGTGAAGGAGCTTGCCGGCTTCGACTTCGAGGCGCAGCCGTCGATCGATCCGAAGCAGATCCGTGACCTGGCCGCGTCACGTTGGATCGCCAACGCAAATTCAAGGACAGACCAAGCATTGCGGAGTGATTGTCCGCTGATCACCGAAAAGAAAATGCCCACCGAGCAACGTGATGGAACGTTTCGGCCGCTACTGCCCCCGGACCAGAGTTACGCTAGAAGAAGCAGCTTCTGGATCAAGCAGCGCGGGCGTTCGAGAGCAACGGCGACAGCGCAGCCGGGCACGAGCGCGAGATTGAGAAGCTGCACGCCAAGATAGGCCAGTTGATCATCGAGCGGGAGTTTTTAGCGAAGGGCTACGGAAGATGAGCGCCCCGGATCGCCGCGTGCTCGTCGACCGCAATCATGGAGAGCTGTCGGTGCCCCAGCAGTGCCAGCTGCTCGGCGTCGCTCGCTCAAGCGTCTATCGGCCGCGCCCTCAACGACGATGACGATTCGGCGCTGATGCTGCGGATCGATGAACTGTTCGTGAGTTGGCCATTCCTCGGCTCGCGTCGGGTGACCGCGATGCTGCGCGCCAGGGCCATGCCGTCAATCGCAAGCGCGTGCAGCGGCTGTTGCGCAAGATCGGCCGGCAGAGCTTGGCGAGGATTCTGATAAGAGTTCGCGTGCTGTCCCCGCCCATCCGGATGGGTATCTGAACTTGCCGCCCACTCGGGTGGATGGTTGATGTCCGTTTCGCTCGTGAGCACCCAACCAGAGGGCCGGCGGTCGGGGGGCGTTGCATTTTGACGAAGGCCTGTGATTTAAACTCCCAAACTGGGGCGTCGGACCATTTGCCAGAACTCGCTGGTCGTCAATCGGGTGCCATCAAGCGCATCTCGTGTCACAGTCAACTACCTGCTTAGGCAGTTGATCGAAGCGACAAACATAGGACAAATCGATGCCAAGGAATGCGTTTCTGCGTGGCTAAACACCTTCACATCTGTAGTTTTCAAGCGCGGGATCGAGGCAGGTGGCTGGACGGATAAGCCGAGCTGCTAGTGATTCCAGATGCATGCCATGGCTTGACGAGGGAACGCAATTTGCCGGCGAGAGCTGCCGTGTATTGACACGTTACGACGTTCGACCGAGGCATTGCGTTCTCGGGTTGCCCAGGCGAACGGAGCCTGATGCCCCTGTAATTCCATCGCGCTGCCGAAGACATGGAAATATGGAGTGCGAATAGCGACGGCTATTCGTTCGTGATCAGCTTCCAGAGCCCGACTGGTCGTGGCTTCCGCGGAAGGTCGGGCTACGTCGCCTCGTGGCGTCCGCTTGACCAGAGCCGTGGCTCGATCAGGATTCTCGGCTGGCCGCTCCAAAGCTTCGCTGATGCCGAGAATGCGTGCAACAGTATGCTGAAGTACCTTCGAGACGTGAACTGATCCGCACTCGCTGAGAATATGGAGCCTTGCCAAATGACTCAGTCGCGAGCGCCGCCCAGGATACTCGATCGAATCTCACCGCTCACTCATTATGCAAAAGGCGTTGGAGCAATATGCTGGTAGCCGATGCAGACGAAGTTGATCTTTAGGAATGGCAGTCGGGATGATGAGTTGTGTACAATGAGCAGCAGACAGCTTAAAGATGAGTACGACGCCCAGGAAGCCGAGGCGATTGCCGCGGCACTTGACCTCACGCTCGATGAATTGAATCAAATCGAGTATACGATAAACGAGATCGCCAACGACGATGGGCTGGTTTACGCATACGGCGTAGAAATCAAAGAAGGAGCCCCGCAGTACATCCTCGACAAGCTTGCGCCGCTGCCCAGGCGGGGCAACTTAGTGGTTGTGCGGGGATACGCCCACGACGCAGATCAAGAGGAAATTGAAATAGAGATGGCCAGGAAACCGTTTACAAAGTAAAGCTCTACAACATCGCTACAGATGAAGTGGTTATCTCCCGGCGCATGGCCACCTACGACGGGGCAGCCAAAATGGGAGGGTGGCCGGTTGAAGGCACGGGTCATGTAATTGAACTAGCTGACCTAGAACCCGGCGAGGAATGGACACCTCGCGATTTCGATCCGACCACGATATGACGGTGCTCACGACTGAGCATCTGCTCATTTGGCTAGCGAAACACATTGCCGCTGTTGCTAGCGCTGTCTTCGGATGCATGCTGGCGCTGGCCAGGCGGGCGCTTGATCACAGGTCACACCTAGCAAAGCACCGATCCATTTGAATAGCGTTGGCGCTTACGGCAAGGAATAAATGCCATAGGCGATCGGTCTGACGAAGGTACCAGGTAAACAGTTTTGCTTATGTTGATGTAAGGAAAGATCTCTACTCGCGTCGCGGCAATTAGAGAATGGTGATAAATCTCGCGTGAGGGCGAGATACGATAGAGTTGCTTAAGTACGGGCATTATGAGAATCGCGTTCTCCCAGTAGACGTCCTTCACTGTTCCTTTGAGGTTGAAATCGGAATTCGTTAGACCAAACTCAGAGACAGTCCGGTATTCCTCTGTTCCTGGGCTTTGACTAACGTGCACCAGCGTCCCTCCCGCCTCAGTGATCCTGTAAAGTTGCGCACCCCACTTCTCGATGGGTTGGGTTCGAAATCTTAACGGCCCGGTTGCCGATGTTTGCCCTGGGGCATCACCGAACTTGAACGGTATTCCTAGCTCCTGCAGTTCGTTGTTGATCTTCGTGTAGTACTCCTTTTTTCGCTGCTTCCAATCAGATGTTGAATTGAGTTTTGTTATATCGTCGTCCGACATGCTTTGAATCGTCTTCTCTATTCCGTCGCCGTAAAAGAACACGTTTACGTTCAACAAGTCAGGAAAAGAGTGCGAGTAATCCCTGAATGCAGACGCGGCACCACACGCAACGACTAGGAGCAGCGCAAGAAGGCGAATTAGCCCCTTGTGAACGTCGTGCTCTAATGAGATCCAGTCGAGCAACGAAATCCTCACCAGTCCTGTCTTTTCGAACACTGTTTGGGGAAAAAGAAAAAGCAAGCGGCATACGAGCGCCGCTATGGAAAGAGATAGTAAGTCAGGCCAGCGGCCTAGCATTGCGAACCGTCTCCGCTCTATCTAAAAACGTCGCAATTGCCTCAACAGTTGCATCAGGGCACTCCTCTTGAGGCATATGTCCACAAGCTTGGATGACGTGTAGCTTGGAGTTGCAAGATCACGGTTCAATCGATGGCCATTCTCAAGAGGCACAATTCTGTCGTTATTGCCCCAGATCAGAAGAGCTGGGATGCTAATAGATTTGAGTGGCGCGAGGTACTTACTGAGATGAGAAGGCGCAATCTCCTTAGCCATTCGCCTGATGGCAACTCTTGCTTTTTGGTGCTCAAGCATTTCGGCATACACACTGCAACTTGTGAGGACGTAATCTTCGTGCTGTCAAAATAGCATTGCTCAAGAACCGATCGGGCCTGCAACATGCGGCGGTTTTACTTGCTTTCGACCCAACCGACCCTCTTCGGCGGGGTCTCGCTGATCCGCAAGCGGGGCCGGATCGGCACGACTGGCCAGACGATGGTGCAGACGCCGGATAAAGCCGTTGCGCCAAGCCTCAGCCGCACCGGCGCGTTGTCGGCTGCCGCTGTTTGCAGCCTCGTGTTCGAATTTGCGTTGGTGATTGCGAGCGCACGGTCCATCCACGCGTCTACCGGGTGATCGGCGGTCTCGAAAGCGAGCACAACAACGGACTGTTGCCCGTCACCGCGCCCATTGTTGAAGGCTTCGCGCGAATCCAGCAGCCGAACATTGGCGGGAAAGAGCCAGGTTGGTACTGTCCAGAATCTTTCGCACTTTTGATCAGGCGACGGCTCCGGTTTCAGAGAGTTGTGGCTGATAGAGCGGTCGCATGTTCATGTAGCATTTGGTCGACCACGCCGTTCCGGCAATGTGCCGCAGCCGGGCCGCCGCTAAGTTGAGACAGGATTGACCGTCGGGGAAGGCGCCGACGACACGGGTTCGTCGCCGGATCTCCTTCATGATGCGCTCGAGCGGATTGTTCGTTCGAATCTTCCGCCAATGGATGTCCGGAAAGGCATAGTAGGCGAGCGTCTCGTGAACCGCCTGCTCGACGAGATCAGCAGCTTTGGCCATACGGCTGGCCCGCAGATCCGCGATGACGGTCCTGGCTTTCTCGTCGGCCGCGGCGCGGCTCTCCTGGGCATGAATGGCCTTGAGCATGTGGCTCACCTCGCGGACCCGGGTCGACGGCACGTGGCTGAAGACATTACGATAAAAATCATGCAGCGTTGATAGCGTGCCTCCGGCAGATAATCCGCAACGCTTTCGACAAGACCTCGGCACGCGTCGGAAACCACCAGCTGCACGCCCTTGAGACCGCGATCGACGAGATGCCGCAGAAACGAGGACCAGCCGGATTTGTCCTCCTTGGCGCCTTCACAGATGCCGAGGATCTCCCGGAACCCCTCAGCATTGACCGCCGAGGCCACCAGCAGCGACACGTTGCGAACCTCACCAGCCCAGCTGCGCTTCATCACGATGCCGTCGAGGTAGAGATACGGATGCTCGCCTTCGATCCTGCGATTCCGCCACGCCTCGATCTTGGTATAGATCTTCTTGTTCAGGTTCGACACTGTGCTCGGGCTGACCCGGGTGCCCCACAGCGCCTCCGTGATGTCTTCGACCCGCCGAACCGAAATCCCGGCCAGATACATCTCGATCAGCGCCTCCTCAACCGAGCTCTCCCGCCTCCGGTAGCGCTCGATAATCGCCGTCTCGAAGGTTTGCCGCCGTAGCTTCGGAACCTTCAGATTGACGTCGCCCGCCTTGGTCTGCAGCGTTCGCTCGTAGCTGCCTGCCCGCGTGTCCTGCCGCGCCGGGCTGCGCTCATACCGCCCAGCACCGCACAGCTGGTCCGCTTCGGCCTCCAGCATCGCGTTCAGTGTCTCTTCCACTGTCCCGCGGACCATCTCGCCCAGCTGATCTCGAATCCGGGCCTCATCAATTTGGATCACCTGACCCATGGCATTCCCATCGTTCATTCAAAGCTCCTTCATTCTAGAAGAAGCCGTCAATCCTGAAAGTGCGAAAGACTCTGTACGTTATCACCAAGGGCGCCCGGCAATTACGTCAACGATCGTGACTTCACGATGGGACTGCGGCGTAGGCCGAAGCTGACTCCAATCCAGCTCGCGCCCGCCACGATTAGATCGACGCCGAGAAACAGGCCCAGAATATAAACACTGCTTATCGGCCAACGCGCTAAGATCAACGATCCAATCAGCAGAGTAATGACGCCCGATATCGCCAGCCAGGACCGGGGCGTTGCGCGTTTGATGCTGAACGCCAGGATCAGGCGCATGATGCCGGCGGCGACCAGCGATGCGCCGAGCGCCAGCGTAAGCAGCACAGCGGCGAGCGTAGGATTATCAAATGTCACAAGCCCCGCGACGATGTAGAGCGCACCCAAAAGAGCGCATAGCAAGAACTTGCCCCAGGTCTTAACCTGGAAAGCATTGATCATTTCGGCAACGCCGGCGACGATCATCATCACGCCAACTAGCACCACACTCGCCATCGTCGCGAGCGCAACGCTACCAAGCGCCACGAAGCCAGTGATCAGATAAACTACGCCGAGGGCGAAAACCCAACCCCACTTCGTTAGCGAAGCGGTGCCCGGACCAGCTCGAAGCCGCACGATATCAGACGAACTTGTCATGGAGGTCTCCGTTGCCAAAGCTGTGCCGCAGCATGGCGCGCCTAGCCATCGCTTTGTTGCGATTAGGGTTGAGCTTGCGGGCCGTTGCGAGCAGCCGACTCAGTGTGCCCATCAATCTATATGCTCGCCTGCTGGGTGCCATCCGCATCGTGACCTCCTCTCTTCGGGCTTGGACCGCATCCCAGGACGCGGGAGGACCACATTACTAAGCCCGGCGAGGCGGTGTCGTAGGCCGAGCAATTGGCGTGCCACGTTTTGCGAGCCGCGCGTCGAGAGCGAACCAGCTTCTTCGTGACGCGATCGTGAAATCGCGGCCGTTTGTGGCAGCTTGCCGCCAAACGTCTTAAGTCCGACGCGCATGAACGCGACAACATGAACATCTTGCGCGTGGCGGCGATTGGCCTAACCGCATTCTCGAGGGGGTGGTATGCGCGCCCACACGACGGAGTTGGACAAACACGAAGGCCGAAAGCTGTCATCCATCCGGTACATTATCCTCCTCGGAGCCACTGGTTACAGTACTCCCATGGCTGAGCGCTCCAGAACCGAGATGGGGAGTGACGACGCCCTCGATAGTGATTCCCTCTCCTTTGGCACGGCAAATGCAGGTCTCCTGCAATGCGCGCGGCCTGAGGAGAAATCATCCTATGATCACGCGAATGGGCCGCTCACGAAAGCTCAAGCCTACTCGGCGGCCGCAACCAACTCCTGATGAACCGGTCGAAGCAGCGTAATCCAACGAACGGCGTTGTCAGGCATCGCAATGGTCTACGGCGATGGGGTGAGCTCGGCGAAAGCCGAACATTCCTCTTTGCAATGGAGAAGCATCATGTCCAGAGTCACAGACGTTCTTGTTGCTTTTGATACGGAATCCATTCTTCAGAAGTACTCGAATCCGAGCAAAAGACCGGACAGCCCCACTCTCATTGATTTCCGCCATGTCTACATGATCACAAATCAGGACAACGTGATCAGTGGGCAAGCGGGCGGCGAGCTCGACCTGAAGGCCCAGGTCGGGGATTTGATTCGTTGGCGCGAGACCAGCCTCTCCCTTGGGTTCGAGAAGTCAGTGATCTTCTACCGCTTCATCGGAAACGTAGGGAACGAGCTGATCTCGACGCCGACCCCGCGGAAGGCGGAGGCCTCGTTCGCGCATCCCAATCCTAGCAATCCGTCCGTGCCGACATGTCAGACGATCGCCAATTACTATTGGTCCTCGGAAACTTTGGCTATCGGACGAGTTACCTACCATTTCAACTTCATGGTCGTCGATCGCAATTGCAGCGCGCTGGGATACTTCTCGTGGGATCCGTTCATCAGCATCCACAATTGATGCGGATGATCATCAAGGCGTCGAAGGAACCGCGCAGCGGGGCAACGGCCATGATCCCAACCACCCTCGACTCCGAGGGTGGCATGAAATGGCAGGTGCGGAGCTTGCGGTCCGGAGGCGTGCCGACCTCACCCGTCGTCCCTGGCAGATCGGCCTTCTCGACCAGCTGTCGCCTTTTTCGCGTCGCTCTCGAATGAGACCGATTCGCCGTCAGCACCATCCAGTTCGGCCGGCCCAAGCACTTGGCAAGCTCCGCGGTTGCCGAGCATCCCACGGTCGGGAGGAAGGGAAACAGCAATGGCCAAAGACAGACCCTCAACCAAGAGCCAACGCTCCGAGTCTAACGTTGCCGTTCTCATCATCGTCGACGCCGAGACGCTACTGTCACGGTATCCGAATGCCAGTCTCTCGCCCGAGGCGCCCGTACGCGTCGACAGTGAGCATCTCTATGTCCTGGCCGCGCGCGATGGCGGGCCACTCGGGAGCAATGACGGCCATCTCGATCTGACCGTCACGCCTGGCGTCCATCTGCGCATCCGTGGAAGTGCCCTGGCCTTGAGAGGAGAGCATATCGTCGTGTTTGATGGGATCACGCAGGAACACGCTGGTGTCCTTTCCCCCTTTGAGCTTGTCCTGCGCCGAGCCTTGACCGTTGCGACGCCCAACTTCGAGAATTTGTTGCAGCCGGGCAACCAAAGCATCGACGACCATTTCTGGCAGAGCCAAGTGCTGGCCGATGGGGTGGCGGCTTGCGATCTGAACTTCATGGTCTTGAACAAGGCCTGCTTGGTGCTGGGATACTTCCGATGGCGTCTCCAGATCAACATCTCGGGTCTAAGGGAGGTGCCGTAGTCGGCCGCTCCGAGCGCGGTCGTTCAATCCCGAACCCGGCTGGGAGTTCTGTGAGAGCTCCTGGAATAGCCAGTTCTCGCGATGTCGCTCGGCCCGTTTAGCGGCTCAAATATCATGTATCGACGAGGGTACTGGCCGTGATCGAGAAGGCCAGCCGCAGCAAGGAATTCCGGACTCTTAACTCGAGGCGGCGCCGAGCCTTATCGCCGGCAGCGACCTTGCTCGTTGATGACCGTGACCATCTCGTGCTCGTAGCCAGCGCCGACGCCTTCGGCCTCGTCTAGCTTGGCGCGCTCGGCTGGATCGAAGCTGAACAGGACTCCGATCACTGTGTTGTTGTTACCACTAGCAAATGCGTTGCACTTCCCAGACAGGTCCCTGCTGCGCTTATGGAAGCGAAGCGCATGCCCGGGCAAGGTAGCAATGCCGAGCGGCTTGCAGCTCGGCATTCGCTTGCGCAGCCATGCGGTCGACATGTTGGACCCGTAGGCAAGATAGACGCCTGGCTCCGGTGGCCCGGTTTTTGCTTTCTTCAGCGGCTCGATCGGCGGATCGCCCGGCCTGACGATCGTGCGCAGCGGAACCGTCATGATGCTGTGCTCTTCGGACTTTTCGCCTTCGCGAGTGATAATGGGCTGTCCATCCTCCAGGTCGAGGATTGGGACGGGCCTGCCGGTCCATCCACAATCAGCGCAGCGCGGTCGTTCCCAGAGTACGCCGGGTGCGGCAGCGTTTTCAGCGTGTTCTGGTTCGAGATGCGGCGAGCCGCAGTTCGGGCATTCCTCAGGCACACCGCGCAACGCACGAATGATCGATCGGGACAGCATTCCGCTGGCAACCTGGACATCACATGCGCCATGTCGGCATCAAGCCAGGTGGCGGACTTTGAATGCGTTAGCCAGTTGGAAAACGTCCATGCGGTCTCCAGAGCGCTTTTAACGGCCCCGCGACGCTCTTTGTTGGTGTCGCCCGGCAGAAGCTCGTTGCAGATGATTTCCGTCCACGCGCGGAAGTTCGCATGCTGCGGCGGTGTGTCGGTCCACATTGCCGAGTGAGCTATGGCTGATTTTGGGTGACGCGGCCTGATCAGGCGGCGTGGCTTTCAGTGTTCGGAATGACTTCGATTCCGTCGATGAACTTTACACCGGCGATGACTTTCGGCAACTGGTTCGTGCTCTTCAATCGCCGCCAGGTCTTCGATGCGGCGTCGATGAGCTTGAACACCATCAGCTTCGCGGTTTGTTGCGACAGCGATCCCTTGGTCCCCACCGTTCGGTGGCGCACCGTGGCGAAGACGCTCTCGATCGGGTTCGAGCTGCGTAGGTGGATCCAGTGCTCAGCAGGGAAGTCGAAGAAGGCGAGCAGCGCGTGGCGATCCTTGATCAGGCACTCCACCGCACGTTCGTATTTGACGTGGTATTTCTCGACGAAGACGTCGATCGCGGTTTCAGCTTCGGCCCGGTGTGGGGCCAGATAGATGTTCCGCAGGTCGTTCTTCATGGGGCCCTGCACGGATTTGGCGACCTTGTCGAGTACGTTGCTCACTTTATGGCACCAGCATCGTTGGTGCCGCGTGCCGGGAAAGGCCTCATCCAGTGCCTTCCAGAAGCCGAGGGCGCCGTCGCCGATGGCGAGTTGCGGGGCAATCCGTAACCCGCGTTGCCGCAGGTCGATCAGGAGTTCGCGCCAGCTCTGCGCGCTCTCGCGCACGCCGACCTGGAAGCCGATCAGCTCCCTCTTGCCTTCCGGCGTGGTACCAATCAGCAGCAGCATGCATTCGCTGTGATCTTCCATGCGGGCCTGCAGGTACACGCCATCGGCCCAGATGTAGACATAGCGACGCGCCGACAGATCGCGTCTCTGCCAGCGTTCGTACTCGACCTGCCAATCGGCCTTCAGGCCGGCGATCACCGAAGGCGACAGGTTCGGCGCTTCCTTGCCGAGCAGCGCCGAGAGCGCCTCCTGGAAGTCGCCGGTCGAGATGCCGCGCAAATAGAGGACCGGGATCAAGGCATCCAGGCTCTTCGTCCGCCGCGCCCATAGCGGCAGGATTGCCGAACTGAAGCGGAGGCGGTCGCCTGGCCCGCTCGCTCCGCGGTCGCGGACCTTGGGACGAGCGACCTCCACCGGACCGATGCCGGTCGCAATCGCGCGCACCGGACCGTGCCCATGTCGGACCAGGCGCGCCCGACCGTCGGGCAGCGTCAGATTGGCCGTGCTGGCCAGAAACGCGCCAACCTCGATCTCGATCGCCCTAGCAAGCAGGTCCCGCGCGCCGGCTCGAACGATATCGGTCAGTGGATCATCAACCGCGGACGGCTGACGGAAGCAAGAACATTGGTAGTCTCGGTCATGGCGTATCGCTCTCCTCAAGAGGTTCTGGCAGGCTCGTCACCCGCCTCGATACGCCGCCTTCCTCACACCGTCATCACCCAGATTCCGCCATAGCTCTTGCCGAGTCCTGCGCGACGCCGATTAGTTCGAGTAGCGCCTCGCGGCATCGGACGCCAACGGCCTGATAGTCAGTGAGGCTCTGGGCCTGTGTCAGGGCGGTTCCGGCTTCTTCCATCTTCGCGAACACGTTAGCGAACGGGAGTATGCGTAGATCATTCTCACGCTGTTCTTCCGTGCGCGGGACGCGGAGGATCAGGCCAATATGGAAGGTCAGGGCAAGGTCCATACTTGGGAATTGCTCCTGAGAGTAGAGCTTCGTGCCGCCCGTGATGACCCACCAGCGATCCTTATTGGTGTGGATGTCCCACACATCGTGGCGCGTGTGCCCGACGGTCTCCGAGTAGACCTTCTGCATGAAAGTCACTCCGAGATCGGCCGCCTGCCATTCAAAGTATTCTCGGACTTCCTCGATCTCTTCTTCGGTGGCTTTCAACATGATCGGCTCCCGCGACGGGCTCGTCGCACCGCGGCTGTAAAGGGTTTGCGAAAGCCTCAACAATAGACGAGTCGCGGAGCTTCCAAAATCCGGCGCGGCAACACGGGATGTCCGCTTCCACGAGCGGTAATGCTCTGATTGATCGTAAGATTTCCGCTTAGCCGTTCGGAAGCTGACGTCTGCCCCTTTAACACACCTAGAGCGCCCGGAGCCCGGCCAGCTCCGCAATCTACGGCTCACAATGGAGGCAACCGACGGCGGCCGGGATCGCTCATCGCGCGCCTGTGCCGGTCGAGACGATCGAGCCCGGCACGTGAGAAAGTTGGATAGATCAAGAGCTTGTGCGCAGTGCACCCTCATTTTTGGTGGGTGGACTCTTCCGTTTCGATCCCCCTAGATGGCGGAACGCTGTGCAATTACCCGGGCGCTGCGCTCGCTAGCAATTTCCTCCGGAGCTCCTAAAAATGTCTGCCGATCGGCCGGCCACGTGGCTCGCGATGCGTCTTGCATTTTTTGTCGCTGGTTTTGGTACGGCGGCCTGGGCGCCGCTGGTGCCGTTCGCGAAGGAACGACTGGCGGTCGACGAGGGCGTTCTCGGTTTTCTGCTGCTATGCCTAGGTTTGGGCTCGGTTCTCGCGATGCTTTTGACCGCCTTGTTGAGTGCGCGCTACGGCAGTAAACCGATTATCCTGATCGGTGGGTTCAGCCTTACACCCATCCTTCCTTGCCTGGTGGTTGCCGATACGCCTTGGGCGCTCGGGGCCGCGCTGGTCGCCTTCGGCGCCTCGCTCGGCGCGATCGATGTCGCTGCGAATATCTGTGCGGTCGAGGTGGAACGTGCAGCCAAGCGTCCGCTGATGTCCGGGTTTCACGCGCAATTCAGCATCGGCGGCTTTGCCGGCTCCGCCGCGATGACCATATTGCTCTGGTCGAATGTTGGTGCTTTTGCATCAACCCTGATCTGCTCGAGTTTCATGGCGAGCGTCATGGTGCTGACTTGGTCGCGATTGCCCCAAATAGCGCAAGCTCAGCGAGGGGTTTTGTTCGTCATGCCGCATGCCATTGTGGTGCTGCTGGCGGTATTAGCAGCGATCACGTTTCTTATTGAGGGAGCCATACTCGACTGGAGCGCCTTGCTGCTGGTGGACCGTGGCCTTGTACCGAAAGCGCAGGGTGGACTCGGCTTCATGCTGTTCTCCATTAGCATGACCGTCGGGCGCCTCGGAGGCGATTCCGTAGTGTCGCGCGTTGGCGACCGCGCGACACTAGTGGTCGGCAGTCTGATGGCCGTCGCGGGTTTTGCGCTTCTGCTGGCCGCCCCAGGCGCCCCCTTCGCGATGGCAGGTTTCCTGCTCATTGGTCTTGGTTCATCGAACCTGGTTCCGATTCTCTTCCGGAGGGCCGGCACTCAGAAGGTAATGCCTGCAGGTCTAGCGGTTGCCGCGATCACCACGGTTGGCTATGCGGGACTCCTCGTTGGACCGGGGTTCGTCGGTTTCCTCGCCAACCTCGCAGGGTTGCCGAGCGCATTTGCGATGTTGGCCGCACTCATGTGTCTGGTCACCCTGTCGGCGCGCATTGTCACCATCGAGGCGCGCTGAGATCGACGCGCCAGCGACACGCGCAGCTCGGCGGATGGCGGCACAAGCGAGCGCCTTCAGGCGATCGACGATCAGGCAGTGATCCGCCGCTGATGATGCGGAAGGCGCGCCGGCTCAAATTGAGGGGCTTCGCGCTAAACTCCCGAGGTTTTTCGGACCCAATTGTTGGCTCCTCAGTGTTGGCTCTTCACGTCATGGGCCGGGATCCTTTTCGGCTCGGTCGACGTGGCATTCCAGTTTACGCGGTGTCTGCCCGAGAATGTTGCGAACGAAGAAGTTTAGTGTCCTGAACCAACAATTCGCAAGATCACCAAGCCTGAGTTTGGGCGTTGTATCGGCAGAACCGTTCGGTGGAAGCGAGGATGTCGTCGGCGGATTTGGTCCATTTGAGCGGCTTGGGATCGTCGTTGTGACGACTGATGAAGTCCATGATGTCTGCGCGCAGAGCCTGTAGCCGAACACACCAATGAAATTCCAGCGATCTCTGCAGTCGTAGCATCGGTCATGAAGAGATCGCTTGTGCACTCATCAGGATTGTGACGGCCCCTCGGGCAGCACACGTCCGGTCTCCAAGGAGTGCGAGTCATTGGGGTCCGAACGATGCAGTCACCGCGTTTGTCCGATTGCTCCGCTCAATGACCGCGTCGAGGCCGCCGAGACGCCGACCATAAAGGCTTTCCCGAGCGACTCATAACCGAGGCCGCGCAGATGTTCGAACTCATCCATTCCTTCGATGGACCGGATCAAGAGAATCAATTTACCACTTCCGGCGCCTTCATATATCCGTGAGGACGGCTTGGGGTCGATCTAACGGAGCGACTCTGGAATGAAAAAATTGCTGTTTGAACTGCAAGCGCCGTCGCGCTTGCAACGGCGGCAGTGCCGGCCTTTGTTGCTGAGGCCGCCGCTCAACCCGTCGCCACCAAGGTGCAGGTAGCCGATACGTCATATCCTCAATGCGCGGACGACCCATTGAATGGTATCTGCGATCTGTTTTTTTGTTTGACCGATCCGGCGTGCGTACAGCACTAATCGCGGATAACAAACGAAGCATAAAATGAGGCGCGAGGCCTCGCAGGACCGGCCGCTCGCGGGAACAGCGGCCGCGTCCTCTTACGTAGAGAGATTTGCGATCCAGCCTCCTGAGTTCCGGTTCCGCCGTTCGAGCATGATCGCGTGGAACGGATCTTCCAGCACTGATCGGCCTCAACGATCAGGCAACGCACACCGCGGAGCCGCACGTTATCACGAGCGTGGGACAAGAAATTGAAGCGATTGTAATCGTTGATTGAATGGAGACCTCTCGATTCGCAAGGCCCAGCGACCGCTCTATCCGTCGAGCTGGGCCTGAAGGTGCATGCCTACGGGAGGGCGTGTCAACCTCCTCCCAATCGCGGACACTTGTAGTAGGCTCATGAGCACCGAGCTTTCGAGTACCACCAGGCCAGGCGGTCCGAACTGGTCGTATCCAGCTGCCGCTCGGTCACGTCGGTTTAATCGAGCTCGGTCTGCGCCACCTGCGGCGCTAGGGCGACAAGTCGCTTTGAGCGGCATGCTTACGCGCCTTATCCGTTCTTTTTAGGAGATACCCGCTGGAATGAGTCGAGCAATGCGCCGGCCTCTAGGCCGGCGCTCTGCAGTCGGATGTACAGCGCTACGCCTCATGCGAATTAATAGCCTCCTGCGAAACTTCAAAGAAGCGCATAGGTGCGACGTGCTGCAGTCCCAGCCGCTCGCGTGACGAAGAGCTCGGCGGCAAGGTGAAGGCCAGCTTCATGGCGAGCGACCGCACCTATGGTGCGCGCCGGGTGTGGCGTGATCTGCTCGCCGATGGGGCGGACTGTGGCCTGCACCAAATCGAACGGATGATGCGCCTGCAAGGCTTGCGGGCGCGGCCGCGACGCCGGCGCTTGCCGAAGGACAGCGGCGATCGACAGCTCGAGACCGGGCCGGCGAACCTCCTTGACCGGCAGTTCGCCGCCGAGCGGCCGAACCAGAAGTGGATCGCCGACTTTACGTATCTCTGGACGGCCGAGGGCTGGCTCTACGTCGCAGCGGTGATCGACCTGTTCTCACGCCGGGTGGTGGGTTGGTCGATGAGCGCCGCCATGACAGCTCAGTTGGTAACCGATGCCCTGCTGATGGCCGTCTGGCGACGCGGCAAGCCGGACGCCCTGTTGCACCACTCCGACCAGGGCAGTCAGTACACCAGCGAGCAGTTCCAGCGTTTGATGGCCGACCACGGCATTCTCTGCAGCATGAGCCGTTCCGGCAACGTCTGGGACAACGCAGCGATGGAGAGCTTCTTCTCGTCGCTCAAGACCGAACGGACCGCCAACAAGATCTACCGAACCAGAGACGAGGCACGAGCCGATGTGTTCGACTACATCGAAAGATTTTACAACACGATCCGCAGGCACTCGACCATCGGCTATCTCAGCCCGGTTCAGTTCGAGCGCAAGGTGGGATTAGCTTAACCTGGTGTCCATCAAACCGGCAGCAGCTCAATTCCATACTCCCTTGCCAAGACTGAGTAGACTCAGTCCACTACGATACGTTGTAACATCTGAAGCACTTACCTGTCGGTAAGCTGACGACGAAGCTGTCGCCAGGTGGCGACTATCGGATTGGGAAAGGCGGTGATGTTGCTCCTGAGGGCGCAGTAAGTTTGGGGCCCGTCTCATCTTCAAAATAAGTGGTCGTTTGTTAGAACGGATTGTAGCGACAAACCTCACTTATAACCCAAGAACCGGAGACGCAGCAGCAAAGCGCGTCGTGCGCTTGAGATCGTACTCGTCGAGCACAACGGCGACCCTGCAGCCCGATCATTGCCTCCCTCGCATCTCCGGCGTATAGGTGACGCCTTCGCCGAACTTCCATTCGAAATTGATGAAGTCCCCGCCGTCGGTGATGATGACCCGGGTCACAACGCCAAGCTTGGCGGCGACGCAACGTCCTGTTCCTTCGCGAGGCAAGATCACCGCACCAGAGAGAGCTGGTTCAAAATCCCGTAAGTAGATTCCGGAGCTTTTGGGGCACATAGGCCTGTCCGACTTCCACTCCACGCTAGCCGAATTGACCTTGCCCCCAGATTTTATCCAGTTCTGAGTTCGCTCAAGCCATTGGATTTGCCCAGTTGGGCGGTGGTAGCGACGGGAGCTGGCGCGGAGCCATCGGCATAGCGCAGTGCCAGATCCCGGCGCGGGTGGCAGGTGAAGGCGAACTCGGAGGGTGTCTTCCATCCGAGCTGTGAGTGCGGTCGTGTGTAGTTATAATCGGCGCGCCAGCATCCGAGCGCGACGCGGGTCTGAGCCAGCGACGTGAACAGCGTCTCGTTCAGCAATTCATCCCGGAGCCGACCGTTGAAGCTTTCGATGAAGCCATTCTGCATGGGCTTGCCCGGAGCGATATAATGCCAGGCGACGCGGCTCCGATCGGCCCAGGTCAGGATGGCGTTGCTGGTAAGTTCGGTGCCGTTGTCGCTGACCACCATCTTTGGCTTGCCGCGCTCCATGACCAGCCGATCCAACTCCCGCGCCACCCGGGCCCCGGAGAGCGAGGTATCGGCCACCAGCGCCAAGCACTCGCGGGTACAGTCATCGACCACGGTCAAGATGCGGAAGCGGCGGCCATCCGTGAGCTGATCGGAGACGAAGTCCAGTGACCAGCGGTCGTTCGGTGCATCGGCACCGTCATCAGCGCCCGGGTCCCGATCGCCCGCTTGCGGCCGCCACGGCGGCGCACCGCTGGCGCGGCCTCGATCGCCTCGGGACGGTTGCTGGGGAGAATGAAGATGATTCGGCGTCTTCCGCCGTCTCGTTGAGCCGCCTGTTTAGCAACACTAGATCGCTTGAGAGGCGGATTGAGAGTCTGGCGCAACGAGAGACTTGCATGCAACGACGACGCCCGAAGTCCACACCGGGCGCTGTTGAGGGATACCGCATACGCGCGCCTGATGCGCTTGCGTGCCCAGCTATCTGTTTTGAGCCGCTTCCGTTGAAGTACATCGTTGAAGCCACTTGAGATCGGTTGTCCCGATCCGCGGCAATAACAGAAGAGCCCGCCCGAAGACGGGGCCTTTGATCGTGCCTTTAAACGGGCGCGGAGTTAAATGAGGCGGCGTCGGGTTGCTTTGTGTACAGCATTTGTCCGGTTCGCCGCCCCTAGCTTTCTGACGACGTTCTTCATGTGAAAGTTGACGGTATTCGGGCTGACCTCCACAAGTCGCCCGATTACCCAGGCTGACTTTCCTTCTGCAACCCAGTATAGGCACTCTGTTTCTCGCTCGGTTAGCGGAATGTCTGGCTCGCAACCTTCATCAACGGGCGGTGTAATCTGTGCGACAGCGTTGTGAAACGCCGACGCCAATGTCGCCAGATGAGCCATGCGATGCTGTGGATCGGCATCATCGAAGGGAGATGCAAACGATACGAAAGCCAATCGGCCTTGCGATCCAAACAATGGCACGCTTATGCCATGCTTAAGACCTGCTTCTCTGGCCTCGTGCAAGACGCGCAGCTCACGGGGCTGCAGTTTATATTTATTGGTTAGGTCATCCCAAAGAAAGGGCCTTGGCAGCATTGCTGTCCGACGGACTACCGGGTCGATCGCTCGATACTCTTGCTCAGCATAGCGTTGGCACCAATCAGACGGGAAGTTTATCGTTGGCGGGGGCGGCAGATAGTCCAGCAGACGACGCTCATTCGAGCAGGTGAGTGCTGCGTACGCGACTTTATTAAAGCCTTCATTGCTCGCGAAACTCACAAGAAGCTCGAACAGCGCTTTGATTGATCTTGTCTGTGTAGCGCATTCGACGAAGCTGAATAGGTCTGGCCCGCGGCTTTCCCGTCGGCTTGAAGAGAGTGGCATTTGGCCGTGCGATTGGTCATCCATTTCTATTTCCCATTTTACTTGTACAGATGTTGGCTCTGCTTGTTGCAGCTGGACGCCCGCGCGGGAAGGAAAGCGCCGAGCCCGAAATGTTTGCCCGGGTCCCAGCGCGTACCGATCAGATAGGTGGAGAAAACCGGCGCGCGCCCCCGCAGGTTGAGCCAACGCGGAGCTGAGTTGGTTCGTTGCCGACCGGTCGGGTTGCTATCCGAGCTGCCGAATCGTCACGTGCGTATCCAGACTCTCGAAAGAATGGCTGGCAAATGATGCAACGGTTGCGGCGGACAAGGTCAGCACTTCTCGTAAGAACATACCAACGTCTCAAGCGGCGACGTAAAGAAGTGCGCTCGGCACGGAACTCTTCGCGCAGCTCGACACGCCTCAGGTCACGGACCGGTGCAGCCCCTCTCGGGCGCTTGCGCATGTTGGGCCGCCACTCGCGGACATTGACAACCAGCTGCTTGACAAGGACGACACCGTGCATGCGATCCTCAGGACTTCCAAGAACCAGCATGATGGGCACAGCAATTCTCGTACCACTTTCCGATTTGGCAAAATCGCCCCTTAAGAGAGAGGCACTAAGAGAAAGACCGTCTCATCTGAGTTGTTTCGAGCGGATGCGACATACGTCAAACATGCGACAACGTCGTCAGACGCGACATCGAATTGATATAGATCATGAGAATGATTGCGGTTGCCTCACCTGCATGACGCGGAACGGGATGGGCGCTGCCCGTGCGGTCCTAACGCGCAAGCCAAATACAGTACGGGCCTTTCCATCCTTGAAATCGAGCAGCGCAGCAGCAGTTTAGTGTTGCGGGGTCTTTGAGCAGCCGAGGACCGGCGCCTTCAGCGTTTCGCTGTGGCGCGCCTTTGCGAACCGCCCCCTTCGGCGTCGCGAGGACTTGCCCCCTCTTTGCAACGCCGAGGAGCGAGCAAATGAAAGAGGAAAGAATCACGGAAGGCTCGTCGTGGATTGATCCGGAGCGCGCTGTTGATAAAGACTCCGGCTAACGTGGCGGAGATGCTGCACCTCTCAGCCTAGGCGTGGGGGTCTGAAGCGGATTACACCCCAGCTCGGATGCAGCTTTCACACGATGAAGTGCTAGTAGCGGCCGGTGGGGTGAAGCCGTTCAAGTCGTGTCCGCCCTAGCTCTCGCGCACCACGGTCTTGAGGTAATGGTAGGCCTTGATGATCTCGACCAGGCGATCCTCCGTAGATCGGTCGCCGCCATTGACATCGGGATGGTGCTGCTTGACCATCGCCTTGTACTTCGCCTTGATATCGCCGAGCGTCGCATTGGCATTCAGGCCCATCACCTGCAACGCTTTCCGCTCGGCATTTAAAATCTTGCGCGCCTCAGGCTTGGTCTCCGCGCGGGGGCGGGTACCGGCGCGTCCGTTCAGCTCGAATTGCGTGCAGAAGGCATGCCAGTCGTCCTCGAAATCGGCCGCGCTGCCGGCCATTTTGCGGGCGCTGATGTTCTCGCCCATCTTCCAGGTCGGACGATGGCCGGTCAGCGCGTCGTTCTGGTAGCGCGCGACCGCTTCCGCGTCCATTCCCGTGAAGAAATTGTAGGACTCATTGTATTCGCGAACATGGTCGATGCAGAAGTGCCAATATTCGCGCGCATTGTCGCGGCCCTTGGGCGCGGGATGGGTCGCCTTGTTCTGGCAACCAGGCCATTCACATAGCGCCGAGGTCTGGCGCTCCCGCGCTTCCTTCTTGTTGATGCGAATGGAGTCGAAGATTTTGGAGGTGTCGATCAGCATGACTGGATCCGTTAGCGGAGCGGCAGTTAACAGCGCCGCTTGTCTGCTAGAGAATTGCGTTTGGATTGCAAGTTGGTCTCGGCCTTTGCGTCTAGTTAGTGGCACGATGTAGCAGGCACTTCTTAGCAATCGACGTGCCAGGACGGCCGAGCTTGGTTCAGGCAAGCATCTCTTCTGCGATTCAGATCGACTCAATTGCAATTTGCTGTCGGGTTCTGCACATAGAGGTCTTGAACGGGACCAGGTGAATACGAAGAAAGCGGGAGCTGCGCAGGAATCTGGGTGATAACGCGCTCAGAGAGGCAGCGTATCCAGGTGGATGGCGAACCTGCGAGAACTTCTTCAAGGACCCGATGAGGCCCGAAGGAGACGATCAACATCCTGCCCTTCGGTCAGCCGCCTGTGGTTGATCATGCACTGCTACAAATTGTCCGCAACATAGCGCGCGATCTGTTCGTCCGGGCCGTCCAGACGCAATTGCCGCGTTTCGGAGACGCCGGCGAGCTGAAGCCGCCGCGGATGGTCGCGCCCGGCCGTGCGGCACGGCCGTGGGCCGACGCGCAACATCGAAACGGATATTGGCGCAATCGAGATTGCCAGGCCCAAGGTGAGGACCGGCGCGCGAGCGGCTCGCCAGTTGGATCGGCTTCACCTCGGTGATTTTGCCAGTCCGAGCGCGGCGAACTAGGAAGCCTCGATCCCCTGCTGCCCGCCCCTTAGCTGCGCGCTATGTCGACAGGCGATCCAGGAGGCGCTCTCGGCCTGCTGGAGGGGATGCACCGAACCTTTCGCCTTCGATGATTTCGGGCCTGAATGACCAATCGCAGGGCGAATACGAGCGCCCGCAGCAAAAGGCCGTCAACTTGCTCAAAGACATCCCGAACTGGTTTGGAGTGGCAAGAAGGCCAAGCAGGATCTCAATGGCGCCAAGCCGGGCGGTCGCGGAGCATGCACTTGATACCTTCGCCGAAAGCCGCGCCAAACATGCGCGTGACGTGATTGCCGGACAAGGATCGCCAATGTACAGCCCATTGGCTTTCTTTGACTTTGCTGCCGAGCACCAGAGCCAGCTGAGAACTGCAATCCAATCGAGAGCATCCGCCGCGGCGCGGCACACAAGCCTGCGAGCCAAGGAAGCGTTGTCGGCACAAGCCGTAAGATTGTTGGTGCAAGCTGATCGAGATGGCCTCGAAACGTGCGGGTTGACTGAAGAGACCCAATTCAGTTGCCGAGATGGTCGCGGCGTCAGAGTGCCGACGCCATTGTGCTCGTCCCGAACGGGCAAAGCCATGCCGCCTGCTCGGTTCTGTCACGAGTCGCGTTCAAGAGCGCGAAATGATTGATCTGAGATCGCAATCCGTAAGTCTCTAAGCGCGTCAGCTTGTCGACAGCTGATCCGAATAGATCGGGAGAGTGCGACACTGTCGGCTCAGCATTGCGAACCGACCCAACCCCCGGGGAGTTGACATGGACCCATTTAACAGCATCAACCCATTCGACCGTGACCACGCCGCAGTGTCACAACCGCAACAGCAGCAAGCGGAGTTTGAGCCGTACTTGGATGAAGTGCCGCAGCTTGATGCCCCTGCCGTTGCAGAGATCCCCGCTTCTTCAGATCCCTACTATTTTCCTCTGTCTGAGGAAGAGCGTAGCCTCATCGAGGCTTTGGATCTTGGGCACCAGGCGGCCCACGGTCCTCATCCCGAAGACGCCGTCACCAGACACCTCGGGGACACCGCTGCCGAGCACAGCGCGCCGCGGGAAGCTTGGACTTGGCCGAAAGAGCTGCCTGCGGAAGGTCACGATCAGGACCCGCTGCCAGGGATGATGGGCGAACCCAACCTAACATCGTCTCTCCCAACCGCGCGCGATCACCAGGGACCGGACCGCGGAAAAGCCGTTCAGTTCAACTGGAGCGACGGCTACCAACCGGCTCGGAACGAGCTGACCGGGAGCGCTCCCTCTTCAAGTCACGAGGTCCTCATGGGTGAGGATTACACCGGGGAGTTGAGGCCTGCGAAGAGGCAGAGAACACTAAGCCATACAGAAGGGGATGCTATCGGACGCCAGGTGAGCGAGCCCGGCAGTTCAGTCGTTCGCGAGCCGATGGAAGACGCCGGCGCACCGTTTCAGGCCAGCGATCGGCTCGTCCTTCCCGCGGAAGGCTACGATCAGGATCTGCTGTGGGCGATGGTGGGAAACGCCGGCCCATCGTCTTCCGTCCAGCCAACCGAGGGTCATCACCAAGGGCTGGATTCAGAACCGGCCGTTATTCCCTTCAATTTCCGGCAGGGCCACCAGCACGCGTCCGCTGCGCTTGACCGTAGCAACGTCGCGCCGAGCCAGGACAGCCGACCCAACAGTTTTATCGTTCACAATGACCGCTACACGGCGCTGTTCGTGCCCGCGGCAACGATGAGGCGAAGCACCCCTCTTCCGCAAGGCGCTGCCATTCCTCTGGGATTTCGGCTGGAAAACGCTCCGCAGCCCAGCGCGCAACCAGCGAACCGAGCCTCATCATCGCGGCTTGGACGGTCGATGGAGCAAGCCGCTCCGGCGTCCTCCTCCAGGGCTGAGGGGACGTCCCCCGCGCCCCGCGAGATTTATGCTGCATCATTCGCCGTTCCCAAGAATTTTTCGCACGGCGACCAACCAGCCCCGGACACGATGCTCTCGATGCTTCGCCGCTGGGGCCAGTTGCCGAACGATGCGCACCCGGCAATAAACTACGATATTCTCGGCGAGCGTTACACCGCCCTCTTGGGGCCGGGAGGCCCAAATGACGTGCGGCTCATCCATCACCCAAGCAATGGAGATGCCGAGAGACAATCCCCGCGCTAAGAATTAGGAACCCGACCACATAGCTCCGGTATTGGACTTATTAATGTAGCATAGCTTGCGCCAGCGAGCTTGGCGCGGTTCCGGGGGGTCCGGGTGAGCGCTACCCCGCCCGATTAACTTGCGCGCATCATCGCTGTGCGGCTCCTCGTTGAGCCGCACAGCGATCTTCTTTGATCTTCCGAACGCCAAAGCTGCGAAGAACACCTACGGTGTTATCGCCGTTGCGTTTTACAGCATTGCCATTGATTGGGGCCTCGGCCCCGAGACAGGGAAGCATCCTCGAGCCCGCATCGAACACGCGTCGGCTGAGCTTAGCTGGCTGCAGATGGGTGTGGTCGTCCATCAGTCCCAGATGCACATCCTGGCCGTGGCGTTCCGCAGAAAGCTCGTCTGGCCGACGAGGCGCTGCCCAGCACCTCGTCGATTCGCCTCGAGCCTTTCAGTACATATCTGAGGGGTCAGCAATGGTCCGGAATACCGTGCGCGATCTTCATCGCTTAGCCCAGCCGACGTGTTCCGCAGCTCACACAGTGCTACCCCGAAGCTACTGCCGTGGTTATACTCCTGACATGTGCATTCAACGTCCCCGCGGAAAGCCGGTCAGCAATGCCCTTCCCATTTTTCGGCGTAGACAGTCGCTGAAACCTTAAGAGCAGTGCATAGACCGTGAATTATCTGTCGCTACTCCGGTTTTGGACGCTTTGATGAGAACCGCGTCCTCCGGGATAAGGTTTCGGTTCAGCGCGGACTGCCGTCGGCACTGCTCTGCCCGTCGAAGACGACGACCTGAGATGACCTCTCCTCAAGGAGCTTCAGCGCAGGATGAAGCTGAGCAAGCCGCAGCGACCTCTGTCCGGCTGATCAAATCGGCAAGATTAGTGTTTGAGGACCCTCAAAATAGCGAACGAGCCGCAAAGACGATCGCTGCAGCATGGTTGCCAAGCACCAAAGCTGTATCTGTCCGCGACCAGCTTTCGCTGCTGAATGTCAACACCAGGAACTCCGACCCCGAGGCTGCTGCCCCATCTAAGCCATATCGCGACCATCTTGTGTGAACGACCGCACATCTCGCGCGTACTTTGATGCCGGGACAAATCATAGGGCAAGGCTCGCCGGCGCGAACGTTGAGGCGTTTCGCACTTCCTGCCGGCTTCAACTGAGGATCGCCGCGACAATGTTCTACCTGAGCTGATCGTGCAAGCCTGCCTGGCCGAAAGTAGCACCAGGCGGGCACACCGCGGCTCCCGGAAGCATCTGGCCGGCGCGACTCGCGCGAGGCGATCAAGTTCACGAGGCGTCTGCATGCCCCTAGCGGCGGATCGACGAACGCCACATTGAAAGATGCCTGGACCAATCGTGCGCAGGCTGTGCCGTGCGTTTGTTGCCTGTTTCAGTGTCCGGGCTGAGGAATAGAGCGCGGGGGAGTACTTTCTGGCACGAGTGTCGTCTCTCTTTGGAACCCGGCGCGATCACGGCTTGGCCGAGAAGCTGCTCTCAAAGGAACGGCCCGAGCGAGCAATGCAGCCCTGGTTATGGCTCGATTACCTCGTGGCCATAAGGCTAGAGGTGGCCCTTCGATTTAGGGAAACGATCTACTCTGGCTTCAGGTCCGCTCTGGGGTCTCGACGCGGAGAACATCGCAATTCGTTCATGCGCCGGCTGCAGCCGGGCCTGGCGAGTTTGCCGATCAGCTTGAGACAATCGGCTGCGACCGGCTGCGGCTTCGGACAAAGCGCATAAGCCTGTCGTTGCTCACCTGCAGGATCAGCCGTTTTGCGGAGCCTACTGTCCGTTACCGCTAAGCACCAAACCGGGATGCTGCACCCTAGACTCCAGCCTCGCCGCGCGTCGCGCCGATCGCGTCAAATCCCTTACGGCCAAACGCTTAGTGCAGATCCGGCGTCCTCACAGGACGGCCTCGACAGGACGGCCTCGCAGCGGAAGCGGCACGGGCGATGACCAGGAGTCTACGAGCGCACCACCAGCTCTAGGTCGCTCACAGGTGACCGATACGGTGCATACGCCCGCGAAATTATCCTGCACCTGACCTGCCATCGAACTTTCTTACAGCAGCAGTCACATGTCGCGATTTCAGCGAGACCGCGCTTTAGACCACCCCAAGGCTAGAGCTTTGTCGCGTGATTATGATGGCAGGCTGGTTACGCCGACGTGGTTGTGCGGCGAAATCAGCGTTCGACAGCCGATCGCCCACGGGGTGGCCGTTCGCTAACGATGTGCCCATGTCTCCACTTCTGTCCTGGGCATGCGCAAGGGGCAGGAACCAGTGGCATGGACGCTCGGCGCGAAAGCAGCTCTTGAGGGCCTCGATGAAGCCGATGTCCGCGGCTTGCCGGACGGCGATAAAGCAAGCGTGTCGCCGCACTCGTAGGCTTACAGGTCACGATCGCGCGACATGAACTCGCCGCCTTGGTCACGCGGATCTTTGATTGACGCAGATCTTTGCAATCCCACTGACTTGCACCGCTTCCACCGCCGCCAAAATGGCGGTACCGCGAAAGGCGATCCGCCAGCCGCTGCGGCAACGAATGCGAAAAAATCCAATTTGGGACGGAGGCGCGATTAGACGACCCTACCGATTTGCGCAGGAGATTTCGGGGCTCAGGTCAGTTAGCTTGCTGGGTGTTAGGGAGACTTCTTCAATGTTGATTATCGAAACTGTTTTAAAGCCAGACCAGTTTGGCGGTATTGGACTTTTCTCCGCTGCCCTTTTGCCCAAAGGTTCGCTGATTTGGATTCACAACCCAATCGTTGACATCGCGGTAACGCCTGAGCAGTACGAAGCTCTAGCTCCAACATTTCGAGCTCTACTTGATAAGCATGCCTATCCAAGAGACTACAAGGCTAATGATGGTGTTATAGAGTACAATGCTGACAATGCCCGCTTCATGAACCACAGCAGTCAGCCAAATACATATCAGGACGATCATTGCCGAATTTTAACCGCGCGTGACGTACAACCTGGTGAAGAACTGACTTGCAATTACTTGTTTTTCGATCCGACGTGTGACTTATCGTGGGCTAAAGAACCATCGGTGAATGTTGATGCCCCAACGGGCTAGGCGGCAGTGGATTGAGTTCGTGGTCTGACGACTGATTCGTCGGCGAAATTTACGGGAAGAGTTTCGCCAACTAATTGCGGCCATCGACCGACCCAGCTTTGCGGCTGCCTCCTCGAGCCTGAAGATTATTGCGAGCGCAGCCGTGTTCGACATCCCCGGCGCGCAGAGTGCGGTGGCCCGCGGCCCGGAACGTGCTTTCGATGACGTATAAGCGCGACGTGGAGTTCACAACATCTGTAGAGCCTACCCTAAGGCAAGATCTCCGCAGATGTGCCTGATCTCGCACTTACTTCAGAATCTGACGACGCTCGATCAGTTCCCAGTCGTTGCTGAGAAGGCGCAGGAGCTGAGCCTGATAGGTATCTTAGCATGCGCTGATTGTGCAACGTCAGAGTCGCAGATGTGCTGTTCACAAACGCACTTGATGAGACCGCTTGCGGCTCGATCTTTGCCCCTCGATTTACGTCCGCGCGCAGCGCAGAGGAAAAGCAAGCCGCTTCTCGAGGACATGCACGTCTGGTTGTTGCGCGAGCGCGAAGCCCTCTCGCGCTCCTCCGACGTCCTGAAGCCTAGGAACTACATGCTCAGGCGCGGGGCGACTTCGACTTCGCCCGTTTCCTCGACGATGGCAAGATCTGCTTGACCAATGCGCTGAGCGCGCATTGACAGGCATTGTCTTGGGAAGGCGCAACTAGACCTTCGCTGGTAGCCAGCGTGGCGCCGACCGTGCCGCCATCATGCTGACGATGATACCGACCTGTCGCCTCAACGACGTTGATCCCAAGGCCTGGCTCGCCGAGGTCCTGGCCCGGATCGCCGATCTTCCCGCGTCGCGCCTGCACGAACTGCTGCCCTGGAAATGGAAGCTCCTGCGCCAGGCCGATAAGCCCGCCGGGTCAGCAGGCCGCTGACCTTTCCCCCGACCGATCATAGAGCTCGCTGTGCCCGCGGGCATGCGTCAATCAGGCGGTCTTCGTCGTATGCGTACTCAGCTCCTCACGTGAGACACTATAATGCTCTGCGAACACACCGATTGCGGATCTTCGATCGGCGAGAACAGCATTTCACTCGGTCGTGGCCCTATTCAGTTGAAGCCGACACCAGCGCCTAGTCGGTCCCGCAGTTCCTGCCGACTGATGACAAGATTGTTGAGGTTCAGGTCCGGCCGTCTTGCTGCCAATCGCCTTACCAGTTCCCTGGTGCCGTCCAGGACAAAGACGCCGCAGTCATAACTGTTCTGCTGCTGTCTTATCGGGGCCTGTTGCAGGTTAGCGTCGAGCCGTCCTGCGAGTTCCGCTGCGAGCCCGTCATTGTATCCCTGGGTAGAGTCATAGTGATAGGCGACCCGCCGGCCACGATCGCGGCGATCAACCAGCAGCAGCGACCAGTGACTGCCGCGCTGATGTCTATCCGTATCGCTGGCATCGCTTACCGGCAGGAACAGGAAGTCAGCTGTACCAGGGCGAACCCACCCTAATGCTCGTTCGGCTACCTCCTTGGAGGGGGATCGCAACATTTGGGCTATCAGGGGATCCACGAACCGCGTCCGAGCGGCGAGATCCGGATTGTTCTGCTGCAACTCCTGCGCCAGGAGCTCATAGTCCCGCTGGATATGCTCGTCACCCAGCCACTGCGTGGGCCCCAGCACGGGACCGCTGCGGTGGCCGGAAGAGGCAACAGTAGCCGAGGGGCCGATCTGAGCACCCGGGACAGGGGACGGGCGAGGATGATGGATGAATTGCGCAACGCGGCGTCCTCGCGGCCCCAATGTGATCGAGTAGGTCTCACCGTTCATGGAGAGCTGGGTTGGGCCGCTGAACTGGGTCGGCAGGACCCTGATATTATCCAGGACATCGATTAAGAAATCCGGCACCGGCTGGGAGCCATCCTGCCAATCCTCGTCGACTCGGTATCCGATGTCCTCAAGCTCCTGAAGTACGCCCGATCGCCCGACGAAGAACGCGGGTTTACCGGCAGGGCTGAGCACCGGCGCTGACTGAGCATCGTCACGCATCTGCTGCGGTGTGTACGGCAGATCAACGAAAGAGTTGAGACCGCGATAGATGTCTGACGACTGAGCTGGCGTGTCTGATGGTTCGGTGAAGAGTGGCGGTCTGGCGGCAGCCCCACCCACCGGCGCGGACTGAGCATCGTCTCGCATCTGCTGCGGCGTGTACGGCAGATCAACGAAAGGGTTGAGATCGCGGTAGATGTGTGACGACTGAGTTGGCGCGTCTGATGGTTCGGTGAAGAGCACCAGTCTAGCGGCAGCCCCACCCACCGGCGCCGACTGAGCATCGTCTCGCATCTGCTGTGGTGTGTACGGCAGATCAACGAAAGAGTTGAGACCGTGGTAGATCTGTGACGACTGAGTTGCCACGTCTGATGGTTCGGTGAAGACCGGCGGTTTGGCGGCAGCCCAACCCACCGGCGCTGACTGAGCATCGTCTCGCATCTGCTGCGGTGTGTACGGCAGATCAACGAAAGAGTTGAGACCGCGGTAGATGTCTGACGACTGAGCTGGCGCGTCCGACGGTCCGGTGAAGAGCGGCGGTTTGGCGGCAGCCCCACTCACCGGCGCCGACTGAGCATCGTCTCGCATCTGTTGCGGCGTGTACGGCAAATCAACGAAAGACTGAAGACCGCGGAAAATGTCGGGCGACTGAGCTGGCGCGTCCGATGGTCCGTTGAAGAGCGGCGGTCTGGCGGCAGCCCTACCCACCGGCGTTGACTGAGCATCGTCTCTCACCTCCTGCGAGGTGTACGGCAGATCAACGAAGGAGTCGAGACCTCGGTAGATCGCCGACGACCCATCTGGCACCGCTTCCGGCGTCGGCCACTCAAAATCGTACGGCAGGTGCGGCGACCACGTTGAGTTCGACTCGCCACGCCGCGGCTCCCCACCCGCCTGTTCAGGGCAGACGCCCAGCGCAGCGTTCGCCTCGACGAGCAATAGGTAGCTCCTAAGCCGATCGAAGCCCATGTCCGCGTTTCGATTGGATTTTTTAAAGTCGGTGTGATCGTCGTTCAACGACTTTTGCTGCTCACTGGTGCCGGTGAGTCGGCTCACTATGCTCCCCCGCCCCTCCCTTTGGAGCCAAGCACCCAATCTTCGTTGGTTGCGGGCCAGATTTTGAACAACTTTTTTCCGGCTCTTCTCCTCGGGTTTGAGCATGCTCAGCTCTGCCTTTTCCAGGCCATCAATGATGCGGGCGTCATCGGGATAAAGATGCAACGCGGGCGACGGGACAGCACGACCGCTGGGCTTCCGAGATGCACGCGCGCCGGGAACGTTCTCGGCATCGCGAACCTTGCCTAATGCGAACAACAGAAGCTCGTCGTTCGGGAACAACTTCTGAGCAAATTCAATGCGCGCCGCGTGGTCTAACCCGGATATCGAGTAGCCCGCAAGATTAAGCGCGTTAGAAAATCTGCGAAGACTACGATCATGACGAGCAGCACTGCCCGACGTCATGCCACTGGCATTAAGCCGCTCTGAGAGGGGCGCATCTTCCGCTGAAGGGATCGTGCGCGGCCGCCCGCCAGAAGCTACATAGCTCCGATCATGATACGCACGAAGGACACCCAACCCTTTCTTCATGTCTTCGTCGTTCGGGAAGTAAGTCTTGACATGACGGACCAGGGACTGGTGGTCCCTCAGATCAATCGTAATGCGATGAGCGCCAAGATCATTTCCAAGTCGGCGAAGCGCCTGAGTATAGCGCTTAACCGTGTTCCGTTGTGGGTTTTTCTGAGCTGCATATTCGGCAATCGCCTTGTCGATAGTGTCCCGATGTTCTGCAGAGAGATGGGGATGGTAGTTGCGGCCGCCACGGGAGACAGGACCCGGATCGGGTGAGCGCGCCTCGGCCAAGTGCTGCTCAAAGCCCTCTTGCCCGGCATGGCCCCCCTGGTCCTCTTCCAAGACGGCGTGCTGCACCGGGGACCAAGCTGTTGGATTGGGTGGATCGAAATTGTACGGGTCCACGATAGCCTCACGTCCAAGAAATCAATTGAGCTGATCCTATTATGGATAGGCTTTCCAGAAGCTGACGAGGCCGTCGCTCGTGAAGCAATGCATCGCCACATCTGCAAAGCGAAACTGCCCCGCGGCTCTCAATCGTCGCGGGTTTCATGGGTTTAAGGACCCGCCGTCCTCGCCGCCGATGAACCCTTCCGGCGGCATGTGAGCCGACGACTCGTCATTGCTCTGGTTGCAAAACGACCATACCGGGCCGCAGGTGCACGCATGGGTGCCAAGCCACAGTTGATCCAGATCGGTCTCGCAACTCCACGACGAGCCTTCCGCGATTCGTTCCTCGTTCATTCGCTCTCTCATCGGCTACCCAAGGAGACGGTAATCCTCGTGTCGCCGAGGGGCGCATTGCCTCACTAAAAATGTTACCGGACAACTTCCCAGTCGTGCCTTGGGCGGAGCTGCCGAATCAGTTCCGTAGCGGCTACGGCAGGGACGATCAGCATGCGCGAAAAGCGCGAGATCACATCAGCCCTGGCCGTGCGTCATCGGCCGGGCGGTCGGCGTGAGAAGGGACGACTCCTGGACGAGCTTTGCGCCGTCACGGTATGACATCGTAAGCACGCGATCCGACCACTGTCAGTGGACGAGCATCGGATCGGCCCTGCCGCGGCGGCCGAGCCGGACCTATGGGGTTTCCATTCGCGCTGCACTGATCGTGGTATGGGACGCCTCTGACCGGCTCTGCAGTAAGCGGCTCGTCGCGAGCCGTTCTTGCGCCCGGCACTTGAACGGCACGGCAGATTGAAGCTTTCTGCCGATGAGCGGTCGGTCGGTTTTGAAGGTGAGCGCGGTGACGAGCGATCGCCTGCTGAGCGACGTAAAGATCGCAGCAGCCGGAGGACGCCGAGGGCGGGATCAACAAATGATTCAGCGTAGATGTCTTAGCGACTCTGGCAGAGTGCGCTGGCGCAAGTCAGCATCGTCGCGCAAGAGGACAGCGATTTCGTGTGTCCGCGTAAGCTCGCTCTCTTCAGAAGTGTCGGCGCTGGTAGCTGGACCTGCGACCCCGCGTCAGATGGGAAAACTCTGCTGAAACATACCACACGCGTCCCCCCTAGCGAATTACCCAAGCGCTCCAGCCCCCATCGGCAATACTCAACGCGAGATCATGAATCTAGACCGGCAGCTTTGCGTTCGACTCCCTTCAATTGATGGATGATCCGTATCCTAGATCCCCTTCAGAACGTGTTCGCAATCCTTGGCTCGCGTACTCAAAGCCGTTGCCAATCGCTCGATGACAGCGTTCTCCAATCCGTCCTTTTGCGCTCGCGTGCGAATGTCCGCCACCAGGTCAGGGATCTGCCCGGCCATGGAGTTCAGCGTAGCGATGAGTACGTCCGCATCAACACGCGTCTCGCGTGCAAATTTTTGCCACTGACGCAAGCCAATTTGATCGAGCTTGTATTCACCCCCGACTTTCATGGCGAGTTTGATCTTGCGCTGATCGACGTGGTCGTAAGGAAGAATGCTGGCGATGTCGTAAAGGGGAGCGAGACGCACGAGAGCGCCGCTGGCCAGAAGCAATGAATAGTTCTTGGCGTGAGCATCAGAGCCCCCAATGAGCCAGTTGAAGACCAAAGCGCTGACGAACGTCTCAAGGTCAGCCTCGCGGTCTGTCGAGTAGGTCCGCAAGAGCTCGACCACATCGGCAGGCGTTGGTCCGCCCTCGTTCTGGTATTTCTTGGTCGGCGGGATGCCCATGGCCTGACAGATATCTTCCTGATGAACGCGGATAATGTCGTTCCCGCTGACCTGCCGATCGTAGCGTTCAACCACGATCGCTATTTCCTGTTCGAAGCGCATCACCTTGGTTTCAGCGGCTGGCAGCCCGAGTTCGCGTGCGAGCTGCAGGCAGATATGCTCATTCTCGGCGTGACCATCGAAATGGCCCGTCGGTGGTTTCAAAATGTGGGTGGTTGGTATGCGCCCGGACGGAATGCCCCATTTGTTGTCTTTGAGGACAAGCGCGGTTTTCGGCTGGGCGCCTGCAAGACTGAATTGACCCGTGTCGCTGGGCAGACGCCAGGCAGCGTGATCCTCGCGCAAGACTCGAAGCCGATTTGCTATTTCCGACTTATCCAGCCATTCGATCTTGTCATCTTTGCCTGTTTTCAGAGCCCCCAATCGATCAGGCGTGACGAACTGGATAGCCCCGGCGCAATCCTCACCGACGTTAGAGATGAGGGCAAACACGTTGCGCGCCGATACCTGAAATTTCTTGGCCCAGCGCTCGAGCACCTGCTCGTTGTCAGGCAGCAGCCCCCACAAGAAGGACTGAACGGTGGCTGGACCGTGCTCCTCGGCGGCAAGCGGCATCGAAAGCGACAGGGGATAGGCCCGCTCCGCGTTGCGCCATGCATTGTCATAGACGAAGGTCAGCCGGCCGCGCGCCTCACTGCGGACGCGACCGACTTCGGTGCCATCCAAGAGTGCAATGAGCTCGGCCATTATGTCTTGCCTTCCTTGGCTTTGGTGACGATGGCGTTGATATCAACTGCGGAGGTAGACCCGCGGCTGGTGGGCCCTCCACTGTTGACGTCCACCGGGATGCCGAGAACGTCGAGAGCACGAAGGACAAGAGCCAGCTCTGCGCGGGGATGACCATGCTCGACCTCAATCACCCATTGACGGCTGACGCCGATCCGCTTGGCCAGTGTCGCCTGGTCTAGCTTGAGGCGTTTGCGTCTGTCGCGAATGACGGCGCCGAGGTCGCCAGGTGTACGGATAAGCATTCCAATCCCAAATGTTAGTGCTAGCTTACATTAGCATAAGTCGCCGCTCGCTGACAATTATAAATGTAGCCGCTCGCCGACATTCCGAAATGTCAGGTCGACATTCTCGGTCAACGGAAGTACTAACGTTTTCAGAGACATAAAGTAGACCCTGGTACCGGCTCAGCAATCCCCGCTCCGCTGCGGCAAGTTCCTCGCCTGTTCGGTGTCGCCTTGCTCGGATGTGACACCCAGTGGCGCCTCCTCACGTGCCATGAGCCGCGCGCGCTCATGTGCGTGGGATCAATCCGCATGAGCATTTCCTTCTCGCCGCTCGACGTTGCGAGCCATGCTGCCCCCTCGCCGCTCGATGCGTGGCTGCACCCATGCCAAGGCGCGCCTCGGATCCCAAATTGCTCGTGGGATGCAAGGCGCCGGCTGCCTTTCGGCATACGACACGCGGACTATCAATCATTGCGCAGCATTTCCAAACGCATGGATTTCGACCATTGCGGACGGCCCTTAATCTGACCCCGGCTATTTTGAAGGATCTGGGTCATCGACGAGCAGCGTTACTCGGATCGCAAGTTTTGTCCGCTGATCCTCATGAGTGAACGAGCCGTATTTCTCGCCCTCAATGGCGGCTTACTAATTGCTTTCACGGTCTGGCTTGTGTTGCCGCCCGGCAGTTCGTGGTTGCTGCACGTCTTGCGGTCTATGTCGGCTGGAAAGGACTTGGTTATCAGGCTCGGCCTCGAGCCTTTCGCACACAAGCCGGACTCGCAACCCATGGTCGGGGGGGGGGACGAGCGCTCGCGCAGCATCTACGGACATCGTGGTATGCAAGGAGTGAGCAGGGCCGTTGACCTCACAGGGTCGATACGGTCGCCGCGATTGAGACCGGGCCTCGGCTTCAAACCCATGCATCCTCAATCAAAATGCTTGCAGCCGCAGCGATTTATCTATCTGAAACCGGTGCGAAAAATCCGCCCCGCTGTAAGTCGGAGGACGCCCAGTCAACAACTTCGTCCAGAGTCCATTGGAGACCTAAGCTATTTGGAGCTAAAATGACGAGGTCCAGATCGATGATTGCCGCCGCGGCTCAGGTCGCGACGGAATTTTTTGGCCTGAATCCTATGAAGGAAGTCCGCCGTCCGTTGGGCATTGGACGAGATCGTGAAGATCGCGCGTCCGTTCTTCAGCACCTTGATTCAAGAGCCGATATAGGAGGCGTGATCCTCCCTCACCTCCGGTGTTAGGCCGAGATCGGCAGACAGGAAGCCCGCGCCAAGCTCCGCGACCAACTCTCCCATGGCATAGCCTTCAACGCCGAAGCGCTAGCGGCCGAACTCGCGGTTCAGGCGGCTCTCGTGGCGGCATGCAGTATACAAGGCCACTCTTGCGCGCGCTGCGGCAGGAATGGAAGTACGTGGCCCTCACCTTTTCGGGTGGTGTACCGACCTTCGCCAGAGTACCTGCGAAGCTTGTCGGAGATAGCTAGCGGGATTGGTCCCGGGGCAAGATGTAAAACAGTGCGGGCGCGGCTCGGTGCTAACCGGCTCGGGGGCTGAAACCAGGCCAACTAGTCCCTACCACATCCGCACTGCCGTTGAGACTAGCGGAAAAGTGACTCGGCGCTGATCGATCTGGAGCGATAACGCTGTCCCTGTCACATCCCGTTAACCCCAAGGGCTCTGTATCTGTGATAGCTTACCGCAACCTGACAGGCCTTTGCGCAGTCGGTCAATAGTGTGTGGGCTATCAACACCCGCTCAATCCGCCACGGAAACTTCTGCAACCACTCAGACATGCTTTCGTGCTGTCAGCCATCACGACGTCAGGACACCCGGACGGTTCAGGCTGCTGATCAGTGAGACATTGTCGGTTGCGGACCACACCATCTAGATACTCCGCCCCGTTGGGGGCAGGTCTCTGTGACGTCAAATTGCGAATTCGGTGCTTTGCGCCCCCATCCCTCTGCCGTGCATATTGTACTGCCATGTTCGTCGCACTCCGCGTATCGATCGATTGTCGGAGTGCATTGGTGGAATTCCAGTAAGCCTCCAACCGACTGCGGATCGACGATAAGCGAGCCAGATGATGATTGTGCACTTAAATTGTAGGCTCTAGGGTGCGAGAGAAATACAGCATCGCACGACTGAGCAATATAGGCCGGTCAGCAATAGATGGAACGCAGCGCGGATGCGCCGGCGCCTATCGAGGGGACTTGATGAGAAAGGCGCTATCCCTATCCGCATCCGCACTGCCAACGAAGTTAGCCACGGGATCGAGAGGCTGACGCAGCGGCTTTGCCCTGAGGGCTGTTCACACGAAATGCCTGGTGGGTATCAAGGAGAAATCGGCCTTGAGTGACCTACCCGGACTGATACGCGAGACTGAGGGCGTAGCTGATCGCCCGGATTCATCCCCCAGGGAGATCGTCCCGCCGAGAATGAGCAAAGACGGGTCTGACGCCGCTGCCGATAACGTCGTCCGCCAAGCCTCATCATTGAAGTAGATCTTCGTCCTCGACATCACTCATCGACAAGCCGCCGGGATGCATACGTATATTCCAAAGCGATCTGGCGTGCCTGTTCAATTAGGTTGGCGGCGGCGCTATGCCCCCGTCGGTATTCTCATAGTAGAAGTACGGTTGGCCCAACGCAGCGAGCCTCGCCGCTGCCTTGCGGCCATGCGCTGGATGCACGCGGTCGTCCTTGGTGGACGTGAGAATGAAGGGGCCCGGGTAGGTCTTGCCTGGCACCAACCTCTGATAGGGCGAGTAGGCGTCGAGCCACTTGCGCTGTTCGGGAGTGCTGGGATCGCCATACTCGCTGATCCAGGAGGCTACGGCGCCCAGCTTGGTGAACCGAACCATATCGAACAGCTGCACCTGTAAGATGGCCGCATTGAAGAGGTCGGGTCGTTGGGTGATTGCGGTGCCTACCAGGAGGCCTCCTTGGCTACCGCCGACCACGCCCAGCCGGCGGGGAGAAGTGATTTTGCGCCGGATCAAGTCCTCCGCGACGGCGATAAAATCATCCCATGTCCGCTGCTTCGTTGCTCCTTGAGCAGTCTGGTGCCATTGGGGCCCGAACTCACCGCCGCCGCGCAGGTTCGCGACGACATACGCGTTCCCCTGCTCGAGCCAGAGTCGTCCGGTAGGACCCGCGTAATAGGGGATGAGTGGAATCTGAAACCCACCATAGCCAGAGAGAAGCGTTGGAGTTGATCCGTCAAATCTTGCGCTCTTGGGTCGTACCAGAAAGTAAGGAATGCGGGTCCCATCGCGCGAGATTGCCTCGAACTGTTCGACGACAAGTCTCGAGGCGTCGAACCTAGGAGGGGTCGTCTTCAGGGTCTCAAGGCGTTCGGTTGCGGCGTCGAAGTACCAGAGCATCGTCGGGCTAAGAAAGCTGGAGACGGTGAACATCGCCTCGTCCGTTTCATGCGATGCCGCAGCTAGCCCGACACTCGCATTCTCTGGAAGCGGGATCGGCCTGGCCTGCCAGGCGCCTGATTGTACTTGTAGACGAACGCCCTACTCTGAACATTGTCGAGAATCGTTAGGATTAACAAGTTTCTTGTGGCGGTGAATCCGCTGATCGCTTGTCGAGGTCCAGGCTTGAAAACGAGGGTGGGCATGGCGCGCAGCGGATCCTGCCTCCATTCGGCCAGGTCATACGAGATGATCGAGCCGGCTGAGAAGGGGTATCTCCGGACGGCGGCATCCAGTCTCCGTTTAGCGTCATCAGCAGGCGACCACTCGCGATGCCCCCAATGGTCGCCTTCTTTGGCAGATTGAGATTAATCGGCTTGGACCCAAAGAGAACATACTCATGCTCGAAGAAACCGATCCTGCGGACGGCGCCGGTCGCATGGATCGTGCCTTCACTGTCGCGCAGCACGAATGGTTTGGCCTCGACATCGGTCGGCTCACCACGGAAGACCTCGCGCGCTTCCGCGAGCGACTGAGCGCGCTTGAGCTCCTTCACAACGAAAGGGTAACCGGCTTGCGTCATGGTCCCTTCGCCCCAATCTCGTGTAATCAGGACCGTGTCGCTATTTACCCAAGTGACCTGCTGTTTTCCCTCGGGGAGTGCGAAGCCGTTCGTGACGAAGGTTTTGGCGACTGCGTCGAACTCCCGGACGAACACAGCGTCCTTTCCGCCCTCGGACAGGTTGAGCAAGCATAGGCGCTCCTCGGGCGGGAGGCAGCCCACCCTTTTAAGAACCCAGTTCTTCTTGTCCGTGTCAGCGAGAGCATCCACGTCGAGGATGGTCTCCCATCGGGGGCTTTGGCTGGGACAGTCGGTTCTTAGTAAGGGCGGCATGTTTGCGCGGCGGCCACCTTGCTCATCGTCGCAGTCCGTAAATCTTCGACGATCGCTTGCGCCTTCCGTTCGGCCATTCACAACTCTGCTGGGCATGAATTGCCTTGAGCATGTGGACCTCGCAAACCTTGTGCGAAGGGATATCGCGCCGGTCACCCTAAAGCATTCGAGGACGCCGCGAAGCCGACGAAAGCCGCAAGACAACGGGCGCGCTAAAGTGGTCCGGACACGAGCTCGCTTTCTCGCGCACTCACGCTCCCAAAACTAACACGAACTAAACTTGCAACGACCGGCCGCTGGCCGTCACGGCAGCTCGTGCTGGAAAAGAACACTGCACTTTGAATGACGCTGTTCAGTCAGAGCGGAACGGGTCCGCGCACATTGCAATCGAAAAAACATGAAAGTCGCACATGCGCGCGCCTTCCACCCTCGCCGCGCAATGCAGTGCTACCGACGCTCAATTGTCCGCCTTCAAACCAACGTAGAGAGTTGACGCGACACACTCTTAGGAAACTCCTGCAAAATATACGAATTAGTCCGGCACGCGGCTTGCTTCGTTCAGGACATCATCACCAATCGTGGTGCGATGATCTTCGGAGCGGCCCGGCGCGTCATTACGTGTCTGGCCGCTGCGACGATTTGCCGTGCGGCGATACTTAGCGAGCGGGACCGCGTCTCGGGAAAGTGCAGGCAATCATTATGCGATCAAGAGTTCTCTTTTTGGGTGCTACGACGATGGCGCTCGTCACATCGGGTAGAGCTATGGCGAACCTCGAGCGACAAGTACTGCCACCGGCGGTGTGGAACTGGTCTGGAGGCTACATTGGCGGTCACGCCGGCGGCGGGTACGGCCGAACCTCCTTTAGCAATCCCTTTGGCCCGTCGATCTATGGCGGCAGCGTCGATATTCCATCGTTCGTCGCAGGTGGCCAGATCGGCTACAATTGGCAGAACAACAGTTGGGTGTTCGGCCTCGAACTGGATGCCAGCGCAGCTGCCGCCAACGGCTCAAACACCTGCCTAGCCGCCTCCCACTTGATTGTAAGCGCAAACTGCAACGCAGGTCCCAACCTCTTTGCGACCGGGACCGGCCGCATCGGCTACGCCTTCGGTCCGCTCGGGCAAACGCTTGCCTATCTCAAGGCAGGCGTAGCCTGGCAAAACAATCGGGGCGACGTCGTCAACAACGTGGAACCGGAGAACCAGCCACAGGAGAAAACCCATTTCGATTATGGCCGAGTTGGCGGCGTGATCGCGCTCGGTCTCGAGCGAGCCCTTACGCCGGCATGGTCGGTGAATGTCGAGTATGACTATCTGCATTTCGGCGGACCAAGTGTCGCCACCGCTTCGACAGTGCAGTTATCTCCGCCTGCGATTCTGCCGGCGAACACAACCAGCCTATCCAGCAACTATCACATCGGAAGAGTTGGTCTGAACTACCACTTTGGTGTGGACCCAGAGGCCGCACCAAGGTCCGATGCGCCGTATGCGAAATCAGCGGGCAGCGTACCATCCATTCCCGACGCGCCTGGTTGGTCGTTCGAAGGCGGCTCGCGGCTCTGGCTGAGCCGGGGACGATTCCAATGGGATCACAGCGCACTTAATAATAACGATGCCCTAGACCCCAGCATACTCGTATCGCGGCTCACTTATCACGGACTGAACGGGCTTTCGGGGGAGGTATTCGGCCGGGTCGACAGTCCCTGGGGAGTGTTCCTGAAGGGCAACCTTGGGATCGGAAGCTTCAACAAGGGGAAGATGAACGACGAAGATTGGCTGGTCCAGCAGGAAGGATACCCGTACCAAAATACTCTTTCAGGTCAGTCAAACGGAAGGTTCGCATATTACACGGCGGACGCCGGTTACGATTTCCTGCGCAGCGCGAACTACAAGGTCGGTGCATTTATAGGCTGGGCCTATTACAGCCAGAGCTCAGATACCATTGGTTGCGTTCGGGTCGCGCCTCAGGATGAAGCATGTCTGAAGCCGGGCGACACTAGGATCGTCGGTGTGGAGGATACTCAATGGAATGCGCCTCGAATCGGCCTGAGCGCCGAAACTATGCTGACCGAGCGCTGGCGCCTCAATGCTGATGTCGCTTACCTGCCCTGGACCGATTTCAAAGGCCGCGACTATCATCTCTTGCGTCCCAAGACCACCTTTGACGAACAACGCGGCAATGGTGGTGGCGGAGTCCAGATTGCGGGCGTGTTGTCCTACTTCCTCACCCAGAACATCAGCGTCGGGGTCGGTGGCCGCTATTGGGCCATGTGGACCAAAAAGGACAGCGACTCTTTGTGCAGCAGCAGCGGCTGCGTCGGTGACCCGCGCATTCTTGCGAAGTACAGCATGGAACGGTGGGGTACGTGCTTTCAGGCCTCTTATAAGCTCAATTAAGGACCTCACTAACGAGGCTCCCGACTTCAGATTCTTAGATGCCGTTCTGAAGTTTGCTGATGACCAGTCCTCGGCGCGCAATTGCCGCCGAGGATTGGCATGTCGCGATCACGCTGTTCGCCGGGTTGCTACGATTGCATATCACCCGCCTTTGATGAGGCGGGCGCAACTCTGCCCCCGAACCAAAGCTCGTCCACTAATAACAGCTCGATTTCTTGGTCCGGACGAACTCGCTTCAAAGCCGATTGTGCGCGCCATTGCGACCGGGCTGGGATGCGCTCGATGCACGATTTCTAAATTCCGCAGCGGGATCTCTCGTGGGCAACCGAGACCGCAGCGAGCCCCAACATCACGTCGCCGGTGAATCCGAAATGGAGACTATAGAGCCACCAGATTGCGCAGCACCGGTCGAGATCGTACATGGCGAGCGCGCGCCTTGTTGCTGCGACCATCCGCGCCATCGGCTTCATTCCGCGTGTCATCTGGAAACCTCGGCGTCTCGGGGCCAGCGCTCTCCATACAATGACTTTTAGGGCGGTGATGGCCCGCTGTCCGGCGCGTGCACCTGCAAGAGATTTGGAATTGAGATTGATGTTCGCCATGGCGTTCTTTTCCGCGTTTCGAAGCAGATTGCGCACACCTATGTGCATGCGCTCATTGCCGTGATCCTACGGCGATACTGCTTGCAAAACGCCCAGATCTGGTAGTGCCAATTGACCGGACTCCCGACCGACAAATACGCTTACGCGATCCCCACCGCTGCGCGAAGCCACTTGCGGCAGTGGTTGCGGCTACGCGACCTTTGCTGCCAGCTCCTTGAGAATACCTCGCGCGTCCGCCGAGGCTATCTAGGCAGGGCCTTCGCTGTTTCCGAGTAACCCCTCCAGGTCAGCGGTTTCGCTACCCAACTTGCGCGGACCCAGCCGACATCGAGCGCTGGCTTGCGGCCGAGCTCCGTCTGACCGCGCATGCAATTCTCGGTCGCCTCGCGAAGCAACGCCCCGAACAGTTCGGCCTGCACCACACCATAGCAGAGCTTGTTGGGATTGCTCAGAGGCAAAGCAGCCGAGACGATCATCCCGCACGGCTAAAGCTTCGGCGCTGGCCGCGTGTAATGGGCATTCCGCGCGTCTCCAGAAACTTCCGATCCTGCGCGGCATGGTGCAATCCCGGACTGGCCGATAGCCAGAGCTACATCGATCAAGCGAAACTAACATCCTCAGATGAGGCAATTCCCAGGCAATATGGCAGGGGGGACTGACAGGCCGGCGCCACGCGGACGAAACGTCCAGGATGACCGTTCATCTCGTGGGCTGCCAGTGGGCCCGAGGATGCGTACCCACTGGCTGCGCGAATAATCCACTATTGGGCGAATGTCTCTCCAGCTAAGGACAACCGAAGTGATCGCAGGCCTCCAGCCACGCGCGATCGGTTCACAGCGGGGTTGTCTCCCGTGTAAGCCTAACGAACCCTCCTTCGGCTAATTCGGCTTTGTAGGCCCGTCCGTTAAGTAGGATCGTGGTGGAGTTATCTGCGGTCGGCATAAAACCGTCGTGGCGCAGCTTCTCCATTAGAGCAGGTGTGGCCCATTGCTGTGCTAGCGGCATTCCGTAGCGCCATTTCTCCGCGAAGAAGGCTCCGAAGTCCGGTACCCCCGCCCGGCCGACCCCAACCACTTGGTCCTCCGCAGGGTTATGAACAAAACGAACGCGATTGGACTCATCCAAACCGGCCGTGTAGCGGTGACCTTGGATTTCATAGGTCATCGTCGGCTGGTCCGAGTCCGGCAAGAGACCGTGGTGGAACAGCCTCTCAACCATCGCGTCAGGGGCGATTTGCGAACCGTGTAAAAATCTCTGTGGAGCGGCGAATGTGACATCTACCGCTTCCTCAGGTGCGGCAGGTGATGATGGGCCAGCTTCATTCATGATCTGACTGAACAAATCATGATCTTCCTGTGTCCAGACGTGCGCTGTTGGCGATTCCGGGGAACGGGCATTGTCGATCGGGTTCGGATCCATAAAGCTCTCCTTTCTGTTGTGAGAACAACGGCTTCTTGAAGATCTCCCCCAGGGAATGAGCTGAGTTCGTCACGAATTCAGAGATGGCTGGCTTCGTCATCGAGTGGCCAAGGTCGAATGTTAAAGAGGCTGGCTTTCGAGAAGCTGACAAAGGTCGAAGAAGGAGACAAACCCGCAGCCGCATCTGCCACGTCTGATGCGATCATCTCCGAGCCAAGTCTCATTCCGCCTGGCCTCGCAGTCGGCGCGTGGGTCTGCGTCGTGCATTGCGTTCACCTGGGCGTAAAGCTGGTTAGGAGGTCCAGGTGATGCGGACCGCGGCCAGACCCAGTCTTGCACCGAACATGTGCATTTCGACCTCTGCCCGCGACCCGTCGTTCTGGCGGACGCTTCGAGCCTATGCTCGGGGCCGCTAACCAGAATGACCGCGATAGCCGCGCCAGCGCGAGAACAGACGAAAGCGAGACCTACGTGAGAGTCCGGCAACCGCGGAGCGAAGTGTTTACCTGAGAGAACGAAATCGCTGAGACGCAAAAGCAGCTGAGACGATCCTCCCGCGCACGGCTAAGGGTGCTCGGTGCCGGTGATCCGGGGACTGCCGCTGCGTGTAGTGGGTACTCCGCGAAGTCCCCAGTGCCTCGAACCCTGCGCGCCATGATACAACCTCGGACTGACAGCCGGAGCTACATCGGGCAAGCGGAACGTTACATCCTCAGGTGAGGCAATAGGAACCGCCAACTTTGTCCCGGCTGCTATGGACGCTCTGCGTCATGCAGATGGCACTCGTCTCAGGGCGTTGGAAAGAGAATTCACTGGTGTCCTGAATAAGGAAAATCGTCGTAATTTCGTGCGCGCGGTGGCGAGGTCGCCGCTGAAATGTCCGCTTCCTCCAAGCGTCCGTTGGCGAAGAACCGTAGGGCACATTCGTGCTCGCCCGTTGCGGGCGCACGAACGGTAACTCCTGGGTATGCGTCGCTGGTTTGCCTTAACAGCTCTCTAAGTGGTTGACCAAGATGTACGCCCCTGAACCTTTGGCAGCGCTCACCGAACGACTTGAGATCGGCCTCGTCGCCGTTGGGCCAAATAGCCGGGCCTTCTCCCAGTCCCGGGTGAGGCCCTCGCGCAGGAGATAGCCAACATGCGCGGGCGGGCAGCGCCGAACGCACCTTATGACGGACGACCTGGGCCTTGGCGGTCGCCAGACGCGAGCGACCCGTGAGCAGCCGGTTCGCCCGCTAGACGGGACCCGGCCGCGACACAAAGGTGGAGCACCGATGAGTGGTGGATCTTGCCCGGCGCGCGAGAGACCGCCGCAGGCGCGCTGAGCGGCGACAATCGGCTTGGCGACGAAAGGCGTGGCCCGCTGACGCCTCACGGAGCGGACGCAACCTGGCCGAGGCTGAAAGGGCGCGAGACATCGCCGATCGTGTTCGGCACCCGCCAATTTGTCTCAAACTCGCCAAAGCAGCGCAATGTCTGGGTGCCCGACAACTATAGCAGGTTCTCATATTTGTCTTGCCGGCAAGGCCAGTCATCAGATCAAGGGTAAAATGGGCCGCGAAAGGCGGGCATTTTTATTGCAGAGATTACCGTGAGGTTCGTCGTGACACGCTTTAGCCTACATGTGAACAGGCGATGGCCGTGAGGACGAACTCGGGCAAGTGGAATGCAACTTTGCGCGACCTGTCTGGTCGAAATGTTCGGGCCATGGATCGCGCTCCAGATCAGGTCGAGGATGGCGAGGCAATTTACTCCAGAGAGGCTGGAGCCGGTCCTCGGTCCGGCAGACGAACGCTTGACACGCCGCGCGGTGTTGGGCGCAACCATCGGCAACATCATCGAATTCTACGACTTCGGGACCTATAGCTTTTTCGCAATACAGATCGGTCAGGCGTTCTTCCCGGCAACTGACCAGTTTGTCAGCCTCATGCTGTCACTCGGAACCTTCGGCGCAGGCTTTGTGACCAGGCCGATCGGAGCCATCGTGCTCGGCTCGTATTCGGATCGGGCCGGCCGCCGACCGGCGATGATTGCCAGCTTTGCCATGATGAGCGCCGCGGTCCTGTTATTGGCTATCACGCCATCGTACGAGACAATAGGACTTGCCGCTCCGTTGCTAGCCATTTTCGCACGCTTGCTGCAGGGCTTTGCTCTCGGAGGTGAAGTCGGTCCAACGACAGCCTACTTGATGGAAGCGGCCCCCACCAAAGCCCGCGGTCTTGCGGTCTCCTTTCAGCCCGCGAGCCAACAGGTAGCTGCGACGGCCGGAGCGTTGGTTGGAGAAATACTCTCGCTCACCATGACAAGCGAAGCGCTCAATGCGTACGGATGGCGGGTCGCGCTGTTGCTCGGCGCGGCCACGTTGCCGTTTGGATTTTGGTTGCGGAGCGTCCTGCCCGAAACGCTGCACCGCCCCGAGGCGCCGGTTCCTGTCACCCAGCCTGAGGGGCGACGGCCTACCGATCGCCGCATCATGAGCTTGGGATTTGTCATCTTGGCCAGCTGCACGATCACGACTTATGTTACGGGATACATGACGACCTACGCGTTGAACACCCTCCGCGTTTCCACGCCTCTCGCCTTTGCTACTACGCTCATCAGCAACACGGTCGGAATTTCTGCAGCACTGTTGGGCGGCCTGCTCGCCGACCGCGTAGGCCGTCGGCCTATCATGATATGGCCGCAGGTCACTGCATTGCTGATGACCTATCCGGTATTCTTGTGGATTGCAGAGAGCCGCAGTGCCTTCGCACTTCTAGGAGGTCTCGGCGTGCTCACCCTGATCGGAACGATTCCGTATAGCGCCTTCTACGTGAGCATGGCCGAAGGTTTGCCCAAGTACATTCGTGGTCGCGCGTTCGCGACGATCTACGCTTTTGCGATAGCGATTTTTGGAGGCACAGCTCAACCGATCGTCACCTGGCTCATCCATCTTACCGGGAGTGCACTCGTGCCCGCCTGGTACATGCTTTTCGCGGGCGCGGCCGCGCTTTGTGCCATGCTTATGATGCCGGAGACGGCGCCACTCAATTATGTGCCCGACCATAGACGAACGGCCGTAACGCCACGACCGCTGCTTTAGTCATACCCGAACAGGTGAGGATGACATCTATGATGCCCGAAATGCGAAACATCGAGCCGGAGGACGGCTATGGGGCCAGCACGTAAAAGCAATCTATCCTGAAAAATTGGAGCAGCTTTACATCGAGCAGGAGCTCCTGTCGGAGCGCAGTGGCGCCGTCTGAAATGACTTGTTTCCGTTTACCCGATCTTCGCCGATGCGGCAGTTGCACGATCAGCGGGCGTCACCGACGGGCTGTAAGTGAGCCGTCACTCTGATCATAGCCTTTAGAGAACAAATAGGCCCGGCTTATACTATCTGCCAGCGCAACCATACGGCATAAGGACGCGGCCGCTGTCGGAGCAGCGGCCGCACGAGGGTCGACCCTCATTCTCTGCTTGATATGTTTCCCGTTGTCAGTGCCGGACGCACGAGGGATCCGTCAAGCAAAAAAACAGATCGCAGATGCCATTCAACGGGTCATCCACGCACTCAGGATATGATGTATCGGCTACCGGCGCACTCGCCGCAACCGGCTGCGCGGCAACGTTTGCAGCAAAAGGAGGCACCACCGCCGTTGCAAGCGCGAGGGCGCTCGCGGTCACTAACACAGACTTTTTCATTCGAGACATCGCTTCCCTAGGTTAGCCCCAGCCGCTCTCGACGGTCTATCTGACGACGCTGCAAGCGGTAAAATTGATTTTCTTGATCAGATCTATCGACCGAATGGATAAGTACGCAGCAATGGACGATCGGCTCATCGATGCGATGGGCGAGGAGTTTCAAATTCGGCTGAACCAACGGGGCCGAAGCGGGTCTGACGGGCGATGCCGAGGCCCAGCGGTCGCTCGGACCTCAACGTCAACGAGATCGCCTGCGAGATCAAAAGCGAAGTGATGCACCGGGTGCTTAGGGCCGCACGGAATCGAGCTGTAAAAGATCGATCAAACTAGTCATACGGATTGCTGTCGTGAGCTCGCGCCATGACTCAATGAACAGTCCACCAAGCTGATCTTGCGGCGGAGCATGCTCTTCCGTACCGCTCCGACGAGGACCGTCTTGCGTGACGGGTGGTAATTCGCGAAGCGTGTGACCTTAGGTCTAGCTTTAAGGTCATCAGGCGATGCGGGTCGAAGTTTTGGGCGGGCTCGAGCGGCGGCGGCGTTGGTCGCAGGACGACAAGGCACGGATTGTCGAGGAGACGCTGGCACCGGGCGCGAAGGTAACTGAGGTTGCGCGGCGCAACGGAGTAGCGGCCAGTCTGGTGTTTACCTGGCGTCGACAAGCACGGACATCGGAACAAGTTGCACCATCTTTTACGCCGGTGCAGATCGCCGCCGTAGCGGCCTCGGCTGAAGAAACTCCGAAGCTTTTGCCTACGGTTGATGGCCGAGTTCGCTCGGCGGCAGCCGCGCGTACTGGATTGATAGAGATCGATCTCGGCAACCGACGGTGCATCCGGGTGGATGCGCACGTCGATCCGGAGGCGTTGGCGCGGGTCCTCGATGTGCTTGGACGCCGATGATTTCTGTACCAGGGAATGTGCGAGTGTGGCTGGCTACAGGCTACACGGATATGCGCAGAGGCTTTCCATCGCTGGCCCTCCAAGTGCAGGAGGTGCTGCACAAAGAACCGCTCAGCGGTCATTTGTTTGTCTTCCGCGGTCGCCGCAGCGATCTTGTGAAGGTGATCTGGCACGATGGTCAGGGAGCCTGCTTGTTCAAAAAAACTCGAGAGAAAAAAGTTTATCTGGCCATCGGTTGCCGGTGAAGCGGTAACGATCTCGCTGGCGCAGTTGAGCTACCTGCTGTCCGGGATCGATTGGCGCAATCCGCAAGAAACCCAGCGTCCGACGCGGGTCGGATAATCGTTTTGGGTTTGAATCTGATGCTCGATCTGATTCAATGGCTTCATGACATTGAAGCCGAGCGATCTTCCGTCGGATCTCGCGAGCGCCTACCTTGCGCTGCTGGCCGAGCGCGAGGCGTTGCAGGCTGAACGCGATGTGGCGGTCGCGGATGCCGCCAACGCGCGGGCGGAGCTGTCGGACAGCGAAGTGCTGATCGCTCATCTTGAGCTACGGATCGAGAAGCTCAAACGCGAACTGCACGGGCAGCGCTCCGAGCGCACGGCGCGGCTACTTGAGCAGTTGGAATTGGAGCTCGAAGAACTCGCCACCACGGCGACCGAGAATGAGCTGGCTGCGCAGGCTGCCGCGGCAAAAACCCAGAGCGTGAGCGCCTTCACGCGCAAGCGGCCGGTGCGCAAGCCGTGGCCGGACGACATCGAACGTGAGCGCGTCGTCATCGAGGCTCCAAGGACCTGCGCCTGCTGCGGTGGATCGCGGTTGGCGAAGGTCGGCGAGGATGTGACCAAGACGCTGGAGGAGATTCCGCGTCGCTTTAAGGTCATCGAGACGGTACGCGAGAAGTTCACCTGCCGCGATTGCGAGAAGATCAGCCAGCCGCCGGCACCGTTCCATGCGACGCCGCGCGGCTTCATCGGCCCACAATTGCTGGCGACGATTCTGTTCGACAGTAGGGTCGAGGGCTGGCGCGCCGCTCAACCAGTTTTCCCAGTTGTGCACGTTTCCAGCCCCCGCCACATCGCACGCAGCATGCGGATTTCCCGCACTACGCGCTCCCATTTGCTTCATGACAAGGCTTATTGGACCTATCTTGCTGCAGCAGCTTTCACCTCGCCGGCACTCGCCCTGTAGCCGTTGAACAGCTTCAAGGTGTCGTACAGCCACGAATTACTCCACTGCTTCCAGCCGAAGCCTCTTTGTTTCCGTGCCTTCGCCAGATGACGTCTGACCTTCTTCTCTACCCAGTTCCTGACGTAGGCGAAGCATTTGCTGGAATCGCCTATTCGGAAGTAGTTTACCCATCCTCGGAGCTTCGGATTGATCAAGCTTATCACCCGACTAATCGGTTGCGACCGAAAGCTGCGAAACACTTCCTTGAGCCCCCGCAGTAACGCCGTCCGCTTTTTGAGCTTGGGCATGTAGTACGGCCGCATCACTCCGCGCAGACTGCGGAGATAGCGGAAGTCGAATCCCAGAAATCCGAAGCTCTCGCCTCGTTCCAGATTGACCGTGCGACTCTTCTCATCATTAACTTCAACCTGCAGTTTGGCGAACTCTTCACGCAATCGCTTTTCCACGGCACCGAGCAGCCAGTCATGTCGCTTATGGGCATCGATCAAGACCACCATATCGTCAGCAAATCGTGCATATTCGATATTGGTGTACTTGCCGCGGCGTGTCACCTCACGCGCTCGCTCCAGCATCTTGTCTACCTCGTTGAGGTAGAGATTACTGAGCAAGGGGGAGATTACACCGCCTTGCGGAACGCCCTTCTTGCCGGAAGCTTTCAGCATAAGCCGCAGAAGGTGCATGATTTCCTTGTCGTCAATTCGCAGAGCCACCTTCTCTAGCATCCGATCATGTCGGATGCTGTCGAAATAAGCGCGCAAATCAAAGTCAAGAATCCGCGTCTTCCGCTCGGCTACTGCCTGAGCAACTCGCTTGATCGCTTCATGAGCTGTACGCTTGGGCCGATATCCAAACGATCCCGGTTGGAAATCCGCCTCGAATACAGGTTCGAGTATGAGCTTGAGCGCGCCCTGAACCACTCTGTCGCGGATAGCCGGGATCGAGAGAACGCGGACCTTAGAGCCCCCGTCCTTCGGTATTTCCCGCTTCCTTGATGGAAGTGGCTTATAGGTGCGCCCGATCAGTTCGTCTCGTAATTGCTCGAGTAGCGTCTCCACGCCTCGCGCTTCGATGGCTTCGAACGTCACTCCGTCTATTCCCGGAGCGCCGTCGTTTTCTTTCGCCATCTCATACGCTGCGCGCAGAGTCTCCATCTTGCACACGTGGACGTATAGACCCCAGAAACGCCAGGACGGTTCAGCCTTCGCCTTGACGTATAGTCTCCGCCTCAGGTCCTGCAAATCGATGGACGCCTTTGTCATCTCGTCCTTGCCTTCCTTACGTTGGAGACATCACAAATGGCAGGGCCCCTTCGCTCCACGGGCGTTACCCCGCTTCATCGCTACTACGGACCCGGCCGCCACCTTCACACCTTCGGTCGACTTCCCGGGGTCACCGGTTATACGACCTACCTTCTTCCGGCGATTTCTCCCCGGGGTGAGGAAGGCTTCTCCAGTTGCTTAGCATGTCCTTGTCACCGTGCTGTCGCTTTCACCCCGCCGAAATGACCCGTCGTGTCAGTTAGCATTCGCCGGGTCATGCTGCCTTCGCCCCAAAACTGCGGGCTCGGCTTTCGGTGTTCAGCATTTTCGAGGCCACAACGCGTTTTCTTTCAGATACGGCCCGGTGACTCGCGATCTCCCCAAGGGAGTCTTTGTCGATAGGCTTCAAAGGTTCTATTTCTATCTCCTTTGCTATCCACACTACGGGGGTCTAACTTTTTCCCCGGCAGGACTAACTCCTGCTGAACATGCCAGCCTTCGCTGGACGCACAGTTCGGCATGCATATCCCGCTCAACCGCCAGAGCGTGCGCTTTAAGGCCGAGAGGATCGATCTGCCGTTATCGACGCTGGCCGACCAGGTCGGTCACGGGACCTTCGCCGTCACGCCGCTGTTCCAGCTGATCGAGCGTCATGTGCTTGCGGCCGAGCGCCTTCATGGCGACGACACCACCATCCGCATCCTGGCGAAGGGCAAGTGCACGACCGGCCGGATCTGGACGTATGTGCGGGATGATCGGCCCTTCGCCGGACCTGCGCCGCCGGCGGCGGTCTATTACGCCTCGGGCGACCGAAGGGGCGAACATCCCCAGAAGCATCTGGCCGTCTTCGGCGGTATCCTGCAGGCGGATTGCTATAGCGGCTTCGAGCCGTTGTTCGACCCAAAAAGGAAAGCGATGCCGATCACGCCGGCATTTTGCCTGGCCCATGCGCGGCGGGGCTTCTTCGAACTGGCTGACATCGAGAAAGCCGCCCGGGACGGACAGAAAGGCAAACCGGTCTCCCCGATCGCGCTGGAAGCGGTCAGGCGTCTTGACGCCCTGTTCGAGATCGAGCGCGCCATCAACGGCCGCAGTGCCGACGGCCGGCGCGCCGTGCGCCAGGAACAGAGCAAGCCGCTTCTCGACGACATGCACGACTGGCTGCTCCGCGAGCGGGAGACCCTGTCGAGCTCCTCCGAGGTCCTGAAGCCCATGAACTACATGCTCAGGCGCTGGGACGACTTCGCCCGCTTCCTCGACGACGGCAGGGTCTGCTTGACCAACAATTGCGCTGAACGCGCGTTGAGAGGCATCGCCTTGGGGCGGCGCAACTGGACCTTCGCTGGCAGCCAGCGCGGTGCCGATCGGGCCGCCATCATGCTGACGATGATCACGACCTGTCGCCTCAACGACGTCGATCCCAAGGCCTGGCTCGCCGACGTCCTCGCCCGGATCGCCGATCTTCCTACGTCGCGGCTGCACGAACTGCTGCCCTGGGAATGGAAGCTCCTGCGCCAAGCCAATCCCACCGATCAGCAAGCCGCCTGACCTTCACCCCGCCGATCATAGAACTAACTGTACCCGCGCGCATGCGTCAATCAGGCGGTCCTCGTGGTATGCGTACGCTCTTCCGGCGATGCCACCGTTGCTCGCTCGTGGCGGCGACTGAAAAAAGCAGGGAAATGACTGACCATACGACGGTGTATTGAAATCGTCTCCGCGGCGCCCGGCGCCATTGCAGTTGAAACGAAGAAGCTCCGACTTACTCGGATTGAGACGCTCAACGAAGAACGACAAGCCCCAGCATCTTTTGGAGGCCAAGGAGGCGTGATGCTGGGGCCGTCGTAGCCTGATGCTAGAGTAGCAAACAGGCGGCGTTGTTGTGCACCGCCCGGTTTGATTCGTCAAAGCGGCCGGGACGCTCAGCTCCCGTACATCCGGACCATCCGCGATCCGTTGAAGCTCGCCCGAAGAGTTTGCGCGCCAGTTCGCCGCGGGCAGGCAGGTGAAAGCACTGTGACACCGGGCGTATCGCCGCCAGCATCTGGTATATCTCCCGCCTGCAATAGTCAGCGGCCCAGCTTCTCGCCCGAGCGCCGATGTTCGCCAGGGCAGGGAATGGCAGCTTGCTTGTACGACGACCGACAATCCTCCGGATCGCCAGCCGATACCCCTCCCGTAAGAAGTGTTCTCTCCCCGGCTCCATCCTTGTGTAAGCTGGAGTTCGACGAGGCTCGGCGCAGCTCAGGCAATCCGCCGAGCCGGTCCGAAAGGCATGAACTCTGACGCCGAACGGCTCACCGGCGCAAGAAAACCAGCTCACTAGATCCCCAGTCGAGCCATCTGAGCTGAAGCGTGCTCCGGGTCGGGAAGGGGCTGCCATGGCTGGCCAGCGGCGGTGCTCAACAAGGACCTACAGAATGCGGGAGTGAGCTTGCCTCGGTGGATCACGACGTTCTCGTGCCCCTCGGCGGCTCGAGCGTTCTGCCAGTGCTGACTGTAGCCGCGCTGTTCGTCAGACTTGACGTGGCAAGCGGCGAATTCGCGATCGCCCAGCGTTGCCAATTGCCAGGCATGTACCGGCCGCTTGGTGTGGATGTGTACCCACATCGGCCTTGGCGTCGCGCCATTGCTCAGCGCCATGGGCTGTAGCTTGATTTCAAACAGCGTCCCTGGCTCTCCCTTCAAGGCGCGAGGTGGATCCACTGACGCCAGTTCCCCCGCTGCCCGTAACTGTACAAGGTATTTCTGCGATGGAAACGCATAGGTCTTCATGCAATCGCTCGTGATTGCTGCCTTTCGCGCGCTCAATGACTTTGCCTGCCCCTGAACCTCGGACCCCATCCTTTGAAGCCGGACTATCTTTTCGTGCACTTCGGGCACCTGCGCAGCGGTGAGCAGGCCCCGTCGGCGAGGCTCCTCCAGCGCGGCTACACAGGCCTCAATCTCGGAGGACTGCGTCTGCAAGCGCTTGATCACGCGATTCAGGACATGTTCGGCGTCGTCGGGCTTCATCTGGCGCGCTTGCGAGACGGCGCTTTGCTGAGCCCGCAGATCGAACTGCAGCAGCTCGTCCAATCGCTCAAGTAATCCCGGCAGTGCCTTCCTGGAGGGCGGAGCCTGCCACATCTGGAGGTGATCGGTCGCAGAGGATGACGCAGCTGCCTCCTCCGGCGTGGCGAGTTTCTTTGTACCGAGATCCGAGAGCACGATGACCTTGCCCGTCGCGGCCGCGGCGGCATCGGACCTTCCCAGTTGCGGCGCGGGCGGGCTGGCCGTCGAACTCCCCTCGCCCGCGGCTGCTCCGCGCTTTGCTTTGCCCTTTCTGCGCGCTGGAGTGCCTTCACCCACCAGGGCAGTGTTTTCAGGAAGCGCAGCCCAAGCCGGCGGTTCAATCGTCACTTCCGTCTTTGGCTGCAATGCCAGCAGCCGCATGACGTCGTTCGCCGTCACCCACGCTCCGTCCACGATCTCGCCAAGCAACTGCAAAGGAAGGTCAGCTTCCGTTCCAGCCTCCCTCAGGGGCTCAAGCATGCCCCTCAGTTGGGATGCAAATTCCGAAAGCCGTTCCATCACTCCTTCCAGAACGGCGCGGTGCTCGGCGTCGAGCACCGCTCCTCCGCGAACGGCCTCGCCCGTCGAAATAAATGCCGGAAAAACATCTTCAACAAAGGTCCCGAGCAGACGCACCTGCCCCCTCTCGTCCATGAGGGCGGCTCGCACGTCCGGTGCTAACGTGCTCGCTCGCGACTCAATCAAGAGCTGGGCGAGAGCGATGCGCGATTGCAGATACATGCACCTGGTATTGAGCGCCCAGCCCGTATTGAGCCTGAGTTGGCCCTCTTCGGTCTTGCGCATCTCGGGCGTGCTGCTTGGCAAGTGGGCAGTAGCCGCACAGACTGACTGCATCCGCTCGAAGCGCAACGCCTTCTTTCCCCACCAGTCCATGCAGGCAGCATACTGGTTCGCGACGCCCGCAACGACGCGGCTCAGCTGGTCGGGCGGAGCGGTGTCTTTGACCTCGTCGAGCAGGGCTTTTGCTTTCTTTCTCCTGTTCTCAAGTGGGTACAGAATCTCGGTGGCTACTTCGTTACATTGGTTGCCCGCATCCAGCGTGTTGTCGCGGAGCCGGCGAGCCTGATCGTCGGGCAGGATACGACGCGCCAAATTGGAAGGCAGATTCGCGTAATACTCCAGAACTGTTGAGCCTGCTTCGACCACTCGATCGATCAGCTCTTGCGCCTTTTCCGAGTTGCAGCGTTGCATGGCCGCTCGACGGCAAGTTTCAAACTTCTCAAGCAGGCTGTCCAAATTTCGCTTTGCGGCCTTGATCTCGTTGCGCGTTGGCGCCGCCATATCTGAAGCCGCAGTTCTGTCTTGAGGCCCGGAGCGCATCCGCTCCAGGACGGCATCGAAGGATTGACCGCGTTCCCCAGGGAAGAGACCAGGCTCCAGGCTCGAACGGCTCAATTCCCCGGCGCTGTCGGCTCCCGCCGCCTCACCCTGTGATGAATCAGCTCGGCCAATACCTTTCATACTTCATCTCCGAATAGTCGAGAGTGCGCAGCCTGTCTGGATAGGCCGCCTAGCTGACGACTAGCTGACCAAGAGCCATTCATCTGGATGCACAAGAAATAAGACCTCGCCTTGAGTTCCACTTCAATCGCAGCTTGGTCGTGTTGCTGAACTAGCCGCATCAGTGCCGGTGTGATCAGCTGAGACGTGACCGGCGTCCGACCTGCCCTACCCACGGAATAGTCCCTACCCGAACGCCTTGGCTCTATGCACGCGAGCTGGGCCAAGTCAAACGCTAGAGAGCAGCCAGGAACGCGCTCGCCTCCTGAACGGCGATTTTTGGCCAAGCAGAACTGGCCAGCGTATGTCGATCGGCAGACCTTCGCTCGCAACGCACGCGTCCCGCTATCCACTAAACAGACTTCGACCGAAGAGTTTACCAAGTCACCAGCCATCGACGGGTGTGCCGAGACGTCGGAGGCCATCAGCAACGACATTTTGCCCGTCGGAACTGAGCAGAATCGAGGTTGCGCAACTCCCTCAAACTATATCTCGCAAAAGCCGGGCCGCCGCCCAGGCCGGTTAAATCACACTCATAGAAATGTGGCAGCAAGCATATCGAGCACACCGAGCGTCACCCCGACCAGCGAATTGGGTGTCCGCACGTCTCTAAAGAGCAGAAAGGTGAGTATCGGCTCCACTACCAGAATAGCTCCCACTATTTCGCGGCAATGATCCAGATATTCTTCATATGCATGTGGCGAAGCGCTTATCTGAAAATGAGGTAGATGCCACCGAAGGATATCAGGAGAAACATCGGCCACAGGCATTGCCAAATTACTGCCGGTCTTCCCCAGGGAGCTTGAGGTAATCAACTCGGGGAATATCCAAATCGCTTCTCCAAGGAAAATCGCTGCAACCCGCTACAATCTTCAGCATCAATTCATCGGCCTCCACGTTCCGGCTATACAAGGCAACCCGAACAGGCGGCATCGGAGTTGCCGTTGAGGCCCTTTCGGCATCTCAGGCGTTTGCAAGTCGAGACGCGCGCCTGACATGTCGCTTCTCACGGGGACTTCAAACGTCTGCCCGGTCGATCAGTAGTTGCCCACTAAAAATGCTTCGCGTCGATCGAGCCATCTGCGCAGATTGAACATTAGTTCAGATCAATCCACCCTGACCGCGCACCGGCGGCCGGGGACTGGCGCGACCAGGCCTACGCTTCAATCCGCACGGGGAGAGCCGAATAGCCGTGCACGAAGTTAGATGCAATTCGCTCGGGTTCGCCGACGACCTCGATCTCCAGTCTCGCATCCAAGATCTCTTCCCAGAGGACTCTCAACTGCAGTTCGGCAAGATGTCGACCAAGACAGCGATGGATTCCGAATCCGAACGAGAGGTGCTGCCGCACATTCTTCCGGTCGATCACGAAACTGTTGGCGTTCTCAATGATCTCTTCGTCTCTGTTGCCGGAGATGTACCACATGACGACCTTGTCGCCTTTCCGGATCTGTTTCCCGCCTACGATGCTGTCGACCGCGGCAGTGCGGCGCATATGCGCGATCGGTGTCTGGTATCGGATAATCTCGGACACGGCGCTCGAGACCAGCTTGGGATTGTCGGCTAGTTTTCGCAGTTCGGAGGGGTACTGGCTCATGAACAGGAGGCCGCCGGTAATCGAGTTGCGCGTCGTATCATTTCCCCCCACGATCAGCAGAATCAGATTCCCGAGAAACTCACTCGGCTTCATATGGCGTGTGGCGGGCGAATGCGCCATCAAGGAAATCAGGTCGAGGCGCGGCTCGGCATTAATGCGCTCGTTCCAAAGCCCTGTAAAATAGTCCAGACATTCTGATAAGATTGTGCTTCGCTTGTCCCAGCTGTCGATCGCATGGCCTGCTTTCGGAGTTGTAACAGCTACGTCTGACCAATAGGTCAGTAGTCGCCGATCCTCAAATGGAAAGTCGAAGAGCGTGGCGAGCATTTGCGTCGTCAACTCTATCGAGACCATGTCTACCCAATTGAAGGCTTCATTGCGCGGCAAGCCATCGAGAATCGCCCTGACCCGAGAGCGGATCAAGGTTTCGAGCTTCGTCAGGCTTTCCGGTCCGACGATCGGGCTCACGGTATTGCGCTGCTCGGCGTGCTTGGGAGGCCCCATCTTGATGAAACTCTGGGTCCAGTGTTTATCAGGCACGTCGACAATAGTGACACCTTGCTTTGATGAGAATGCTTTGTGGTTTGTGTCTATCGCTACGATGTCCCGATACTTCGTCACGGACCAATATGGACCGTGGGGGCTGTCTTTGCAGTAGTGAATGGGATCTTCTCTTCGCAACCGGTCAAAGAAACCCCATATGCTATCGTCTTGAAAGCGCCTGCCTTCGCTTACATCCAGCTCGCTCAGCGGGATAATGTCATCTGCTTTATGATCTTCTGATCGCCTGCTCATGATCATCTCCGCAGATTTTGCTCCCGAGAGGTTACAGATCTAGGGTCACGATTCACCGTTCGAGCTGCCGTGAGCGTTTGGCTGCGACGGGCCGCCCGACCAGACTATCTCAAAGCGCGGCTGGCCTAGCCCTACCACGTCGGGCAGTAAGGATCGTATTGACTTTCCGACCCGATCTACTCAATCACTGAGAGCTGTCACCACGAGCTGGACGACGGCTGTGCGGGAGACAACATCCGATCGAATACACACTCCCAAGGTCGCCAGCCATTTTGCGACCTCTCACTGTCGTTTCGAGTCCAGGGAGACCAATTGAGGCGGCTCGGCAGTCTGCCGCCCATCGTGATCTTGGCCGAGGCACCCCAAAGCGGCGAAGCTGGAAGGGGCAATCCTCTCTTGCATAGTAGTTCCCGCATTGGGTGTCCTGTGGGGTAACCTGAGAAAGAGGGCGGTGCGAGGAGGCTCTGAAATGCGGACGCGAGCAGGTGCAGGTAAGGTCCGCAGGTCTGCAAGGTGAGCGCCGGAGAGGCTTCAAACCTGATGCGGTGTCCGGCCTGGAAGGCTCGGACACTGTAAAATGGAGGCTGAAGCCTTGCACCGAAACGCTGCAGGAACCGTTTCGGTCGAGAAACGTGGGAGGCGGGGCAAATCGGAGCGACCGCGCATGACGGAGCACCGTCCCGACTAGTCGCCGAAGCCGAACGCCTTCGCGTCAGGTCGAGCAGCAAAACCTGGGGCAGCCCGCCCGAGGCAAATGTGCGAACAGCACGTCAGAGTGAGACCGGCGCTCAAATGCGCCGATTCGCTGAGATCTCCCGCCGCATGATCAAGTCGAGAGCTTTTCCCGCCTAGATAGCTGCGTTAAGAGATCCTCTCTTTAGTAGTGGAGGAAGTGATGAGCCATGACCGGATCGTTACGGCGGCCATCATCGCCGTTGGCGCTCTCAACACGGTGCTCGCAGCGATAGCGCTCTTGTCGTTCTGAGCAGCGCAATTTTCTCATGCGACAAGAGGCCATCTCGATTGGCGGCCTCTTTCATTCACGCAGCGTCTCCGCGTATGGCCCGATCGCGTATACGGAACGCGGTCTCCGCTTGGTCCGCTTCGTGGCGCCAAGGATCATGCAGCCTATCTTCTTTTCAGCCCGCCGGTTCGAAATCGTGAGTAGGTCATCCGGTACCGGGTCTAGCGGCTTCGGGGTACCCGTCCACCGCACCCGTTAAGAGAGTAGTTACCACTCACTGTCAGCATTTCCATATTAGGTCGCCATAGGCGGCAGCCAATCTGAGAACGTCTGATTTTCCGACACGCCCGGTTAGCGGTCTCTTTCAGGAGAGGCCCAATGTTCAAGGGCTTCACGGTGGCAGTTGCGGCGCTGATTTCCACAGCGCAACTGGATCAATACCTCACGCACGGTCGGTACACCGACGCGGCGATCGCTATGCTCCGGCACATCAGGCATGGGTTTGGCTTTTGAGAAACCGGAACGCATCTGGAAAGCAATTCACGGGTTGATCTCGATGCGGAGGAGCAACGCGCCATAGCCATATTGGGAGCTGGGCTTTGTGTCGAGCTGTGTGACCTGCTTGCTCTCCTGAGCTTGAGGCAGCTCGGTCTGATCGGAGTCTGCGATTTGAAAGCTGCCGCGCACGAGTTACGGAGGCGCGTTGTCTTGAGCGAACTCGGGTAACGATCAGGTGATGATCAGATGATAAAAGTGCGGATCTAACATGACGGTGCGCGACAAGACGTTCTCACCGCGCCGATTTTTAGGTCCTCAGGGGGCTAAGGGCTGGATGGGGTCGACAACGGAAGGGGCCGGCTCTGGTTGGGATTAATTGGGCGGTCAATTTGACCAAAGAGCAAGCCGATCGCCTCGCGGAGATTGAGTTGACGAGCACGAGCGGGACTAGCGTAAGCCCGGTCAGAGCCTAGACAGCGAGACGGATGAGTGGACATCCTCTTCATCTTGCCGATCAACGCCGAAAAGACATACCGACACCGCCCGCCTAGCATGCTTCCTTCTTTGGACAGACTGATCTCGCGAACCGCCATCTCGCCCACAGCAAGAGCGTCAGTCACTCCAGGACTATGAACCTCAATCACTCTTTTGCGATCAGTCGCAGTTTGGATCGCCATGATCGACTCGACCAAGCCAAGCTTCCTAAGAGCGCAGTTCAAGCCAGACTCGAAAAGGTGTTGTTGGTCACGAGCGAAATTGATGCCGGAAATCAGGCGCGAGATCGGCATAGCTGCGCTCCCGTGCTTGATCTGGCGGAAGCACAAAGAGTCTCTCAGACGCTGAAATAAGTCACGGACCCGCGATGATGTTTGTGGGCTGCACCTCCAGGAAATAGCAGTCATGGGACTCATAGTGCCGATCTCCATAGTAACACTTCGTCTCTAGGCGCAAAGTATTGACCATCCAGTCAGCACCGCTTCGGAGCCGAGTTTATGCTTAGGCGTTGCCGACAGATGCGCCTTCCTTCCGACGTGTCCGCTTTGGGCTGAAACCGGCAACCTCAACCCGAGCAGATGTCTTCCGCTTGGCCCTCGTCAGCCGACATTGCGTTATTGGTTCAAGCCCTAGATCATTTCCCTTTTGCCAACTCGAAAGCTACGAACGTAATACCCCTGTCGCTGAACGGCCGACTTTACCTCGTCGCTGACTTTGAGAACTCTAGTTCTGCTCTTGTGCCATTTATTGGAAGAGTAAAGTGCGGGCATCTCAGAAGCGTTGCTTATGACGAGGAAGTCCCGCTTGTTATTACGAATAGACATCAAACATGTCACCCTCGCAGAAATGTCGAGTAGAGCAAATATGTTTGGTAACGACCGTGTCAGCTGTAGTGCGCTGGGCCCCCGAGCGGGTGGTAGTCTGGGATGCCTGCTGGTTAGACTTCGCACCCAGTGAATGTCGGGGAAATGTTAGCGCGCCAACCGATCAGCTCAGATTTCTTTTTGCATGCTGTTTCCATGCCAGGCCAGTGTACTAGTTCCGTGAAGGCCATGCGGTGAATAATGGTCTAGCTACGAGTGCTTAGGCAGATCGATCCAGAGATCCGGAGCACCATTTAGGAGGGTATCCTGATCTGGAACATAGATACTATCGAAAACCCTCAGGCCGTGAGCCGTTGCCGCGCCAATAATGATGAAAGGGAGCTTGACCTGCTCTAGATCTTCGAAGCTGTCACCGCCGACAATCCGAAGATAATCGAATTTAAACCGTCGGAACTTTATGTGAGATGCAGCCGACGCTACAAGGTCCTTGACGCTCGACGCTCCTCGGACGATCTCTTCCCTTAAATGGTTGAGTGCCGTGAAGAGGCATGACAGCTCATCAAGCTCAGACCGGCTAAATCGCCTTAAGCGCGACGAAATCGGCACTCCATTCTTGTATCTCACGGTCGGCACAAACCTTATCTCGCAATCGAGAAGGAGGTCTGCAACGGCGCGCTTCACCAGGATCGCCTGACCGATATCTTTCAGGCCGAAGTAGCTGCGAGTTGGCCGCGCATAGCAGATCCAGCGGACCGCACCGGTCAGGGCTTCCTTCAAGCACGCCTCAGGCCCATCTAAACGCAAATGATAGTCACCTTGCGATACGAACGTTCGATAGCCAGGCGGAAACATTTCGGTGTCGCTCGAGGAAATCACGGCAGTCGCTCCCGAACGTAGGGCAAGTCCAATATCATCGTCCAAATTGAAATTGTAGCTCCCACCTGGTCTAAGCTGGATCTTGTTCGGGTACACTGTGACAATCGCGACGTCATTCTCCAAGGCCGCTCTTCTGATCAGTTCTGCATGCCCAAGATGCAGGGCGCCCAGAGTGTGTACTGTGCCAATGGTCTGACCTGTTCTTGCGACCTCCCGGATGAACGCCTTGCCTGCGGAAAGACCTGCCAGATGCATGTTCTTACTCCAGTTTCCTTGAACGCAAAAAGAGTGGAGCGCTTGGATCTCGGAAGATGCGCGGCGGGGGCATCCTGTGTGGGCCGCGCACGCAGACGAGCTCCAAAGAGCTTCAACGCCCGCTTACAGTCGAATGACCGCATCAAACTGATCTAAGCTCATGGGCACTGTAGCTCCCTCTGTTCTTGCGGTTTTCAAAGGAGTCAGGTTGACCCTTCTCGACCACGTCGCATCAACGATGAGAGTTCAGCCAGATAGTTCGATGACTCGTTCAGCTGATCCCCCTCCAGAGCGACCTGCAGTCCCCGACAACGGTCGGCAAAAAACGGTGGTTATCTTAGCGCCTAAAAAGTCGACCTTCACGAAGCTGGCCTGGAATGGCGATATCCCACTCAGGTTCGCATCGCGCAGGGACGATTGGTTCATGCGAACGTATGCGGCCCGCGTTGCCTCCAGGTTGCTATCGGTCATACCCGCGGCGAGATATGCCTGAACGAGATTGGAGCCTTCGAGATTTGCGTGACCCAATGCCATTGATTGCGGCGGATCACCGGTGATCATCGACCTGTAGAGGTAAGCCTGTGATAGGTCCGCATGTTCGAGATCGCAGTCGCGCACAAAGGCGCAGCGGCCGCGAAAACCGGTGAGTTTGGCGGCTCGCATTGTGCTCTCTGTTATCGAAATGCTCTCACCTGATGCCTGAGATAGGTCCGCTCCGTCCAGCTGACAGGAATGAATAGATGCACTGTTGAGCACAGCACCGACGAGGTTCGCGTCGGACAGGCCTACGGACAGAAGCCGCGCCTCGGTGAGGTCTGCCTGTTCCAGCTCAGCGCTCGCGAGATTTGACAGGTGAAGATCAGCGAATGGGGCGCTCAGGGCTCTCGCCCGAATCCGCCCGCTCACCTTTGAGAGTCTCAGATACGGAAGATGAGCACCTTCCAAGACAAGACCATCGATGGAGGTGGGACGCACGATCGATAAGCAGTCTCCCTTTGAGTGGAAGAACGAGCAATCCGCCAGATGCGTCTTCGTGATAGCGACTTGGCTCAGCTTAGCAAAGCGGAAGGAAGCGGAAGGAAGGAAGCATTCATTGATAGTTGACCCTTGCAGTTCCGCGCCATCGAATACAGCATTACTCGCGTCGCACTGATAAAGGAGAAGCCCGCTGAGCATCGCGTTGTCAAAGCGTGTTCTTTTCATACTGCAACCATGAAATAGGCTGCCGGTTGCATCAATTAAATTGCGCAGACTGGCGTCATCGAAGTTGCAGACCTGCGCTGCCATGGCGTGCATATAGGCAAAATCAAGCTTGGCCCCGAGGAAACTTGCCCGCTCTAGCCCCGGACGGGGAAATGGATGACCCAGAACCTTGGCGGCCTCCACATACCCTGTCCCTTTGATGGCAAGCATCTGGCCCCTGATCATGCGCGCATAGCCTGGCGCTGTGCCGATTCCGACAGCTATGACCTCAGTCAATAGGGACGGGCCAAAAACGGTCACGAACACAAGGGCGAGCAAGAGCGTGGGAATCGCAAAGAGCACGTCGACAATCCGGCTGAGGATGCTATCGACTACGCCACCAGAAAGCGCTGCGGCGACGCCGATAACGATCGCAATGAACATGCTCAGCGCCGTTGCGCCAAGTCCGATGGCGAGGGATTGGCCCGTCCCCTCGACTATTCGAGAGTAAAGATCTCGCCCCAATTGATCAGTTCCCAACCAATGAATGATCGACGGAGACTGCAATGACGATCTCAAATCTATAGCGAGCGGATCGTGCGTCTGCAGTACCTTTGGGGCCATAGCCGCGAAGGCAAAGAGGCCAATTATTATAAGAGAGACGGTAACCCGGAAGGGAACATGGCGCGTGATTGCCAGGACTTCTTTGAGCGAACGAGATATGCTGACTTCGGCGAACATGCTCATGTCAACTTGAACCTCGGATCGACCAGCCGGTAAGTCAGATCGACGATCAAATTGGCAAGAGCGAATACGCCCGCAGAGATCAAAACAGCTCCCGAGACAATCGGAACGTCTCTCGAGGACGTTGCAGCGACGAGGACTCCACCTAGGCCTTGACGGGCGAAAACCACCTCGATCAAAATCGCGCCCGAAAGAAGTTTGCCGAGCGCCCAGCCTGACAAAGTAATCCCGGGCAATGCGGCGTGGCGGAGGACATGGCGAAGCCTGACGCCAAAATCACTCATACCTCGGGCCCGCGCGGACGTGACGAAGGGCTGCTCGAGCACGCGCGTGAACTCGTTCTGAACGACTTGTCCAAAAAAGCCCGACAGTTCAAGAGCCAACGCAAGTGTCGGGAGAATGAGCCCGACCGGGGAATTTCCACCGATGACCGGAAGAATGCGCAGCTTTACCGCAAAAACAACCAGCAAAATTGTGGCCAGCCAGTAAGGCGGCACTGTTGCCAAAAAGACTTGCGTGTCATTGAGCAGCTTCGACCATATGTTGTCTCTGCCGGCGATGAACAAGGTTGTCAGGATGGCGATAATCCATGCAATCAGCAGCGCGGCGACCGCCAGAATAATCGTAGGCCCAATCTGATCCGCGATGATCCCTGCGACAGGCCGATGCTGCTGGTAGGATTCACCAAGATCTCCATGCAGGATTCCCAGCATGTATTTTCCGTATTGAACCACGAGTGGTTGATCAAAGCCGTATTTCGCATTGATCGCCGCGAGTTCTGCCGCGGACGCCGGCCCGACGTTGCCACTTGTCACATTAATGATGATCTGGGCGCGATCGCCAGGCATCACACACTGAATTAAGAACGCAAACGTTGCGGCAGCCCACACCACCACCACGCCGGCCAATATCCGGCGCGTGAACCAAACAATGGCATGATGGGTTGCTATCTTCATGGCATCATTTCTTGTCGTCAAAATGGGCATCATAGAAGACAGGTTCGCCAACTGACCCACGGTCCAGCCAGACGTCTTTCAGGGTCGGCTTGGTCGCCAAAGTTACGTCCAGGACAGTAAGGCCAATAACGGGTGCCTCATCCACGATCTTCCGTTCCGCCTGCTGATAAAGGGCGGTACGTTCAGCTCCATTGAAATTCTGTTCCGCCTTTCGAATGATGTCCCAAAGCATCAGATCCTGGTAGCGCGAGGGATTGAAGCGATTGGGCTCGCCATTCTGATCGGGCTTCCACGAGATCCGGAATATCTCAGCGCCGGGGGCAACCCAATAGAGGAGAACGACCTCATAATCATCGGGTCCGAGGTTTTTCGCGGCGAAGAAGTCAGCCGGATTGGTGGGTTGAAGACGTACGTCAAAACCGGCCGCCCGTCCCTGCTGCTGGACAACTTGCAAGGCTTGCTCGCCATCCGGCTTGAGAAAAGCGTACGAATAGGAAATGCGCACGATGAGCGGACGACCGTTCTTGACACGAACGCCCGTAGGATTGCGCTCAGTCCAACCCGCCTGATCAAGCAGCTGATTGGCCTTGCGAATATCGTACCCATAGGACTGCCCGAGTTCAGGCAGGTATTCCGGCGAGCTCTGACTTAGCGCACCGTTGCCCTCGAACGGTAAAGAGCCGAGGAAGGATGTGTCGACCGCGGCCTTTCGGTCAGTAGAATAGGCAAAGGCCCTGCGGACGAGCACGTCGTCAAATGGGGGCCGGGCCGTATACAATGCGAGGCGCAGGGGGGTGTCCCCCGTCAGGTGCCGTAATACTGGAAAGCGGAAGTTGGCGTCCTTCCATGCGACAGCCGGAATATCGTATATGGCATCGGTCTCCCCCGCGATCAGCGAGCCGTATCGGACAGTCTGATCTGGCAGAAACTTCCAACTGATCCCGTCAACGTAAGCCGGCCCCTGATGTCTGGCGGTGGCCGGCGCCGAATTGTATTCGGGATTGCGGCGGAAGGTGACTTCTCGCCCATGGTGCCACTTGTCGACAATGAATGGACCTGAACCGACGGGGTTCTCGCAATTGACCGCAAGTCCACGTTTGAGTGCCGATGGCGAGAGAATGCCTTGTGAGGATTGGGCGAACACGTTCAGCAAGGGCTGGAACGGCACCTTCAATTTTACTTCCAATCTCAGAGGAGCAATTGCCCTCGCCGATTCGAAGCTCTCGCCGAGATAAGGAGCGGCAGTCGGATTGCGAAGATCGGGGTCATTGCTGAGCCACCCGTTGATATTGTCAGCGATGGCCTGCGCATCGAGGGCGCTCCCGTCAGTGAACTTTACATTCGGCTTTATCTCGAATGTGTACACCTTTTTGTCGTCGGAGATGGTCCAAGACTCGGCCAGCCATGGCAAAATCTTGCCGTCCTCGTCGCGCGCAACCAGATTATCGCTGTACTGGCGTTGCAGATACCATTGCTGCACCCATCCTCCGAACAGGCAGGCAGGCTCTTGAAAATGCCCGTAACGAATAACGCCTCCTCGCTTGACGCTGCCGGCCAAGCCTTCCTGCGCATGAACGCTGGGCGCCAATTGGGACAGGCCCAAGAGCATGACAAGGGTAGCCGCCAGTGTTCTTGCTTGACGGTTGGACTTGCCAGTGAAGCGCCTCGCTGACCGCGCATTGGCTAAATGCATATCCAGGCTCCAGAGATTTGGTGTTGAGGAAGCGTCAGAGCGGTGAGCTAGCTGTGGCTCGTGCCGGCTCGAACGGAGTAGAAATGCCGAAATGCTCTCGCAGTGTCTGTCCCAGATATTCTTTGCGAAACAGCCCGCGCTTCTGCAGGATGGGAACTACATTGTCGACAAACGCTGAAGTGCCATCGGTGAGAACATCCGGAATGATGTTGAAACCATCGACCGCGCCGGCGCGGAACCATGCCTCAATCGAATCCGCGATCTGCTCGGGTGCACCCACAAGCAAGCGGTGGCCAAAAGCTTGAACGCTGCTGATGATCTCGCGAACCGTCCGACCTTGACGCGCCAGAGCTTCAATCGTGCGATGGTGACCGACAGAAAACGGAACATGATCTGCATCAGGCAGAATCTCCTCCGGGATTGGCCTCTCGAGGCTGAGCTTCTCGACCGCCACACCCATGCTTCTTGCAAGGGCGCCGAGGGCGCGCTCCAGATCGAGCAGTCCATCAAGGTTTTCTTTGCGACGAGCCGCCTCGTCCTCGGTGCCCCCGATACAGGTGACAAGGCCCGGCAGGATGAGCGGAGCCGCAGGGCGGCCGAATTGCCGAGAGAGCGCACGCAGGCGCTCTGCCTCCCTCAGAGCCGTCGTCAAGTCCCCGGCGGCCGCAAACACGACATCTGCACTGCGGGCACCAAGCCATAGTCCGGGATCCGAACCGCCCGCCTGAACGATGACTGGGTGACCTTGGGGCGAAGCGGGATGCGTCAGTGGGCCTCGGATGCCGAAACTATTGGTATCGGGATCCAGGAGGCGGAATTGACTCTGATCTGCGTAAACTCCCGCAGCCTGATCGGCGATGACCACCTCGCCGCTCCAGCTCAGCCAGAGAGCGCGGACCGTTTCAACGAAGTCCTCGGCCCGTCTGTAGCGATCCACTCGCCCGACTTCTCGACCGCCAAAGTTTGCTACCGTCGCCGGGCTCGACGTCGTGACTGCGTTCCAGGCAACGCGGCCACCGCTGATGACCTCGAGCGATTGGAAACGCCGAGCGAGATTGTATGGTTCATTGTAGGTCGTCGACGCTGTCGCGATCAGGCCAATCCGCTGCGTTTCGCGTGCAATCACCGCAAGAACGAGGGTAGGTTCGAGCCCATTCAGCGGTGGCTGGTGCGTAATGTCGAAACTTATCGCGGGAGTATCGGCGAGGAATACAGCATCCAGCAGACCACGCTCCGCAACCTTCGCAGCCCGGACGTAGTGCTCGACATCGAAAAAGGCGCTTGGATTTGTACCTGGCCAGCGCCACGCGGCGGAATGGCCACCAGCGCCATGAAGATTTAGGCCGAGATGAAGCATGGAGTTAACCGAAGACATCACAACCCCTAATGCGGCGGCCTCTGAGCCAGTTGGTGGGCGTTGAGGACAAATCAGCGACCACCCTGCCCTTTCGCGCAAGCTCACGCTCAATGTGCGCCGGGCAACCGATTTGAGGCATGGATAACAAACCGTCGGCTGATGTTAGAGGGCTCTCCCCGAAGAAGATTCGGGTACGTGCTATGATGTTCTGCGCGCAGGCGCAGCCCAAAAGAGCTTCGACAACGGTGGTCGCCGATTGACGCTGTCGTGACAGCCAGTTTCCAGCGGCTAGTTGATCCCACACGAGTACACTCACATCTGCGCTCCAGAATTCATCAAGGCCAGCTGCTTCTCAGGAAGGTGTTCTGATGCCCATTCGCGATCGGAACGTTTGGACTCGCGACCGGGCGAGCAAGGATCGATTAGAGGATTTTTAGAGGGCGAAACCACGCAAACGCAATAGTTGAGTATTTCAATCTACTATCGTCTGTTGGCATCCCCTTCTATTGCGAAGTCTATCTGTCCATCGCTTAGCCCAAATGGTCTCTGATCAGGCTCCCCGAACATGCGCTGCGTGATTGCAGCGACTTTAATTGGCAGCGCCGGCTCAAAGCGAGGGACATGAATGTTGATGCGCTCGAGAACACAAACAGATTAGGCGAGACATTGCTGATCAGCCGCATGCTGCCCCGTTGCAAAGCGACATCCGATCAATAAGGCCGGGCCAAGCCAACCATCTAATAATGCGATGAAACATTCTAGATTATAGATGCCTAAAGCATTGCTTGGACGCTGAGCTTTGTTCTGCAGCACCGTGGCGCCTGCTGCATTCGAGGATGCTGCGGATCTTCGCGTGATTGTCTTGCAGGCGCCGCATGTTCTCGCTTTTTCCATCGGTATGATGACCGACGCGACTTTGGAAGAATGCCGTCCCCGAGGCCGCCTTCGTGAGCGCGCCCCGCTATGTGCACGGGACTCAGTTACTTGTGAACACAAAGGCCCTGGAGCATCAAACACCCGGAGCATCAACGTTCACGAAATCACTCAGTTGGGTATCGGAGCGCGTCACTTACCGGCAGATGAGGTCGGGCGCGCCTCTCGTGATGAATCGCAGGCTATCAGCTTCATCAATGCCGGTTCGAACCGTCTGGCTAGCCTCGAGGTCTGCGGCCACCTCCGGCGAGAAAGATCACGGACGACACGCTCCGCGCCAGCATGGTGGACGACCGCAGCCCCGGCGTTCTGACCTAAGCCATCGCCGTCCTGCCACTAGCAACAGAAATGCAACCCTTGGAGCGCCAAGAGCCGCCTCCTTCGGCCATCCGGGCTGGTCGCTTTGGATCGACCCAAGAAGACTGATGCTAGCCACATTTTCATGCGTCGGTGCCTGAGATCTATCGCTACTTTGACCGGAACCGCGCCGGGGTTCGGAGATGGCAAGGAGGGGCCGATACGACCGACCGCGGAGATTGCCCTGGATCTTTTTGTTCTGCTGCGCCTGCAGGTCACACTAAAAGGCTTGTGCGGCGATATGTTTGTAAGGCGCGACCAACGTTGTGGTGCATTGTGTGGCGCATCGGCTGCAAGCGTCAACGCGCCGTTTTTCTTTTCCGAACTGAGGCGCCCGTGCGCCAGTTCTTGCCGCCGCGGGTTCTATGCACCCGAATCGTTTGTGGCCCAGTCAAGCTCTGGTTGGCAGTTCAACGTCTCGCGGCCGCACAGCGTTTTAATGTTGTCAGTTAAGCCATTACCCATGTGTTGCGGATGCCCGAATCGAAATCGCACGCCCGGCTCTTGTTTTACGGCCAGCGCCCCGGCGCACCGACGCGAGGTCTCGTTTCAGCAGTCCCGACAGAGGAATAAGCTTCACGCCACCCCGGCCCGGACACGAGCCCGACGGCTGCGGCCAGACTCAGCTGTTCGGATCCAGCTAGCACCTTGAAGAGCATTTCAAGGAGATCCACTCGGAGCCGATGCAAGCTGGCCCAGGCATACTTCTCCACGCCGCTCAAGCTCACCGATAGCAGCGCTTCCGCCGCGCTGCTTCTCCCCGGACCTTCACACGGCCCTGCCGTGGAGCGGATAGCGACGATGGCCGTATCTCCCAAACTCTGCTCTGCATGAACAACAGGCTCGCGGGGGTAGTCGGAAAGGACCCCGCGTTTTCTTCAAGCGCTGAGTCTGGTCAGCTGTTCGACAGCTAAGCCTTCTAGCATCGCAGCATCTTTATCCGGACGGCAGGCCGACTTGATGGCCCAAGCTCTGGAACAGAAGAATGACTTGGATCGGCGGTCAGTCCGACCCGTATGCCCTCAACACACCGATCGGTTCGAGAACCGGAGCCGGTGCGTTTTATCGACATTGCGGGCGTCTCGGTTTCTGATCCTTATCGGATCAACTTCGTACGAATGATAGTGACAAGGCTACCAAAGGGAGACCGACATGGACCCATTTGAGGACGTCAACCGATCCGAGGCTCGGATGAATTACCTCGAGCCTCAACAGGAAGAGATAGCGCAAGCAGATTTTGAGCAGCGGCTTAGAGAGTCTCAGCCAATCCTCGCAGCATTGGCTTCACCTGGGGCCGGATCGAGCCGGACGGTAACGGACGGTAACAAGAGAGCGCAAGGTATCCCGGAGAATGAACGCTGCACGGCTGCATCCTTTGTCAGAACACGCGCTCAACTTGCCGCAACGCTGACGTGCGCTAACATTGCGGAACTCAGAAGAGAAATCGAACTCGCTGCGCAAAGATCAGCAAAATGGTCACGAGCGAGTGGATTGTCAGTCGACCGCGTGGACAGTGGCCGCGTTTACGATGACGTGGTGGGATCGTCATACGTGGAGCTGGAGCGCTTTCAAAACCACGCCAGCCATTGCAAGCCACATGCGTTGGACCGTCAAAGCGCGATGGCCCATTTGCGTTCCATGGCGGCTTTGCGTTATGAGGCCGCCCCCTGGAATATCTGGGGAGGCCAACGACTTGATCTGGGTCGCACAGCGGCAGAGCACATGAGGGGAGGTACCAGTTCTTCGCCTTTTGTGTCACTGTCTGAGGAGGCCTCACAACTGCTCCTTTCGCCGGACGATGACAACGAGTATGGCGCCAAAGCAATCGCGGAAAACGCGAATGAGTTGCACACCTACACGGTCCCGAGAGTCACAACATGGACGGCGGAAGACATCGTCAGTATTCTCGAGGACGGGACTGAGAATGACGAACCCGCTCTGGCTTGGGTGAGCGATACCCCAACTGAGGAGCGTGAGGTACTATTTCTCGGCGGGAACCTGGATGACTATCGGACCGCTAGCGCATCTAATCCATACAAAACGTCAGGAACAAACGACTGAGTGGTACAGGCCTCGGAAAGGGTGACTTGCCTTTTACGACGCTCGGAGAAATCAAACAGTAGCGTTTCACGCTACCAATAATACTCCGGCCCAACTGGCCAGCGCGGGGGACTGGCCGCGTACCGCGCTTGGAGATCGTGGTCGAGTAGCTCGGCCATTTGGCTTTGCCCTCACAGATCCGGGCAGGCGGCTTTCCCGCACCCGGCTCTTCCCGAGGGTAACCCGCGTCATATCCGCGCCTGCGCCCATGTGCGAGTGATGCGTGGAGTTGGCAGGCGGAAGCGTGCCGTCAGGGTCTCGAACTCCGGCCAGCCCATGCGCCGACTTTTCTGGCTACGCCGTCTCAGACAACGCAGCCAGGTCCGACGCACTTCGCGGTAGAAGCCGTTGAGCGCTGGATAATTGTGCGGCCTGCCATAATAGCCATAGTGCCCGCGCAGCACGGCGGCGAACCACTCGTGCTGCGTGGCCAGTGGCGCGTGCATGAGCCGCCAGGCCTCCTGGCGCAACGCCGTCAGCTTGCGCGTCAGGCGTTTCCCTTCCGTCTTGTGCTTCACGATGAACCGGCCATCTCGGGTCCGCCCGCAGTAGTGGGTGAAGCCGAGGAAGGCGAAGGTCTCTGGCCGCCGCTCGCCCCGCCGCTGACGCGAGACGGCCGCGAACCGGCCAAACTCGATCAGCCGCGTCTTGTCCTCATGGAGCGTCAGGCCGAAGCTGGCCAGCCGCGCCTTGAGGGCCAAGAGCATTTCCTGCGCATCTGCCTTGTTCTCGAAGCCCATGACGAAGTCGTCCGCGTAGCGCACGATCACGATACGACCGCGTGCGCGGCGACGACGCCATTTCTGGACCCAGAGATCGAGGATGTAGTGCAGGAAGACGTTGGCAAGGAGCGGGCTGATGCCTGCCCCTTGCGGCGTGCCCCTGTCCGTCTCTTGCTTCTCGCCGCTCTCAAGAACGCCAGCTCGCAGCCACAGCCCGATGAGCCGCAAGATGCGAGGATCGGCGATCCTGTGTGCCAGCATCCGCAATAGCCACTCGTGGTCGACCGAGTCGAAGAAGCTGCGTATGTCGGCATCGAGCACCCAGTTCACATGCTGGCTCATGATCGCCGTATGCAGGGCATCAAGCGCCATGTGAGGATTCCGCCCCGGCCGGAAGCCGTAGGAGAACCCGAGGAAGTCGGCCTCGTAGACGGCGCTCAGCACCTCGGCCACCGCGCTTTGGACAATCTTGTCCTCTAGCGCCGGCACGCCGAGAGGCCGCTTACCGCCATCGGCTTTGGGGATGTAGACGCGCCGCACCGGCTGTGGCCGGTAACGACCGGAGTGGACCCGTCCGCAGAGGTCGCGGAGGTTATCCGTCAGCCTCTCTTCGTACTTCGCCACCGTCACCCCATCGACCCCCGCGCTGGCCTGCCGCTTTTGTCGTCGAAACGCCCGAAGAAGAGCGTCTTCGTCGACATGGTGCAGCAGGGCAGTGAATCGGGTTTGGGCAGCTTGCTTGGCTGCCGCGTTCACCCGCTTGAGGTTCGGCGGCAAGGCAACCCGGCTCTGCGTCCGGACCCTGGCCTCCTCGCGCAGGCTCCCCTCGGGCTGGTCCCTTCCCTCCATCCGTCTCGTTACCTTCGACGACTTCACAGGTAGTATGGACCAGTCCGACTCCCGACCTCAGCTCGGACAACGGCTCTGGCAGTGCCTTGCCGCTGTCCCCCACTGGAGACCAATCCAATGGACCCGGTCGGGCCTCTCATGTTCCGATGATTGCCTTCCATACGTGATGCGGCCATCGACCCCGACGGAGCGACATCGTCTCGCATAACGACGATGCTCATGCAGCCTTCGTGACTAGGGAACACACTCGGCCTCCGCGAACATCCACCTTTCGAGGCTCATTCCCGCACCCCGCATGGCTCCTGTCTACACTTCAGACCCCGCGTTGCCGCGACGCCCGCAAGACTCGGTCCCGGCTTGCCTGCTACAGCTTTGGCCGGATGGGACTTGCACCCACAAGCAATCATCAGCTTGGCATGACGTACTCCCTGAGCGTGGTGTAACTGGCGGTGGGACACCGCGTTCGCCGGCAAAAGCCGGACTGGTCAGCTGGCGATAGCCGGGAGGCTGACGGTTGGATCATCGCTCGACGGCGCGATGGTTTCCAGCGTCATGTAACGGGCGCGCTGGACGGCCCATTCATCATTCTGTTCGAGCAGGATCGCGCCGATGAGGCGGACGATAGCGTCCTCATTGGGGAAGATGCCGACGACCTCGGTCCGGCGCTTGATCTCGCCGTTGAGGCGCTCGATCGGGTTGGTCGAGTGCAGCTTGGTGCGGTGCTGCGGCGGGAACGTCATGTAGGCCAGCACATCGGTCTCGGCCTCGTCGAGGAAGCCGGCGAGCTTGGGTAGCTTGGGGCGGAGCTGATCGGCGACCTTCCGCCATTGCGCTCGTGCGGCCTCGGCATCGTCCTGGGCAAACGCAGTGGCGATGAAGGCGGAGACGACACGCCGTCCACTTTTGCCGGCATGGGCCAGCGCGTTGCGCATGAAGTGCACGCGGCAACGCTGCCAACTGGCGTTGAGCACCTTGGCGACGGTCGCCTTGATGCCCTCGTGGGCGTCGGAGACGACCAGCTTGACGCCGCGCAGGCCGCGGCGGGCGAGCTTGCGCAGGAACGCCGTCCAGAATGTCTCGGCCTCCGAGGGACCAATGTCCATGCCGAGAACTTCGCGCCGGCCATCGCTGTTGACGCCGACCGCGACGATCACCGCGACCGACACGATGCGCCCCTGCTGGCGCACCTTCACGTAGGTGGCGTCGATCCACAGATAGGGCCAATCGCCCTCGATCGGGCGAGCGAGGAACGCCTTCACCTTGTCATCGATCTCCGCGCACAGCCGCGAGACCTGGCTCTTGGAGATGCCGCTCATGCCCATCGCCTGCACCAGATCGTCGACGGAGCGGGTCGAGACGCCCTGCACATAAGCTTCCTGCACCACGGCGGTGAGCGCCTTCTCGGCCATCCGGCGCGGCTCCAGAAAGCCGGGGAAGTAGGAGCCTTTGCGCAGCTTGGGAATGCGCAGCTCGACCGTGCCGGCGCGGGTCTCCCAGGTCCGGTCGCGGTAGCCGTTGCGCTGCGCCAGACGCTCGGGGTTCTTCTCGCCGTAGGCGGCCCCGGTCTGGCCTTCCACTTCCAGCTCCATCAGGCGCTGGGCAGCAAAGCCGATCATCTCGCGCAGCAGATCCGCATCGGGGGTCTTCTCCACGAGCGTGCGGAGGTTCATCATCTCATCGGTCATCGGTGGTTCCTCGAATCAGGTTGGTGTCAGCAACCCGACCCTACCGGCGAACTGCCGGTGACCACCGCAAAGCCGCCCGCCCGCTACGGCGCCATGGGAGGGCGCGCGTGCGGACGGCTTTGCTCTACCGAGCTACACCATCACCGGGGACACGACCCGCTTGGAAACATGAGAGTTCAGCCCAACCCTGTATCGTCTCTGAAGTTCGCCGCACTTATCCGCGGGTTGGAACGACCCTTGCCCACTATTCATTCTAGGTTTCCGCCTGGCCAGGTCAGCTTTTGCGAAGCTAACATGGTAGCGATAGAACGAGGTAGCCATGCCCGCCGACCGCAGAATGGATCGATACAACGCGATCAGCCTAACCGATGGCCGCGCTCAGCTCTTCCGTTGGCGCGCAATTTGGCTGAACGAGGTGCTCGTCGGCACCTCGAGCAGTTGCTCAAGCTGCCGAAACCACGGATCGTTTGCTCAGAGAGCTTCGATCTGCGCGCGAACGCAGTTTACGAGCGGTGAGCAAACCCATAGCGGCCAGCCCAGATGATCTTAAGCGGGATGGTTCAATCACCTTGTGGCTGCATTCGGCAGCACTGAGATTTCAAGGTGAAGGACCCCAAAAGAGGCGGATGAAGGATACGAGCGCATCCTGGGCGCCTAGGTCGAGTGTCATCAACGCGAGCCCGCGGCTGGATCGACTTGGAATGTTCTTACGATGACCGCAGACTGCGTGAGGGCGTCCTTGGCGAGTTCATCTGAAGCGTTCAAGTGAGAGCCTTGCTCCCCCCATCCGACGACTGGCTGAACCGCCGATCTTCCAATCCCTGATATCGAATCTAGATCGGCGGCCCTCATGAGTTACCTGAGCAGCAAGTTCGTGCAACTTGATCCTCGCCCGACGAAACGACCGTCAGAAACACTCTGATCGTTCCTGACGATCGAAAGGATCCGTATCCGTGCGAAGGTGTCCGCGCGATTAAAGGATCAAGTCTTTGAAGCGCCCCCTGCTCTGTGCTCTTCGTTACCAGATGAACTTTGCGCCATCCGGCAGTTCGCAGATGAATTCGCCCTGGTTCACGAGTTCGGTGGTCCCGACGACAAGTTTCGAGGCTCGCACCGTCAGCTTGCCCTCGCGGCTAAGGCTATGGCGGATGTACTCGGTCACGGCATGTCCGGAGCTGTCGACCGTTTGATGAGCATTGGCGAAGCTGATGCCGTTCTGGACGGTTACCCTGAATGCATTGATGAGCAGGCCGGCTTGCGTCGCCGACGCAGGCTTGCCACCCTCCGCTGTGGTACAGCGGCTCATGTCCAGTATGAGCTTTACATTCTTCCCCGCCTGGAGGGCACTGAGCACCTCGGTGTATTTCGGCGAGGGCTCGTCGGCTCTCGCCGGCGCGCTCACGCTCGCGGCCGAAAGCAAGGACAACAGGATCGTTAGTGCTCGGCCAGTAAACTTCATATGCTCTTCTCCCTCGATAAGTACCGCAAATTGCGCTTTTAAAGACGTCGTGCTCGCAAGCCCTTTGTCTGATTCCAGACACAACGCGCGCTCGCGCCTGTACAAAAGCAGCCTGTCGCAACGAGGCGCAAGTCGCTGTGATGGCTATTCCGACATCACAACCTCGTAGGTCAGGTTTGCTGAAGTGGCTTAGCTTCGCGCGCGTCGACTACAACGATTTGATCCAGCGTCGTCCTCCGCTTGGAAACAACAAAACGGAAGCCGGTTGCGCTTGTCCATCGCAGTCCTAACGGGCGCGAGAATGCAGTTCTCACATCTGCATAAGGAGACGATCTACGAAAGACATTCGGCCAGCCGCAAGCGCCAGTCCGTCCGTCTTGCTGTGCAAGGACCGTCTCCCTGGATGAAGCGTCCGCATGAGGTAGTGGAGCGAACCTGGCGCGGCGGTCCGAAAAAGCTCACTCAGCGGCGCCGATCTCGGCTGATCGAACACCAATGCCGGAGGGCACAAGGCAGCACGGTATCGTGGTACGTCGCCTCCCGCGGCTTCCGTGCAGCTGACCGTTCGCCTCGTTGACTGACTCTATTCGACCCTTTCCAAAGCTAAATGACCTCCTTCCTGGTCGGTCAGCTTCTCGAAAGCTGCACCTGCAACAACTACGCCGACCGCCTGCACTTCGAAGGGAGAGAGAGATGAATGTTGATACAGGAAATGCCGCAGACACTCCCTTTGAGGTTCACAACCCGCTACAGGAGCCGCAACGGGTCCACGGGCCACAAGACGAGCTTAACACCCAGATCAGCGCATCGGCGCACAGTTCAGACGATCAAGCAAGCTTCGAGCAGCACTTGAATGACTTGAATCTAGACGACGTAGACTCGGTCTATTCAACCTCGGCTTCACCCCCCTTAGCGGCAAATTCCGCTACCGCCCGCTCCTCGTCTGCGCCAGGCGGCGCGGCCTCGGAAACCAGTCGCTATCCAGCCCCATCATTTGTCGGCGCGCGCGCCCAGCTTGCGGCAACGCTAATGGGCGCCACGCTCCAAGAGCTCAAGAACGAGATCGCCCTCGCCGAAAACCAGTCAGCGCGATGGGCGCCAGCGGGGGACAACGGTGTCGACCGGGATCGCATTTTCGAAAATATAGCGGCATCGACATATCTCAAGCTGCATCGTTTCCAGAACCAGGACAGCGATTGCAAACCGCGCACGGAAGCCACCACATCTGCAATATCACACGTCCGTAACACGGCGCGCGATCATTCTTCCATTGGAGATCCTCTGGAGCGATATCCCCTGGACCTGGCACGCCAGGCTGGATGGCATATGCGCGGTAAGACCGCTTCTCCATTCGTGTCGTTGGTCGAAGACCCTTCGAAACTCAGCGTCTCCCGAGACCACTGGGCGAGAGCGATCGCAAACAATGCCGACAAGCTGCATACCTACGTCGTCCCGAAGTCTGCGGTCTGGACGCCCGACGACGTACTGAGCAGTATTGGCCTTGCAATGAATGTGGAGGATAGCGACAACATCGATGCGGATGTGGATTTGATGTGTTCGCTTGGCAGAACGCCAACTAGTGAGACAGAGCGCTTGTTCCTGGGCGGCAATTTGGAAAGCTATCGAGTCGCCAGTGAAGACAACCCCTTCAAGCGGAGGACTGGAGAGTAACGATTAGCCAACTGGCGACTGCGCCATGCTCGTAGGTCCCTTAATGCTGACTAGATGACCACCCGAAGGAAGGGTCATCCCAGGCGAGCCCGCTTCACGGACAACGATAATGGCTTGGCCACAGGCGCTGAGACCTATCCCTTGACCGGGCGAGGGACGAAGGGGCGCCCACATCCCAAGAGGTACCCGACAGTGTGGCGGAGGACACACTCGCGCCATTGTTTGTTCTTCCCCGGCCTCATTCGAGTGCTGCGGCCTCCTCGCTCGATCCAGCCGCCGCCGACACGTTCGGAAGAAAGTTCAGATGACGTGAGCCACTAAGGCCGCGCATCGATCGTTTCCGCAGCTCGACCTGCCATCGATGGTGCGATCAATCGCAAGAGCTCGAACGCGAGCGCATCAAAGATCAAGTCAATAGAGTCTCGCTCGCGCGGCAAGCCGTGCCCTCGCACAATGGTCTATCTGCTACCTGGATGCGTTCCATCAAAAGAATCGATTTTGCCGATCTTGCCTAAAAGCTCCATAGTCGCTCGTGATGTATGGAGGCAGCATTCAAGAATGTCGTTTCGCAATTCTTCCAGTCCCTTGTCAGTCAAATCAGCTTGCGAGCTCCGGCGCCTGCATCCCATAGGTTAGCTCCTGCGCCTCACATAGAAGCATCACGGGGCGCCACTGTCTCCCTGCTGAGTTCGCACGCACGAAGTCGACCGCACGACCACGACGTCACACCTAAAGGGCCAGCAAAGACGACGGCCCTCACACACTGTCATCGCCTTTGGCTCAAGCTACGCTTTTGGACCGACGAAATGCTCATGACCTTGAGGAGAGGGACGCGCGCGACGCGCAGCTCGATAGTTTGGTTAGGACGTGTCGTCATTGCTAAAGACTCGTCGAGTTCGAGAGCACCGCTACGGACCAGCGGTCAAAAGCACTTGAACCTCACCTAGCGTCAGATTGTAGGATTTCTGACAGTCGCGACACCGCCCCCCGCTCGCGTGAACTCTTCCTGACAGGTAGCAAGAATTGCGAACGTCTCAAAAGAACAATGCTCCGCTGCGCCGCCCAATCATGCTGCTGGATAGCTCCTCTCCAGGGCCAGCGTCCCACACCGCCTATGTGGAGATCGAAGGACGCAGCGCCGATCCTATCCCAAGCGAATCAAGATGCGCCGTGCGAGAAGAACGCTGGCGGCCGCTATCTCGGCCTTGCGGGGCACACTCCAACTCCGAAATCGAGATCCGATCATTTTGGGGCTGTGCACTCCGTGAGGCGAAGTTGTTCTGGTGTAGGCACCGGGATCTATGCGCAATGGCAAAACTGTGGAGCTCGGTTCTGCAATCGCTCGCAGCTTTCGCTGGGCTGCGACGTATGCGGGGACCTCGGGCGCGTCACAACTTCAGCACGGTTGACACCTTGCGTGCGAACAATTGCGCGCGAGAGGGTGCTCTTCCGGCCGCGAGGGGCAGATCGTTTCGGCGTGCATCTCGGCCTGTGAAGCCAGTGGCCAGATGCCTCGCGTGATGTGTCCTTGAATACCGGAAAGACTTGCACTGTCGTGACTTCACGACACGACAGGCTCGACAGCCCAGCAAGACTGGCCGCAGACCAAGACGAATTGGGGAGTTTCCATGTCAGTTTCGCTCATCTGTTCAGCCACAAATCCGATCGTCTCCCGCGCTTTGGTTTCGGTTGCGCGGCTCGGCGCTATTCTTTCTGCGGGGGCCGGGTCAGTGCGTGCAAGGACGGGCGTGATCGGCCCACGGACGCGTCAGCGGGCTGCCGCGGCTGTCAGCCTCTTAAACAAAAACAGATCTGGCATGAGGGGCATGTTGAGCAGCGCCGACGCCGTAAGCAGGCCGCAGCGGTCCGTGGTCCATCCGACGACAATCGACCCGCAGGTATTGATCGCCAGCCAACATGCTCCGCCCTCTCGTTTCGGGCTGTCCAAACTCACACCGGTCCAGCCTCCTCTCAGTTACATCGAGCCCATGCTCAATCGTGACGCGCTCAGGTCTGCGTGGATGGACGAGAGGCAATGAAATGCGAATTCTCCTGGTTGATCATCATGCGGACTTTGCCCGCCACGTGAAGGAAGTGCTGTTAGGTTGCGGCTTCGCCGTCGACGTAACACGCACGCTGGATGAGGCGGCGGCCGCGCTCGATTGCGCGAACTACCACATGGTCCTGCTCGAATCGGCTTTGCCCGATGGAGACGGATTGGACTGGCTGAAGCAGTTGCGGCGCGAGGGACGGTCAATGCCCACCATGATGATGAGTAGTCTCAATGATCTCGGCCGGCGGATTGCGATTTTCAATGCGGGCGCGGATGATTTTCTGCCTAAGCCCGTCTCTACCGACGAACTCATTGCTCGGATGCGAGCGATTTTGCGACGGTCAACGCAAATGACGGCGCCGGTGGTGACATTCGGGAATCTGCATTTCGATCCAATCGCGCGGCAAGTCTCGGTCGGTGGCCGAATCCTCAGAATTGCGCGCCGGGAAGTGTGCATTCTTGAACATCTGCTCAACCGCGCGGGGCGTACCGTGCCGCGCGCATCGCTCGAAGATAGCTTGTATGCATTTGACGACGAGGTCTCGACCAATGCGCTGGAAGTCGGGATCTATCGATTGCGCACGCATTTGAGCCAGGCGGGCGCAACGCTCAGGATCAAGACCGCGCGCGGTGTCGGTTACACCCTTGAACTCATTGGCGCAGCCTCGGCTGCCTAGCCGATCGAACTTGAAAGCGACACTCCCTTGAACATCGTTAACAATGCCCCCGGCGCTGATGAGCCGTCCATGGTGGCAGGCCGCTCGCACTATGCCGCTTTTCGCCGCCTCTGGTACGCCCTGTGCGCAGTCGCTCTGTTATTTCCGTTTGCTGCCACAGCTCAGACAAAGCGAGATGGCAAAGCAGAACAGCCACGCGCGGCGTCTGGCAGCACCACCGGCACGCTCAGCCTTACTTCCTCACAGGGCAAGACAGTTCATCTGACCGGACCGGCTGCGAGCATTTTTGTCGCCGACCCGGCGATTGCGGACTATCAGGCGCCCTCAAACACCACGATCTTCGTCTTTGGCAAAAAGGCGGGACGGACCAGCCTGTTCGCCCTGAACGACAAGGGAGAGGCTCTGGCTGAGCTGCGTATTGTCGTTACCCAACCGATCCAGGATCTGCGGGCCGCGCTGAGGGCTGAGGTCGGCGACTATCCGATACAGGTCAGCTATACTCCCCGGGGCGCAATTCTTAGCGGGACCGCGCCCACTGCCGATGTCGTCGAGAACGCCAGGAAGGTCACTGAGCAGTTTCTTGGGGCGGGCGCGCTGGTTGCCAACAAGATCCAGGTGGCTGGCTCGTTGCAGGTGAATCTCAGCGTACGGGTGGCAGAAGTCTCCCGCAGCGCGGTCAAGGATCTCAACATCAACTTCACCGCCTCCGGCCCAAACGGCGCTTTCCTTATTACCGGAAAAGGGGGCGGGTCCGGCGCGGCCGGCGGCGGCGGCACGATCGGAATCGGGTTTAGCGCCGGCAATACCAATCTCAGCGCTGTTCTCGACGCTCTCGCGAGCGAGCACCTCGCCTCTATCTTGGCTGAGCCGAATCTGACGGCGATGTCCGGCGAAGCCGCAAGCTTTCTCGCCGGCGGGGAATTTCCGATTCCGGTCATGCAGGACAATCGACAGGTTTCCGTGCAATTCCGGCAGTTCGGCGTCAGCCTGGAATTCGTCCCAACTGTGCTGAACAACAATCAGATCAATATACGTGTGAAGCCCGAAGTCAGTGAACTGTCGAGCGAAGGCGAAGTCAAAATCAATGGCATGGCGGTCCCTGCACTCTCAACGCGGCGCGCGAGCACCGTTGTGGAGCTTGCCAGCGGTCAGAGCTTTGCAATCGGCGGCCTCATCAGGCGCAACTTCAACACTGATATCGGCGAGTTTCCCTGGCTCGGCGATGTGCCGATCCTCGGTGCGCTGTTTCGCTCTTCATCGTTTCAAAAACGTGAAACCGAGCTGGTCATTATTGTCACGCCGTACATCGTGCGGCCGGCATCGAACCCGAACAAGATGAGTGCACCGAGCGATCGCATCTCACCGCCCTCAGACGCGGGGCGCATTTTGACGAACACGGTGGCCCGGCCGCCGCGAGACCGCGATGCTCCTCGCACCAGCACACCAGGATTGACCGGCAGTGCCGGCTTTATCATCGAATGAGGACCCTCATATGACCTTGCGACATTTGTGTCACTTGATCGCTATAGGAGCAACATTGGGTGGCTGTGCAAATAGTGCCTCGATCCATCTCGGGCCGGCTGAACAAGCAATACAGGTAGAGCAGAAGAAACGTATCTTGTTCCTGCGGAGCCTGCGTGGCTCCGAAAAGCGTCAACTGCGGAGCTTTATCGCGAACGCCAGTGGCGGCCGGCGGGATGCGCTCCATGTGGATGTCACCGGCTCACCCAGGCTCCTTGCCCAAGTGGCGCACGAGGCCCGCGCCATGGGCGTTGCACCTTATAACATCCGCCTGTCCGCTTCTCCCGTCGATTTACCGCCCCGTTCCGGCGTGAGGATCGAGGCGATCACCTTTGATGCCCATCCTCCGATCTGTCCGTCGCTTTTGATCGTCGGACCAGCCGTGAACGACAATTCGTTCGAACCCACGCTTGGTTGCTCGACCAAAAACAATCTGGCAGTTATGGTAAACGATCCGCTCGACTTGCTGGATAATCGGTCTGTCATCACAAGTAATGGCGATCGCGCCGCCATTCCCCTGGCCAACTACGGTACCTTCGCCCCGCGTAACAAGAGCAACAGAGAAGATGGAGCAGGTACGGCAGCCCCGAACGCGGCGGGAACGACAGAACCGAATGTGCAGCCGCTCCGATAGCGGTTTTTGGCGAATGTCGGAAATCACAATAGCTGCTGCCATGTGGCTAGCAAGGAGAGGCGGCTCGATCGTGACACACAAACCCGCGCTCTGTTTCGGGAGCGGTGACGATCAAGCGCAACGTGCTGCACAGCTCTCGAACGGATGGCGGATCTTGTTCACCCGCACCAATGGATCTCGTCCAGAAATTCCACGTGGCGTGCGCGTGCTCAACAAGGCCGCCATCACGACCCTGAGCGCTTCGACGGTGAAACCGTGACCGGACGTGCCTAAGCGAGATCGACGGCGAAGACCGAGCCTACGATCTATGGGGCGTCTCCAAGAGGGCAACTTAGGCTTGGCGACCACGTCGGTCGTTTGGCTCCGCGCCGTTATGGCTATGGAGCACCCATTTGTGGCTCCAGTTCAGTAACGCGCTCGGCAGCTGGTCTGCATCATCGTCCGTCTTATCCGATCGATGCAATGCCCTCTTGCGCGAGCGCCACAGTTGCCGCGCGCTGGACGCTATGTAGGAGGCACATCGGATTAAGCCAAACAATAACATGGTTTGTCCTGGGTGTCTGAATGCACGCGGCTTCACAGGCTAGCGTTGCCTCTCAATGGCAACGACCGAGCCATCAGCAGTCAAAACGCGCTCGGCTGCTGGCTTCATGGATCAATGGCCCTCGGCAATCCCGCCCTAATCTGCCACCCAGCATGTCGGAGCGTGTGTGTTGAAAGTGAACATGACCACAAGGTGGTATACGAATGGCTTCGTTTCGCTTCTATTCTCGCAGCAGGCGACCACCAACCAGAGCTTGCGAGCTTTATTGAAAGCGCGCGTTCCTGGGAATGCTGGTCAGGAACGCGCAAGAGTGCCCTCAATTCTGGTGCCGCCCATACCGATATCTCGTTGGTTCAAGGAGCGAGCGCCCCGTCGCCGCCTCAGCCCGACCTCCGAGTAATCGAAAGCCCCCGGATGACCCGGTCCTCACGATCATACCGCCGTGAAGGGACCGAGATCTGAAGCGCTGTGGCGCATCACACCACCATTTCAGCTCAACACTTCAGTTGAAGACGCTGTTTTTTCTTCCGGCGCTTTCTTTTGCCTGCTCGAGCGATGCTACAGCGCACGCCGGCCATCATTCACATGTCATTCTACCTTTCCGCCGGCCACGTCAGATTTTGGAAAGCTAACGTGAGTAGCGAAATGGCGAAAAAGCGATGCCAGCGGACTGACCATGGACCGATTCAACACGATCAACCCAGCCGATAGAGAGTCCACTGCGTCAGATGCCAGCGTGGAACAGCCGCAACAGCCGCATGTTGCGTTTGAGCAGCACCTGGCAGGCGCGCGAGAGGCGGGTCCCGTATATCCTCACGCGGCATTGTATGATGTCACTGACGAAGACGATCGCCTCATCCAGGCGGCATCGGCCGCTGCTCTCGATCGAGGGCCACCGCCGAGTAAAACCACCGTCGAAATTTATGATCGTCGGCTTCGCAAATTCGCCGACGCACTGAAGAAGTCTGGCAAATCAATCTCTGGGCTGGATGACGACACGTTAGCCGGTTACGCTAAGAAGCTGCTGCCAGGCGATAAGGTCATTGCCCCAGCATTGTCAATGGTCAGTCAGTACCGCGAGCCTGACGCCGACGCTGGCCCCATCTCAACACATTATCGTCCTTCCAGGGAAGATGAGAGGGTCATCAGGAAGGCCGCCAACGCAGGTTTTGGTCGACGGATTGGCAAGAGAACGGCCGAGAGCTATGCGAGCCATCTGCGGAAATTGGCGGTAGCGCTCCGCCCCTTGTCCATGGCCGAGCTCAGTGATGATAGACTGCTTGGCCACGCGGACAGGTTGTTTCCAAAGGACAAGACGCTCATCGCCGCCTTGAACGGCCTCCGCGATTATCGCGCGACTACCCTGCAGAACAATTTAGGCGGGGAAGGAGGCAGCTCGCGTCAGGTCATTCAGCCGTCCGCGCCCTCGCCCATGCCCCCGGCCGATGGGCAGCCGATGGGGAGCGGCGCGGATGGGGGCGGCTCATTGCCGCCCGGGTTCGATGTTCCGCAGGTCAGGCATGCAATGGGTTTAGCGGCCCATTCTCCTATACAAAGTGTCGCCCAGGACGAGCTTTTCGATGCGGCGGATCGCGAGGTCCTCTTGCCGGCGACAACACATGCACCGGTGCCTTGGCCAACGACGAGTTCAATCGCCCCCTCGCCGGTGCAAAGTGTCGCTCAGGAAGGGCTTTTCGATGCAGCGGATCGCGAGAACCTCTTGCCAGCGTCGACCTTCGATGCACCGGTGCCTTGGCCAACGATGAGTCCAACCATCCCCTCCCCGGTGCAAGGTATCGCTCAGGAAGAGCTCTTCGATGCCGCGGATCGCGAGAACCTCTTGCCCACCCCAACCTTCGATGCACCGGCGCCTTGGCCAATGATGAATCTAACAATCCCCTCGCCGGTGCAAAGTGTCTCTCAGGAAGAGCTTTTCGATGCCGCGGATCGCGAGAACCTCTTGTTGGCCCCACCCTTCAATGCACCGGTGCCTTGGCCAACGATGAGTCTAACCATCCCCTCGCCGGTTCAAAGTGTCGCTCAGGAAGAGCTTTTCGATGCCGCGGATCGCGAGAACCTCTTGCCGGCGCCGGCCTTCGATGCACCGGTGCCTTGGCCAACGCTCAGTCCAATAATCCCCTCGCCGGTGCAAAGTGTCTCTCAGGAAGAGCTTTTCGATGCCGCGACTTGGCAGCCGAGCTCGCGGCAGCCGAATTCCGCCTCTGAAGACCACCCTGGACGGATGATGAACCAAGGCGCTGCGGCCCAGACCATGCTTGAGCAGACGGTCGCGGCAGCCGGCGACGCCTTTGATGCGTCTTTGAGCGTTCCCGAGGATTTCTCGCACGGCACCCAGGCCGCGCCCAATATGATGCACACGCTTCGCCGCTGGGGCCTCCTGCCGGATGCAGCACAGCGGATAAAGACCTACGATATTCGCGGTGAACGCTATATCGCCGTCTTGGGACCGGGAGGGCTCAATGATGTTCGGCTCGTCCATCTGCGGTCGCCCGCTGTCGGCGATACGTTTGATGTTTCGTTCGCCGTTCCCGAGAATTTTTCCCATCACACCCAGCTGGCCCCCGACATGATGCTGTCCACGTTGGGGGATTGGGACTTCTTGCCTGTTGCGAAACATCCAATCATGAACTACGAAATCGGCGGCGAACGCTACACGGCCATCTTGGGACCGGAAGGCCCCAAGGACGTTCAGCTCATTCATCACCCTCGGCCCGGTTTGCCGGGTGAAGCTACGCCTGCGGCACCGAGGACTTCCTCAGATATTTACGGCGGTCTTGCGCCCGGCTTTGATTGGCTGGCACCTTTCGAATCGCGTGAGGACCCTCCCTCGGCACTGGCACCAAGCCTTTCCCTGCCGTCTGCCGCACCGGCATCAGGTCATCAACCCTTCCCCCAAGTGCCTGAACTGGGAGAGTTGTTGGGCGAGGACTGGACGCACGGCCCCCAAGAGGCTTCGCCTGCCGTGATCGACATATTGCAGATCCTTGGCCTTCTGCCGAGTCGCGACGTCCCAATGACCGTGTTTTTGATCCACGGTCAGCGCTACACGGCCGAAAGCCTAGCGGGAGGCGGCGTTCTTCTGTTCCATCGGCCATAATTTGGCTGAACGAGCGGCTCGTCGGCACCACAGGCCCGTTGAGAGCGTGCTCCAGATGGGAGCCGTCCTAGTTCATGATCAGCAGTACCGCGTCATCCGAGTGGCACCCCCTGTAGCTACGGTACAAGTCGACGTCCTCGAGGGTGCAGGCGCGGAAAGCACTCGAAATCGGCGAACAAGTTGTTGCGCTTGGCGCCGCAGCTGATCCAGTGATCCGGTCGGCGAGCCCGTGGCCCAGAGGCTATCTGGGCGAGCCTATCGGCCCGTCGCGCAAGATCCCAGCGTCCATTGGGCGCACTCTGCAGATCGCAGCGTCAGGACAGGATGATCTAGACTAGCCCCGCCGCATAGAGTGCTTTTGCGACCGACTCGAAATATTGCGAGGGAACGGGGTTGCCGAGCTTTGCTTTGCCGAGCAGCTGACGCGTCAGGACATCGTCATCCACAATGTTGAGGCGCAGCGCGCGCGCCTCACCAAGCAGCTGTGAAGCAGCTTCGCCCTCGCCACGGCAGACCAAGACCGGCACGCCGGTCTCGCCGCGAACATAGCGCAGCCCAATCAACGTTGCCGATCCCCGCAATATCAACGTGGCTCGACTGACGCCGACCGGAGCCTCGTTGGCCGACTCTTGCCGCAGACGCCGGTGCTCACGCTTCACCTGCGGATTGCCCTGCTGTTCCTTGTTCTCCCGCTTGGCCTCCGTTTCAGTCATGCGCATGTCCTGCATAAATAGCCAGCGCTGGATTAGGAGGTCAGCCAATCCGCCGACCAGAAAAGCTCCAGCGGCAATCCCAGTCAGCAATTTAACCTCGGTGACAACGAAGCCAAAACAGCTCATCCCGCAGACTGGCAGGTACACCAGCGCTTTCCAGCTGGCGGTCACCGTGAGAAAGAAAGTCGCACTAAGCAAAACCACTTTAGCCAGTGTCTTGCCAAGCTCGATGGCCGAACGTTTCGAGGCGATGCGTTTCAAGCCTTTGATTGGATCCAGTTTCTCGAGCTTCGGCTTGAGCGGCTCCGAAGCAAACATAAAGCCGCCATTGGCCAGGACATTGGCGAGAAGAGCTGCTGTGACGGCAGCAGCGAGCAACGGAGCGACGGTGGCAATCGAAAGTTCTAGCAAGCCGCTGAGCGCTTGTGGCACTGCGTTTGTGAACGGCTGCTCCTGCAGTTTATCGACCAGTTGGACCGTCTCTTGCCACTTGTCCTTGATCGCACCCGCTCGCCACCACAGACAGCCGAAACCGGCACAGGCGCTGACGCCGCTCACCAGATCCGAGCTGCGGGCGCTCTGCCCCTTCTTGCGGGCATCACGCAGCTTCTTGGGCGTCGGAGGAAGCTTTTTCTCCTCACTTGTAGAGCTCATTTCAACAGCTTCTTCAGATACTCAAGCATGTTGTTCGAGGTCAGGATTTCAGCTCCGGCGTATTCAAGCAGATAGACGGCGTAGCTAACCATGATGACCCCGAATGCAAGATTCTTGATCATTGGGGAGAGATCGTTCAGCTTGAGCTGAGATGCAAAACGGCCGAGTATCATGACCGAGACATCGACCAGCAGCAGCAGGGCCAGCACCGGCCCGGCAACTAACAAGGTCGTCATCATGATGCGATCGAGAAGGGCCAGACATTCCATTGCACCCTGCGCTGTCACGGCAGGCAGAAACTGATAGACAGGCCACACTAGGTAGCTGCCATAAAGGCCGCTCACCATGGTCTGCAGCCCGCCGACCAGTACGAAGATCGTAACTGCCGTAACGCCGAGAAAAAGCCCGGTCCCGGACGCTTGGCTGTGCGTCGCGGGATCCTCCCCCGCAACTTGGCTCGAAATTCCTCGTTGAGTATCGATGATGTCGCCGACTGCCTGTATGCTCCATAGTGGAATACTGAGCAGGATGCCGAGCATAAGACCGACGAACACCTCCTTCAGGCCAAGCATGGTAACGCTGACTAGGCGCGTGTTCGGGTCCAGGGTCTGCAGACCGAGCTTGATCTGAGCGAGGCACGGTAGGCCGATCGCAATCGTAAGGCTTCCCCGAACCAGACCGCTGATGCGCGGCCGGGTGAAGACCGGAAGCACCAGCATGATGCCGAGGGCGCGGGCCGCACTCAGGCCGGTTGCGGCGACGAGCTCGATCGTGCCCTGAACGAGAGCTTGCGCCTCCGCGGGTGACAGGCCAGCCATCCAAGCTCTGCTAATATCTTGCGGTGAGTGCTGGAAACTCGCTGAAGATGTGCTCGGCCTGGTCGATCAGAGGAGCGCTGAGCACGGGAGAAAACCCGGCGAGCACGGCTACAACAACCAGAAGCTTGACTGTCAGTGGCAAGGTTTGATCCTGGAGCTGAGTTGCCGCCTGGATGAGGCCAATGATCAGTCCAGAGATGAGAGCTGCGAGCAGCGGCGGCAGAACCCAGATCATGAAGAGCACGAGCGATTGACTCAGGTGCGTAAGGATACTGGCTTCGTTCATGGTCAACCTCCTGGGGTCGTGTAGCTTAATACCAGCCCGTGCATGAGACGTGACCAGCCGTCGATCGTGACGAACAAAAAGAGCTTGAAGGGGACAGATATCACCGTGGGGGATACCATCGACATACCCATGGCCATCAAAATCGTCGTTACAATGAGATCGATCGTGATGAAGGGAAGATAGAGAAGAAAACCGATTTCGAATCCACGCTTGAGTTCGGAGATCAAAAACGACGGCACGAGAATCGCAAAATCATCTGCCGTGACGCTGCCGCGCATGTCCTCCGACCAGACGTGTTCCGTTGAGGACAGGAAGAAGCGGCGTTGCTCTTCATTAGTGAATTTCTTCAGATGAGCTCGGAGCGGCTCCTGTCCCTCCTTGGCGGCCGTCACCCAGTCATCGAAACTTTGGTAGCGAAGTTGCGGATCGGTAAAGCGGTTATAGGTCTGCTCGAAGACCGGAGCGCTGATGAAGACGGTCAGGATCAGTGCCGCTCCGTAGAGGACGATGTTCGGCGGTATCGATTGAGTCCCCAGCGCATTGCGCACGAGGAAGAGAACAACGGAGACCTTGATAAAGGCGGTCGTTGTCACGACAGCAAAGGCCAGCAGGCCAAGGCCGACGGTAATCGCAAGAAGCGCAAGGATGCTGGGTTGAACCTCAGTCATTAAGCGCCAACCTGCCGCGCAGCCTGACGGCCAGCTCGTCCCCGATCCGCACGATGTCGCCCTGGCCGATACGTTGGCCGTTGGCAAGGATATCAACCGGCCCATCCAGAGGCCGGCCAAGTTCGAACACGTGGCCTTCGTTGAGGGTTCGCAAGGTTCCCAAGGGCATCGGCCAGCGGCCACATTCGAATATGAGTGTGATCTCGATGCTGTCGATATCCGCCTCTGACGGAGGCTGCTGTTGCACCTGGTTTTGGGGCATTATATCTTCACTCGTTAGGGGGTGGGATCGCAAGCGGAATGGTCCTCGCAGCACCAGCTTGTCGCCGCCAATCTCTGCAGGGGCCCACAATCGGTCTGCAGCGAGAATGATCTGTCCTCGCGCGAGTGGAATTACGTCCGGGAGCAGCGCGTCGCCTTGCTCTGCTCGGCGAAGAACGCCGATCGCGACGCGAAGCGAACCGACTTGGCCTGCAACGATGACCGGGAGTTCGGAAGGCAGCTTGGCCGTCTGTCGCGGTGATCGGCCGAGCAGCTCGCCGAGGGCGGTGAAGGCCGGCGGAACGGGACCGTCAAGCGGCGAGAATAGAAGCAGCCGCGCCTTGCTGGCGAGCTCACCAAAGGCGACGTCAAATTCAAGATAAGGCCTCGTATTCGGCGCTTCCTCGGTGCGAACAAGCTGCAGATTGCGCTGCGTCATTCTTTCCAGCGGAGCCAGCAAGGGTTCCAGCGCAAGTTCCAGGACCAGCGAACGCGTCGGCTCAGAAGGTAAGGTAAGGCCATCCTGCAAGGTCCCAATCAGCGCTTCCGCAAGCGCAACTGGCAAGGACAGGATCAGGGTTTCACCATTTACTTCGAAGACGCAATCAAGCATCGACGTCGCAGCCGGCTCCGCCTGCCAGACGGTTCGGCTCACGCGCACAGATAGCGGCTTCTCGCCGAGGAGGGTTTGCAGAGGCGCACGCAACGCTGCGATCTCGTTAAGCCACGAGGTCACGGCGTGCGAGAGGATCAGCGTCGGCGTGAAGGCTGCGCGTTCAGCCGGCCGATATGGCGCGGATGCGGCTTCCGCGTCGCAGGCCCCTAGCTCGCGCGGGAGAGGATCTGCAATCATGTTGGCTCACCTCCCGTCTGCCCTGATCGGCCTCGCCGGTAGCGGAGCAAGACTTCATCATCGGCTTCGATTTCGGCGGCAGCCTCGAAATGTGCATTCGTGATGCGCCGAACGTCGTGATCGATCTCACGCCATTTCTGGCTCGCCGCTGAACGCTTGGTCCAAACGGCTCGGGCCTCAAGAGCCGCAGCCTCAGCTTGCTCTTGGGCAGCACGGGCCTTGTCAAGAACGCACTGCGCCGCTGTGATCTCGTCTGTGAGTCGCCCGATGATGAGATGATAGCGTCGCTGCAGTTCGCATACAGATATCGCATCGGCCGCTAGCATCTCCCGATAGAGCTCCGCCTCGACCTTTGCGCGGCGCTCTTCGGCATGTGCAAGATGCTCGCACGCTTGTTGGACAGCTTGAATCGCGAGGTGGCGCTTGGCTTCCATGTTGGACAATTCACGAAGGGCGCTTCGTTCCCGCATGTCCTTTACCAGCCGCAGCTTTGAGGCGTGAACGGGACTTAGGCCGTCAGACGCGATATCCATGCGACCGTCTCCTCAAAGCTGCACGCCTCACCCTGCCCCTGGCGCAAAAAGGCCCGCAGCTGCTCGATCGAGGCGATTGCTCGATCGGTCAACGGATCAGAACCTTGCTTGTATTCACCGACCTTGATCAAGAACTCGGCCTCAGCGTAGCGTGAGAGCAGATCACGGAAGAAGGATGCGGCCTTGCGATGCGGCACCGACACGATCGCATCCATGACACGGCTGCGGCTAGACAGCACATCGATAGCCGGAAAATGCTCTCGAGAGGCCAGCGCGCGGGACAGAATAATGTGGCCATCAAGGATGCCGCGTGATTCTTCCGCTATTGGATCGCCCGTGCCATCACCCTCGACAAGCACCGTATAGAAGGCCGTAATGGAGCCATGCTCGCCCATGCCGGCGCGCTCCAACAAGCCCGGCAACAGCGCAAAAACGGAGGGCGGAAATCCGCGCCGGGTCGGCGGCTCTCCTGCGGCGAGGCCGATTTCACGCATGGCGCGGCTAAAGCGCGTCAAAGAATCCATCATCAAAACGACGCGAAGGCCCTGATCACGAAAATATTCCGCCAGTGCTGTCGCCATGTGGGCGCATTGGGCCCGCTCCATCGCCGAACGGTCGGAGGTCTCCACCACAACGACGGAACGGTGAAGGGCTTCGCCAAGATGACGTTCGATGAATTCACGCACCTCTCGACCGCGCTCACCGATCAGCGCAACGATGGTGACGTCGGCCGCCGCGCCTCTTACGATTTGCGACATCAGCGTCGACTTGCCGCAACCCGCATCACCATAGATTCCGATCCGCTGACCTTCTCCACATGTCAGAAGGCCATCCAGGACACGAACGCCTAGCGGGAACGGCTGTTCAATTCCGCGCCGTTTCATCGGATTGGGCGCCCTGCCGCGCAGCGGTCTGGCTTCGCCGGCTTTTATCGGGCCCTTGCCGTCGAGCGGTCGGCCAAAACTGTCGATGACGCGGCCGAGCAAACCGGGGCCGACAGCCACTTCCTGCATTCGCCCGGTCGTCACCACCTCCGCACGATTGGACAGCCCCACCATGTCCCCGATGGGCGTGAGTAACACCCCGTCCGGCAACAGGCCGATCACCTCCGCCTCGAGCGACCATCCGCTACGAGGATCCTGCAATAGGCATAGCTCTCCGACCCGGGCCTCCGGCAAGACGGCGTGCAGCAGCGTGCCCACCGCCCGCGTGATCCGGCCGCGGACGGCGCGTGTATCGATGTGCCTGGCGGAAGATCTCAAGGACGAGAGTGCGGCCTCTACACTTCCTTCTGCGGCCTCGGCATCATGGGTCGCTCGTTGCCCGGTCACGATTCAGCTTCCTCTGACAAGCCAAACCCGAGACGCAGCGCGCGCAGCTGCGCGGCAAGTCCAAGATCGACATTGCCAAACTCGCTCCACAAGACACATTGGTCCGCACTCAGCGCCGGATCCGCCTCAATCCTGACCTTCGGCCGGCCCTCAAGTCCGTCATAGTCCTTGAACTCACTGGCTAGCAGGTCGGCCTTCAGTGGGGAGACGTGGAGGCAAACCTCCGTGTTCTTATATCTTTGCTCGATGGCATGACGAACGCCGTGGACCAGCAGCTCACCGGGGTCAAACGCGCCAAGCAGATCGCGAACGATCTCGAAGACCAGTTGCGGCAATTCCCGCTCCAGAGCCGCCTTGCGCTGGGCCAGTTCACAAGTCGCCTGCGCAATCAGCCGCGCCATTTCCTCTGCGCCAGCCTTTGCACCCTCGGCGCGGCCCCGCGCCCGTTCCCGCTCATAAGCCTGGCGTGCCCACCCGCGAACCCGCTGCAGATGCCGCTCGGCAGCGGCTCGCGCCCGTACGGCATCGTGCCAGATCTCAAGCTGCGCAGCTGGGATCAGCGGTCCAAGTGGCCGAATCTGCGGGGCCGCGGGTGATGCGGGATCATCGGCCGTCATGCTCCGGCAGCCTCTGCACGCAAATGCGCCATGACGAGGGAAAGCAGCGGGCCTGCTGCGCTACGGTGTTCAGCAGTTGGACTCTCGGCGGCCGTCCCAACAGGCAAGCGTAGAAGCACGCGGATACGACCAAGCGATGAAGTCTCTTCGAGCCAGGCGCCGAGACAAGCGTGCCCGTCATATTCGATCTGTCGCGACAATTGCTCTGGATCGACGATCGGGGTCGTTGCGACGGCACTGGATAAATGCCGGACTGCGAAAGCATGCGCTTCGGCACCGATCAACTCCACCAATATCGGCAGATCGTGCCTGGAAACCAGCTTGAGGATAGAGCGTGCATGCCAGATGCTGCCCGCGAGCAGCGCAGCCCGCCGCGGCTCATGCCCCAGGAGAGCATCTTCGTTCCAATCGGCGCAGCTCACCTCGACCTTGCCGCCCAGCAGCAGTTCGGCGAGCCTTGGCTGCAGCCTGGAACTCTGCTGTAGCCGAGCCAACGTGGAAGGCGAAAGCAGCGGGTCAAGAAGCCCAGCAAAACGACCGGGATCGACCGAGGCAGCAAGCTCGCGCAGCCGATCGGCTGGGAGCGTGAACGAACGATTGGGTTTTGTGGATGACATTGATGCCGACATGAGCGTCCAGACTATGTCGCATCAGCAATCAACTTTTTGTCCGACTCCTGCTCAGCAGACACACGCGAGCCCCTACCAAACACGCTCAGCTTGCGCGATGATCGTCCAAACTGACGCATGCGCGGGCCCAGCAATACGCAAGATACGATGCCGAATAGCGCTCCGGCGCCTCCCACAGCAAGCGCAAGTAACGGGGCTGAGCCCGCTCTTGCTGACTGAGCCGCAGGAACTACCGGCGCGGCAGACTGCTCGATTGGAGCGCGCTCGACCGGCACGAAGACGACCGCGACCTTGTCATAGGACAGGCCTTCAATGCTGTTTGCGACGAGCATCTTGATCTGCGGCAACAGTGCCGAGAGCTTCGCGCTGGAGCCATGGCGAATGAAGACCGAGGCGGAGGACGGGGTCGCATCTTGTCGCAACAAGTCGTTCTTCGGCAGAACGACGTGGACGCGTGCTGAAAGGACGCCATCTATATCGCTGATCGTGCGCGACAATTCTTCGCTTAGAGCATAAACGTAACGTGCCCGCTCCTCGATCGGCGAGGCAACGAGGCCCGATCCCTTGAACACCTCGCCGAGATTCTTGAAGGATTGGCGCGGCAACCCTTCGACATTTAGCAGGTCAATCGAATAAGCGAGCTGCTTTTCCTCGACCTGGATTGTACTGGTCCCGTCCTTGGCGACAACACGGACAGCATCAACGCCCTTGCTAAGGAGAAGCGCGAGCATCTCATTAGCCTCGCGCTCCTGAATTTTGGTGTAGAGATCAGCCTTACAGCCGATCAGCGAGAGGAGAAGGGGCATCGCGAGACACACGCGAAGCCGCCGCCACGATTGACGGCCGCCACAGCTAGCCCTCTTCATATCGCCAGTCATCAGCTTATTCAGCCGGCCGATAGCAGCTTGTTTAGCGACGAGCTGACAGCGCTGGTGCCCTTAGAGACGAGGGAAACCTGAATAACGTCCCTGTATACGTCTCGCAGATTCGTCATCATCGACTCAAAATCGGCTCCAACCGGTTTAACATCCGCATGTGCACCGACGTTATCCGTCTGCAAAAGCGGCTGCGTAGCCGGTCCAGGCTGTACATTAGTCACGGCAGCCGACGCAACCGCCGGAGGAACGGCGCGGCCCTGGTACATACTGGAAAGGGTTTGGAGGATTCGGTCACCCGGCGGACTTGCCAGCACATTCGTGCGCTGGACCTCCAATATCGGCGAAGCCGCTACGGGCCGATCCGCAGGCGGGAGAGCAGATCCCTGATTTGCAGATACTTGCGCTAGGGACTGCTCAAAGCCCGCCTGCTCGCCAGCAGCTGCGGGCGAGCAGGCACTGGAAAGACAGTCGGCAGGACTGGGAGAGATCGGCGTTGCGCCTAACAACATGGAATGAGTCATTGTGCTCGTGTGGTGAGACCTAGGCGTTAACCGATGAACCGATCAAGTTCATAGGCTGGCGAGCTGACGAAAACCTGACGGAGATCGGTCTGACTACGTCATCTAAAGATCACTTTTCGCTTTCAAGCTAGGACCAAACTCCAACTTGATGATGAGCGGAAGGCGTCCGGGAATGCTCGCGCGATCCACGATCGTACATATTCTAAAAAGAATTTTTTGTGCCGGCGTTTTTGTCTGTATCGGGATAATGCGCTCGTCTGCTGCATCCCTTTCGCTGCCGTCCGCCCCTTATAGCTACACTGTTCTCGATCAGGATCTTCCTGCGGCGCTGCAGGAGTTCGGCAACAATCTCAATATCAGGGTCAATGTCAGCGCCGAGGTCAAGGGCCGGATTCGCGGACGAATGCCGGACCTGCCGCCACGAGAATTCCTTGATCGTTTGACTAACCTGTACAATCTTCAGTGGTATTACGACGGGCTCGTCCTTTACATCTCCGCCGCCCACGAGGCGCAAAGCCGGCTCATCGTATTGAACCCGATCAGCTTCGATGCGTTCACCTCCGCGCTCGACGCGCTCAACATCTCGGATGAGCGCTATATCGTGAAACCGGCTCCGGGAGAGGGCCTCATCCTTGCTTCTGGCCCACCCCGATTTGTTGCGCTGGTGGACCAGACCCTTAAAGGCCTTGTGGCGGAAGCGCAGGCCCGGCGCGGCCCCGTCGCAGCCGAGAGGCCACAACGCGAGTCGGTTTTGATGTTGTTTCGCGGTTCCTCGAGCACGGTCTTGCGAGACGGGCGGCCGGAAGGTTCTCCCGAAACGCCGCACCATGAGGGCACTTTGCGCGAAACCGGTCCAGGCCAGAAGTGAGGTCGAAGATGCAAAACCGCTCCGAGCAAAGTCGGTCCGTCCGGCGTACGCCTATATTCATCCGATCGTCAGCTTTTCGAAAGCTACGGTCCCCAGCATGAGCCTGCGAGGTCTGGACGGCTGCCTTGCTTGGGGCAACCCTGATAGAGGGATCAGAGACCAGGCGCTCAAGGGAAATTAGGTAGTGCTGTCTTTGCAGGCGGCGCGAGTATTAAAAATCAATGTGGGCCTCCGCACGTGTGCTTCCGAGCTAGCCGAGGCTTCGCGGAACTCGATGCGCGTCATCAGTTGGAAGGAGGAACAGGGTGGATTTCAATGCAGTCGCCCCGGCGAATACGAGCCCGGAGCCCGACGCAGCACGGACGGCTTCAGATGCAACCGAATTCGACCGGCAGCTCAGCGACGCACAGGCTCCCGCTTTGGCGCAGGGCGTCGCCCATCCACTGCTGCAGGGCGAGGCTTATTCACCCTATCTGGACGCGGGCCATCCCTACTCTCCATACTTTGATACCGGACACCTGTATCCGCCTTACAAAGATTTAGCGCATCCCCATTCGCCAGACTCGGGTTGGCAGGATAATCTAAATGCCGCGCCTGCGGCTGACGCCGCGCCTGAGCCGGAAAACGGCCGGCAGCATCTCTCGCCGCAGACCATCGCTCAGGCGATCGAGGAACATCCCGGCTTCGATCAAGATCTGATATGGCAGAATCTGGATGTCGACCCGTCTGATGCCGAGCCACGGCACAGTGAGCCACAAGCGGGCCCATCGCATGCAGGACCATCGCACACCGCCCCTTTTCAGGGTGAGCCGTCGCACGCCGGCCCCTCCCATGCCCGGCCATTGCAGGCGGGACCGGCCCAACCTGGGTCTTCCGCAGCTCCGCCAGAACTTTCCGAGTTCCGTATGTGGGACGGACATCTCGCCAAGGACTATTGGGTGTTTACGCCTCAAACAGCCACCGGCGCTCAGATGGACATGCTGGAGCGCAGCGGAGTGAAGCCAAGCAAAGACAACCCGACAACAGTTTTCGCCATTCTCGGCGTGCCTCATACGGCCGAATGGAGAGAGGAGGACTTCATTCGTCTCACACCTTCGCTAGATCCGACCCTTTGGCCTGAAGAGGGAGGGCAAGACCAACCTCTAGATGCGGAAGATCCGCCCATCCCCTAACGGCTGCAGCCGTGCAACGGAAGGGCGATCTCCGCGGGGCCGACAAAGACTCAGAGATCGCAGGACACCTGGTGAGAGGCGAGCTTGCCGGCGGGTATTCGCGGCCACCCTTCTCTTTTCCGGCCACTCCTAAGTGCCAGACCAGCTCGCGAGGGGTAGCGGCCAAATCAAAGACCGCGCGAGCCGAATGCGTGAAACAGTTCTCAATGGTTCGCTGAGAACACAATGGCCCGCGGAGAAGAACATCGCAATTTAGCTGCGAAATCAGGTCTGGCGCGCCGGACCCGCGAGTACGGTGCGATTTAAGAGCACCGCGAGACGTTCATGCCGTCGAGATGAGGGTAAGGGCGTTCCGGATCAGGAGAGTCAGGGTATGACCGACCCCCTGAGCACCTTCAACATCGAAGTGCTTGCTCTGCCGCTTGTCCGCCGTTCCTTGGCGAACGATTGATCATTCGCAAAACGAGGACTCTAGCATCCGGCGGTAACGGCCTGCTGATAACAGCTCTCAGTGACGTATGCCCGCGGATCATCCAAAGCATGATCATCAGAGATCGACGGATTGATCCGCGAAAACTCTGTTCGGCACCCCAAGGTCTCTCATCTCCTTTTTGCAGCCGGGCCAAAGCAGCCACTTGCACGCGATGGCCTGTTTCAGAAGCCGGGCAAGGCGCACCTCCGTCGATAGCTTTTTAGCTCGTATCGTGAGACAGAGGCCAGCTCTCTACGGCAGCCGAGCGCAGATGCCCATCCGATCCACTGGCCCTCAGTCGCGCCTGGAGCCGGACCGATGCGCGCCGATGTTCCTGGAGACAACAGCGGCCGAATGATTCGAACCGGCACCGTCCTTTGCGCATCAAACTCCAAAGGCGCGGAGCCACCCGAGATCACTGAGCGCAGGAATCACAGCATTAATCCAGCCTCACTCTTCGTCAGCTTCTTGCAAGCTGTCCCTGCTAGAACGGCGGGAATAGGTCATCTCGCGGCGCCGCCGCTATCTGGGTTTTATGACATGGACACAGGCACAGCCGATATCGCAGCAACGGCGCCAGAAGCTGGCACAAACACCGACAACGCCGCGAACGGCGGCGACAACTCGCCCGCAGCATTGTTGCAGCGAGCCTTCGAAAAGGCTCTGGTTGCCGTCGCCACCCAGGTCATAAGCGATTCCCAGTCAGATATGGATGACGCTATGAGCGAGCTAGATGATGGGTGAAGGCCCGGATTATCAGACGCGCACAGGGAAGACTCTTCGGAAGGCAAGCCGAACCGAGAACGACCGGGCGAAGCAGCCGACTTGGCAAACCAGCCGCTAGACGCGTCTTAGGTGGTCCTCCAGGTTGGCGGTGCGGCCGGTCGCAATCCGATCGCACTGGGAACTCTCGGAAGACGCCGCAGCGTCTAGCTAGGCGGGCATACGCCACACTCTTCGATGCGGATTCATCGAGTGCTTTTCAGTCAGCAGGTTTCAAGCGGAACCAACCGCTTCCCCATTGATGATCAATTCCGTCAGCTGGCTGTCCTAGATCGGTTCTGGAGCCGCCCGCGAAATTGGGCGTCAGAGAGACCCTCTGAGATCATAAAGTCGGCAGCTTTGGCGCTCGCTGCGCGCATACCAGCACAGCTCCTGGACCGCTGAGACCAGCATCGAAAAATGTTGCGGGTACCTGATCAGTGAGGTCATGGCGGGTCTGTCGGTACGATTGGCGCCCAAGCTTAGACAGCCCCGATCGCGAGATGAGAGCGGCGATCCAGATCGATACGCCGCCGCACCTACTATCTTCATCTGCCTCGCCGAACACGAAAAGCGGGCGCTAACGCCCGCTTCAGTGACTTACCCACAAGCTGAGAACGCTTCGCCAGGCTTGCGGCCAACTCAAGCGTCCGACGGTGTGCCTGGATTCTCATTGCTGTCGATGATCGCCTGGTTAACCTGGCGTCCAGACCGATCGACCCAGCCCGAGCCTGGTTGTTCATAAATCGTCTGGGCTCCATCCGAAGTCAGCTGATCAAGCGTACGGCCCGCATTTGACTGCGTCACCTTAAGGTTGTTCTTACCGTCGAAGCGGTCTCCAAGACCTTCGACGACCATGGCATTGTCGCCGTTGGTAATGGTCAGCTTCGATGCCATCGTTTTGCCGTTGCCGATATCAACGGTGTCGATGGTAATTTTCGTGCCGTCGTCGAGCTGGAAGGTCATGTTCTTTTTGAAGTCAAAATCGATCTTGCCGTCACCGTCGGCATCGACGTGGGGGTCGCCGTGGATCGCTGTGATCTTGCCCGTTTGATTGTTGCGAATGAGCACCGTTCCGTCACGTTCGTCCACCAGCATCGAATACTTATCACCAAGCTTGATCTCGGCCCTGCTGCCCCTGACCTCATGCGACCAGACTGGCGCCGGCTGAGACGACTGCGTCGGTGCCTGGGCGACCGCAACAGGCACCATCGCAAGAGGCGGCGGCGGCGGAGGAACGAAGAAGACGGGGGCGGTAGAGGCAGGCGCTGCGCTTGCATACTGGTAGTTACCAGGCCCGCGCCCTTGTTCGCCTGCATCGATGCTCGCCTGATTCACCGCGCGTCCGGCCCCATCGACCCAGCCTTGGCCACTCTCATGGATCGTTTGGGCACCATCGGACGTCAGCTCGTCAAGCGTCATACCAGCATTGGACTGCGTCACCCTTAGATTGTTTTTGCCATCCTTGTCGTCGCCGAGCCCCTCGACAACCATCGCGTTATGGCCGTTCGTAATGGTAAGCTTTGAAGAGATGGCCTCACCATTACCGTAGTCGACGTTATTGACAGTAATTTTCGTGCCGTCGTCGAGCTGAAACGTCATATCCTTCTTGAAATCGAAGTCATCTTTGCCGTCTCCGTCGGCATCAACGTGGGGATCGCCATGAATTACCGTGACATGACCAGTCTGGTTGTTGCGAACTGTCCAGGTGCCATCCTTTTCATTGGCCGTAATCGTGTACTTGTCCCCAAGGTTGATCGTGGCCTTGCCATCCTTGACCTCATGCGTCCACACCGGATCCACAGCAGGCTCAGAATTTTGATTCAGCTGGCTCATCAGCATGGTGGGAGGAGGAGGCGCCATCATGTACGCTTGGGTCGTAACGACGGCTGGCGTCACGACGACGGGAACGGCGACCGAACTGACGAGGGCTGGTGAGGCCACCGGTAGGTACTGGTAGCTCGCCGGAGCATACTGTCCCAACAAGGCGTTGAAGGCGGGAGTGACAACCGCGCCTTCTGGCACCACTCCATTCATCGAGTCGGGCGCGCCCACCACCGGAAGACCGGCCACGGGAAGATACGGCATTTAGTTTACTCCTGTTGCATAGACGAAATCTGTAAAACTGCGAGCGCTACGCATAGTCAACCAAGGTACGCAGCTTCGATTTGCATGAGAACGCACCATTAGCTCATCCGAACGAACGACTGCTTCTCTTGCCAGAACCACCAGCCCTAATGAGATCTTCCTCTCGCCGCACCACGGTAACCGCACGATCACATCACCGCATTTAACTCACAAAGACTGTAGCCCGAATACCTGTCGAAAAGCTGACGACGATGAGCGAGCGAAGCCGCACGCACTTTGACATCGATCGCATGTGCGAGACGCATCCTTCGCTAAGCTGTATCGCAAGCTTCAACGCACCTGTCCGCAAGAATCGTCTGGTACCAGATGTGCCCCTATGTCTTCGCGATACGCCACGTCTGCCGGTCATCAACCAGTCATCTCATCCTCCCCGCGCAATCAGCGCTCCCGCCGGTCGTGCACATCATCTGCGAGCAGCGATCGATCGGTTGAGCACGCGCGCGCACCAGTCTCTCCGGCATTAGGATCTTCACGGAACCTGATTTTTCGCAAGCCGCCCATGTTAGCCAAGCGAGTCAAGCGCGGACTGAGACCCGCACAACTCTATGACCTTATCCCGCTTCCGCGCTCTATCCGGCAGGCCACGCGCCTGTGCAGGGTCCGCAAGGTAAACTCATTCCTGAACGCGCAGCTAAGCACCATCCAACCCGGCCTTGAGCCAAGCCGATTATAGGCGGGGCTGGGAACGCCCGGGCGAGCCGGTGATTGCGAGCAGATGCAAGGCTGCCGCAAAAGATCAACCCACTCGCCTCAACATGAGGCTCGTCAGCTTTTCGAAAGCTAGCGCCCCTAGCATGAGGCCGCTGAAATCTAGGCGAGCAGTCGTCTATTGAGCGCAACAAGACGAGGATAGGAGAATGCGATGATCGGAGAAATGATCGGAAGCGCTGCCGGCGGATACCTTGGCGGTCCTGCCGGAGCGGCCATTGGTTCGGCACTGGGCGGGACCGTGGACAAGGTCTTTGACAAGGTGGTCCACACCTCGGTGCCCGACGAGGGTAACCACTATAAGGCCGCAGACGACAAAGACGCCGGCGACAAGAGCGAGGTACAACCCAAGTCAGATACTCTCAGCAAGAGCCCGGAGCTGAACCTTGGGCTCAGCACGCTCGGCGGTACGCCCATGTTCCTTTCGATTCCTGCGATCATCTCGCCGGCCCACAACTCGTAACAAGTCAGAACCAAGGTTATCCTAACAGAAAGGTAAGTAGACATGGCAGTTGACAATGTTGGCGGAAATGGCGGCGCTGCTGGTGCCCAGCCGACGGGCGATACGGGCTTCCAGAACCAGATGGCTGAATTCGAGCGTGTTAGCCAGAAAGTTCAGGCCCAGGCCGTGGCAATGCGTCGAATCACGACCGAACTCTCGTCCGAGAAGAAGGTCGCCGACGAGCGCGTTCAGTAGTTCTGCAAGACGGGTGGCTCACCGCGTTGCTACCGTCGCCGCGCTGTGAATGACGAAATCTGGATGAGCCGTACGGCACTGCCGTACGGCTTCTCTCGTTATTCAGGAGGTTATCGTGAACGACTCTGTTTCGCTCGAGTTCGAGGTGCTTTCGGGGCTCTATACCGGGCTCAAGGGAAAGGCAGCGGGCGGCGAAAGCATTGTTGGCAGCGGCCTCGATGCCGACATGATCTTCGTTGAACAAGGGCTTGAACCGCATCACCTTCGGATCATCGCGCAGCGCGATTCGATTGAAGTCGAGGCGCTCGCCGCCAATATCAGCATAGACGGCCTCGCGAGCATCACTTCAGGTGAGAGCGTCAGAGTGCCCCTACCCGCGGTCATTCATGCTGGTGCGATGTCCATCCGCTGGTCGACAGAGGATGTCCAGCCAGTTGCTTCGAGCAAGCGCTCTCGCAGCTCGATCATCGCACTCAGCCTGGTTCTGCTCAGCTCTGTCGTGATCGGCACCGTCTCAATTATCCTCTCCCCCGGCGATAGGGCGGTGGTGCCAAGTACCCAGTCGTCGCGCGCCGTCGAGATTGCCACTAAGCCAACCGTCGATCATTTCGATCCGAGAGCTGCTGATGAAATGGCCGTATCGCTGCGGCAAGAAATCGAACGAGCGGGCCTTCTTGACGTTAAGATCGGGCGCGGCCCCGGCGTTGTGACCGCGGAAGGCACAATTGCGCCGAACCTCGTCGCAAAATGGAAAGAAATCCAGCAATGGTTCGATCGCCAAACCAACGGTACCACGACCCTTGTGAATGCTGTCACGGTGAAAGAGGAGAAGATGCCGTCTTCGATTGCTGTCCAAGCCGTCTGGCGCGGAAGCGAACCTTATCTGCTTATTGCCGGACAGAAGTATTTCGTCGGCGCGCTCTTAAGTAATGGATGGACCGTTGATCGAATTGAGGATGGACGTGTTCTGCTCAGTCGCAACGGCCGATCTGCTGCTTTGCCATATTAAAGTCTCTACCCTGCAAGAAAGAAGGAGAAGGCGATGGCTAGGCTGCCCCAGCACTCTGTAGGGCCCGGCACCTCATCGCAGGGATTAGATGCGGGCCAGCAGGCACCGGTCATCGGCTCGCCTCCCTCGCGAGGTGATAAACTCGAAGTCGGAGGCGTCCATGCGGATAGCGGCACGAAGCGCGCGTCGTGGCGGGATGCGGTTACGCATGATCTGCCAATTGATGGTGCGAGCGAAGCGGCGCTCGAGGTCAACTCCGTCGGCGCCATCCAGCGCGTCACTCTATTCGAAAGCGAAGCAGGGGCAAATGAGCTAGATCCGCGCGCGGTATTGGCTTCGCTCTATGGTCCCAATCTGTCCCGCGGACTACTCTCCTTCGTCGTTCCACGCCTCCGTCATCCGGACGTACTGCGCGCCGACAAGCATGGTGTTCTTCTGGAGCGCTTGACGCGAACGTTGGAGGCGACGCCGAATGACAAAACGGCGCGAGAATGTTTGGCAATCCTGCAGCAGGAACTACAGCGGCTATTAATGCTCCGGCAAAATCAAAACAGCTTAATCAAGGGCTAGCCATGGCCGATCCTGATGGATTGCAGCATGTGCCCGCTCCCCTGGAGCCAGAAGTCTCCAAATCCGGCGATATTCTGTCGATCTCCGGGCCGGAGCGCGACCTGCTTTGTGCGCTCTCGTATGTACATCTCGCGTGCGGGCAGAGCGCACAGAGTCTGGCTCTGTTGCGAATTGCAGCTCGCGAGCATTCCAACGACGTCGGTTTACTCCGCATCCTAGCTTACACGCTAATCTCCGAGGGCCTTGGCGACGAAGCACTCCACGTGTTGGACCGGCTGGACGCACTCGATACGCAACCCTCTTCCCGCATACCGATGACCCTGTTGCGCAGCCACGCCCTGCGTCACGCTGGCCGCATGCCCGAGGCTCGCGAGGTCTTCCAGCGCTATGTGTCACTGCGCGCGGGCAGGGCCCTCATCAAAAAGCAATAGGGATCTATCATGGCCAACGTCTTGCGTGACTTCATCGTGCGCGCTCCGGCCCACCCGGATTTCATGGTTGCCTTGATGCTGCTTCTGGCGATCGGCATGATGATCATGCCAATCCCAATCATCGTGATCGACATGCTGATCGGCTTCAATCTTGGGTTTGCCATATTGCTGCTGATGGTTGCCCTCTATCTCACCACACCGCTTGATTTTTCGTCCTTACCGGGCGTCATCCTGATCTCCACCGTATTCCGACTGGCGCTAACGATAGCAACAACGCGGCTGATCCTTGCCGAGGGCGACGCCGGCAGCATCATTCACACATTCGGCGACTTCGTCATTTCAGGGAATATCGCGGTCGGAATCGTCATATTCTTGATCGTGACCATGGTGCAATTCATGGTTCTTGCCAAGGGTGCCGAACGCGTCGCAGAGGTGTCTGCGCGCTTCACCCTTGACGCGCTACCAGGCAAACAGATGGCGATCGATGCGGAACTGCGCAACAGCCACATCGATCAGCACGAAGCACGTCGCCGACGTGCCGCCTTGGAGCAAGAGAGTCAACTTCATGGCGCGATGGATGGTGCCATGAAGTTCGTTAAGGGAGACGCGATCGCCGGGCTAATCGTGATCTGCATCAATATGCTGGGCGGAATCAGCATCGGTCTGCTCTCAAAAGGTATGTCGCTCGATGAGGCGCTGCATCAATATACGCTTTTGACGATCGGTGATGCGCTCATTTCGCAGATTCCGGCGTTGCTGCTGTCAATTACCGCTGCGACCATTGTCACGCGCGTCAACGGGCCCTCCAAGCTCAAACTCGGCGCCGATATCGTTCACCAACTTACCGCAAGTACGCAGGCGCTTAGGCTAGCCGCCTGCGTCTTGGTATTCATGGGGCTCGTTCCCGGCTTTCCTTTGCCCCCGTTTTTCGTGCTGGCCGTCCTGTTCGCTGCGGCAAGCTTCGTCAAGGTCGGCAAAGGCGACAAGCCTGCCGCTAAAATAGGAGCTAGCGTCGCTGCTTCGGCGCCGGCACCCGCAGCGGCCCAGAAGCAGCCGGTGCATGCGGAAGCACTTCCGATCGCGTTGTTCCTTGCACCGAACCTGACGGATTCGATCGACAAAGACGAGCTGGAAGAGAGCATTTCGCGTGTTTCAAGGCTCGTCTCGGCGGACCTTGGCATCACCATTCCGCGCATCCCGGCCCAGATCGGCGAGAGCTTGTCCTCGTCGCAATTCAGGGTGGATGTCGATAGTGTGCCAGTTGAGCGCGATGTGATCAATCCCGGGCACCTGGCGCTCAACGACGATGTGGCCAACATCGAGTTGAGCGGCATCCCCTTTCAGCAAGACCCGGAAACGAATCGGGTCTGGATCGAAGAACGGCATGCAGCGGCCCTCAAGGCCGCCGGAATCGGATATCATCGGCTGAGCGAAGTTCTTGCCTTACGTCTCCATTCCACATTGACACGCTATGCACAGCGCCTGGTGGGTATCCAGGAAACCCGCCAATTGCTCGCCCGGATGGAGCAGGAATATCCTGACCTGGTGAAGGAGGTGCTGCGTACGGCCACCGTCCCCCGGATCGCCGAGGTCCTGCGCCGATTGCTCGATGAAGGCATTCCAATCCGCAATACCCGCTTGCTCCTGGAGGCATTGGCAGAATGGAGCGAACGCGAGCAAAACGCCGTCCTGCTCACCGAATACGTTCGTGCTACCTTAAAGCGGCAAATCTGCTTTCGGTATGCGAACGCCCATCGCGTCGTGGTCGCCTTTATCATCGAGCGTGAGAGCGAGGAAATCATCCGCGGCGCAGTACGGGAAACTGCCGTCGGCCCATACCTCGTTTTGGATGAATGGCAGAGCGAAAAGCTGCTTGCACAATTTCGTCAGATCCATGCGACCATCGCGCAAAGTAAGAGCCAGCCTGTCGTCCTTGGGTCGATGGATATCCGGCGTTTCGTACGCGGTTTTCTCACGCGCAACGGGATCGACCTGCCTGTTCTATCGTATCAAGATCTCGCCGCCGACTTCACGGTCCAACCGATTGGATCCGTCAAGCTTCCCAAGGCGCCTTCCTCGCTTCTCACAGCTGCAAACTAAGAATGGGCAGCGCTTCCTCGTGACTAACCTATGAGATCAAATAGAATCAGGTGCCGCCGGTATTTGTGCTCCGCCAGTCCAGGGCCGCGGCCGGCTCTGCTTGCGATGCTGGCTAGTGTGCTGCTCGCTGGCTGCGCTGCCCCAGATAAGCATAGCCTTTCACCACAGCAGACGTCCACATCTGACCTCGCACACAGCGAAGAGATCGACCCTGCGGTGCGCGAGCGCATTTCGCACGCGCTCGGCCAAGATCCTGATGAAGGAGCTCTGCGTGATGCATTGAAGCAACAGCCGAACAACATCGATGCGGCGATTCCTCTTGCGCGAGCCCTGCTGGCAGGCAACCGTCCGAATGATGCGCTCGAGGTGCTCGACGGCGTATTATTGGCAGCCCCTGGCGACCTGCGCGCATTGAATGCCAAAGCGGTTGTTCTCGATCACGAGGGCCGCCATCAGGAGGCCCAAGAACTATACCGCCAAGCTCTCGCAGCGGAACCCGCAAACCCGATGCTGCGCAACAATTTCGGACTGTCCCTCGCCCTTGAACGCAAGACGGAGGCCGGCGATGCCAGCCCAGCACCGCAGGCGGGCGGCCGGCACGCATTGGCTCGTTCAAGATAGCGTGGCGATAAAGAGCGGGGCGGAATAGCGAAGTGATGCTCAGCTTGCCGACAGCTGGGCTTACTATGAACGCGGAACCTCAACCAGCGCAGCCCCCGTCGATACAAATAGAAAGTGTTATGTTTCAGCACATCATCAATCTATCTAGTAGCGAACGTGCTTCCGAGCCCGATGAAATGAGAACGAGCGCGACCGATGACTCTTCCTCCTACACGGATCGCCAAAGGTTCTCGGATGTATTCTCTAGTCTGAATTTGGCGCCATCGATCTCCTCTCCTGATGCAAGTTCGCCGCCAGTTCCGCCATACGCGCTGGTTGAAGAGCCGCCGGTCGTTGAAATCTCAAGATCTTCATTCGAGAGGAAGCTGGTGGACTTTTATGGAGCAGACATAGAGGATATTGCTGCTAATCCGCAGAGATACTCTCGCTGGGTGTCTCAAAAGGCTCAACGCACAGCGGACACCGCGTTTCGCTTCGGCACCAAGTCTATTTCGGAGAAAGCGCGATTTTTCAGCTATCAGCTCGCGAATAAGAGCGTCGGGCTTCTGAGAACGGAACCCGGAGGTCGCATGAGTGAGCTGTTCAAGGGCAACGATGATTGGCGCAAACAATTTCCTGGGCGAGATCAAATCACCTCAACGACAGCTTTCAGGGTTACTCATCCGCTCGTCGATAACGCGGGCGATATCTTGCTTGAACATCAGCTCCAGATCGATGGTAACAAACCGCTTGTTCTCTCCCACTCTTCCAATCCGGAAGCGAAAGCCCGCGCAGCAGCGTTGGGCTTTCTTGAGGTAAGTGACTCGATGATGGTGCTCGATCCCACCAAGCACGAAGACAAATGGAAGAACAAAGAAGGCAAATGGCAGCGAGCGGGTAAACCGCCTTTGTATCTTGCCGCGACTGAAGACAATAGCAGCAATGCCACGTGTACCGAAAGTATGGCAAAGCCCGCGAACGATCCGTATGATGATGACTATGACTTTATGTAGAGCGTACACGCACCACATGAAGAGCGATTGGCCAGATCAACTTTGGTGAGGTCAGGCTCGCACTGGACAACCTGATCCGCGCGACCGATAATCTACGCTATTCTGGCACCTTCGTCCTGGACTACTTCGGCGCAGTGTACTCCGAGGAGCTGCTCGCCGACTTCCAGCTCGCGTCCATGAGAAATATTGTCAAGCTACTCATCTTCTAGAGCGAGATGTGTGAGGGCGAGCCTGCCGGGTGTTGTGCCGGCGTCATATCGCGCTCGATTGACCTGAAGTCTCCATTGGGCGAAGTTCTCCTGACGCGTTGTGCGCAACGTCGCTGTGTGCCGTTGCGTACGCGAGGCCGGCGATTGGTCCGGTTTTCGCTCCACTGTTTGCCAAGACGAGACACGGCTCCGTGCCGTGTCGGATCTTCTACCATAACGACAACTATGGAGCGAAAGGCGATGCCATGAAGAACCGGCTTTCGGTCACCGGCAAGGCGGCAGGCACCGCCGCTGAAGCCTCGGAGTCGAGGACGCGCACCGCCCCGGCGGTCGAGCGCACAACGGAGAATGGCACCGACTTACACCTTCCTGACGAGGCTAGCGTCTCTGCCGGCACGGTCAAATCAGATCGACCACCAAACTTCACGCTGCGGAACGGCCTGCAGGTCGTCGTGATCCCGGATCATCGCACACCCGTCGTGACTCTCGAGGCCGCTTTTTGCGCAAACGCGTTTAAACAAGGCGACAATCCGGGTTGGATCTTCAGGGTAATCAAAGTGGGCGCTTTAAAACCGGAGCGTACACTGTCTGCCGCTTCAAGGAAGCGGCCACCGAGAGTACGCACCGCCATGGCTACCGTTCATTCCAATAAGTCCTTCTCGATCCATAGGACGTCGCTCGGCGAACTCTGTGTCCAAGACAAAGATCGCCGTGCCGGCCACCAGACGCGCGCTTCTTTCGGACGCCCGATATCGCTTCCCCACCGATGCTGCGCCGTCCGCCGGCGCCCCGCTCCGGATTCGATCTTGTTCTCCGTGGCCCGATAATCTCGCCGCAGAGCGATGCATGGTTGCTATTGCGTCACCAACGCGCTTCAGCCTTCGCATATCCCGACATTCATCACCAGAGTGAGAGTGAGAGCTCGGTCGTTCAGGGTCATCTTTCAGGAATTTACCAGCCGCTTCTCTCTCCGCCGAAGAGACGACCATCTAATCCAGCAGGGCTTTGTGGTCTGCCAAGCCATAGTCGCACCGCGTCGCATCCCGAGCTCGCAATCTGACGCTACGTTAGTTTCCGTCGCTTCATGAAAAGTAGATAGCGGCAGCGACGGCATCCATAGATAACCTATGGCATCACAACGATCACCACAGGCGGACAGTTGATTCTTGGCCCGCGCATTCCAGCTGCCCACAAACCTCACGTAGATCACCAATACAAGTGATTACTTCCATTCTCAGGCCTGCATCATCGGACCACGTCACTCGCTTAATGTTGAAAACGTTTATCAGTTGCAGAGCTCCAGCATCGAAGGTTCATTGCCCCTTCTTTCTGCCATGATCGCGCCCAAAGCAGAGACGCGCCGATTGCGCACCTTGCGCGCGGCAATGGCGAGTGTCTCAGGAGATGTTTCTATGGTGAAGCCAGTTGTAATTGTGGTCGGCGCGGACAAGGGAGGAGTCGGCAAGACGACCGTATCACGAACGCTACTGGACTACTTCAGCGTCAACAACGTGCAAACACGCGCATTCGACACAGAGTCGCCCCGCGGAACGCTGAAGCGCTTTTATCCCGAGATCACTGAGATCGTCGACATGACCACGACGGCGGACCAGATGAAGATCTTCGATACCTTGAACTCAGGGCTATCCGTCACTGTCATCGATGCTCGCGCAGGACTACTGTCTTCTGCGTTAGCTTCCTTGCGCGACATCGGCTTTTTGGACTCGGCACGGTCTGGCCAGATCACATTCGCCGTGTTCCACATCCTGGGATCATCCATCGCTTCGCTAGACGAGATCGCGGAAACCGCGACTTTCATGAGCGGCGCAAAGTACTACCTCGTCAAGAACTTCATCAACGACACTCAATTCTTCCAGTGGGATCAAGCGACTTATAATTCCTATTTTCACCGCATCAAACATGCGACTGAGCTGACCATACCGAAGCTCAACGAGATGGCCTATGAGCAGGTGGAAGTCGCATCCATCCCATTCATAGACTTCGTGGCAAACAAGGGACGGAACGATGAACCTGCGAACAACTCCTTCGTCCTGCGCGGCTATGTCCGGCACTGGCTGGCAAATGTCTGGAGCGAATTCGATCGCATCAACTTGACGGAATTGGCGGGGGCCAAGTCCGCCACCCGGGCCGGCGAAAAGTAGCGGCATATCCGGCGAGCTCCGGTCGGGCCTACGTACGGAACGAAATTGATCTGCTGGCTATGTTAGCGACCCCCATCTACATCATCTGCTCTCCTAGCCCGCAGGTCGGTAAAACCCTCATCGCTCGGGCTATGAGCGAGTTCTTGCTGCTGAAAAACGGCGCAACGCTATCGTTCGATGTGAACTTGAAAGAGCCGTCATTGCTCGACTACCTCCCCAACATCACGGAGACCGCGGATGTGATCGACACTTACGGCAAGATGCAGCTGATGGACCCTCTGATCATCCACGATCGGGTACCCAAGGTAATTGACCTCGGCTTTCACGCCTTCGACGAATTCTTCAAGATGTGCGAGGAGATAGGCTTCATGAAGGAGACGGCGCGCTGCTATGTCGCCCCTATCATCCTCTTCGTCGCGGGCGCAGACCGCATCTCCTTTCGCGCTTATGAAATGCTGCGGCGGCGAATTCCGCCGGCGTCGCTGGTCACCGTCCACAATGAATTCGTGCTGCGCGGCGAATTACCGGAAGCGATGGATCACGAGCGGGTGATTCGGATTCCCGCACTTCCGCTGTTCCTCAAACGATATATAGACCGGCTTAGCTTTTCCTTCACTGGATATCTGCGCAACGAGAAGGACTGGTCCACCGAGCTGCATCAATGGATCCGACGGAATTACAGCCTGTTTCGCGATCTGGATTCGAGTGTGACGCAGCGAAGGTCCGATCGTCGGCGGGGAACGGATATCGATAGCCTACGTTGCACAAGGGCCACTTGAAAGTTCGCTCTGATCCGCATCTATTCGTCCGGCCTATGAGTGGTCGTTGACCGCTGACTTCAATGGCGTTCGCAACGCGAACGCATGAATTGCGGTATACGACTGTTCGCTTGGATCTCCACCTTACGATCGTGCGCACGGGCAGCGCGAGGGCAATTGACGGCAGATCATTCGCCAATGGCTGATGCAGGCGGCCCGTCCAAGAAACGATAGCAGCCTTGGCTGGTGAGCGGCTAGGCGGATCGAAGAGGTCTTCCTTCGGGAGCCGCTCATAGCTTCAGGTCGAATTCTCCGAGCACCTGATGCATGACCGCGCCTTTGATCTCGCGGGCGATCTCGTCTCGTGTGTGGGCGCCGAGGACCCGCTCGGCATCGGCGTCGCCTGTTAGACCATGCTCGGCCAGTCGCTCAAGCGGGTTTCAAACTGTACGCTCATCGCCTCGACGAGCCGCTCCTGCATTTCAGCATAGTCTTGGGGTGCGATGCGCCTCACCACGCGTTCCTGGTTGCCAGCACGCTGCCAAATAGTCCGGAAATTCCGCCGCTTCCTGCTCCCGCACCGATGCCTCGGCCCTGGCCACATCGCCCTCGGTCACGTGAGAGACGTTCATGAAGCGCATGTCGGGAGCGGTGTGCCGCAGCTCCAGCGCGTCGCGCAGCCGGGTCTGGTAGGTAAGGTAGACCTCGATCTCATCGACATCTGCGTCGGGATCGGCACGACGAAGTGAATTGCCCTCTCGCGCGCGATCCCCTCAAGCGCTTCCGAGCGAAACATGACGCGGCCGTTCTGGAGCAGTTCGCCCAGTCGCCCGTCATAGACGCCGTCCTCGATATCAGCGTTCAGGCGTGCAGTCCGCATGCCGTTCCAGACCAAAGTAATGCGATCTTCGCAGCTCGCGTTCGCTCCCGAAGCCATCTCGAAATACTGCTCGCGCAAATGCGGCCTGAAGGCTGCCTGCCGCAGATCTTCGGCGACCGCCTGGCGGAACGCCTCATGATGTTAGTTCACGGTGCCCCGGAGCCCATCGAGGAAGCGGTGCATAGTCCGCGGCCCCCGCCTCATGGGCGAAGTGCTGCCAAGTGGCCATTGCCGTGGGCTCGCCCTCGAGCCAGTCCGCGGCGACCTCTTGTAGCGGCCGCGGCTGAACTTCCACCGCTCCAGCGGTGATCGAGAAGAAAACCTGAGGGCCGGCATAGTGTCCGGCATCGCTGTTGCCTGGCCGGCCTGCACCCAATCGGCGAGCGGATTATTCTCCAGATTAACGCTCGACTCACGGCCTAGGTGCGTCAGCAGGGTCTCGCGCACGCTGGTCAGCAGATTGTTGCTGGCACCGAACCATAGCAGCTGGTGCGAGACGGCCTCAGGCAGGCTGGTCAGCCGGTTGTGGCTGGCGCTGAGCCATTCGAACTCGGCCGGGAGAGGCTCGGTCAGGTCCGCCAACTGATTGTACTCGACGTTCAGACGCTGGAGCCCGGCCGGAAGCCGGGGCAGGTGGGTCAGGCGGTTACCGCGCGCGTCCAACTCCTGAACCGTTTTTGAAGGCGTCGGGGAGGCTTGCCAGCTTATTGTTGTCGACATTCAGGCGGCGCATCCCGGTCAGAATGGCCGCAGACAGCCTAACACCACGACCCTCCGGCGCGGATTTCCTCGAAACTCGGCAGAACTTTAGATCGAAACTCAGCCTCCGCCTTTTGCTGGAACATCGAATGGTCCACGTTGCGCAGTTGCTTGTCGCGCGTGACCACCACCGTTGAGAATTCAACGATGTCGCTGGCGCGATCGCTTTCGCCTAGCGCCCTCGCGAGGCTGGTCTGAACGGACATGAGACCTCCCAAGCTGTCGCCGCAGCGCTCGTGCCGCTATCAGTGCTGCCTGTCGCCGCCTCTGGATAGATGAACCGTCTGCTGGAGTACTTTGCTCGCGAGCTGGCTGTTCACCCAGCGCGTTTTCCCTGCACCAGCTAAGGGGTGGCTAGGCTGGGTCAGACACATCCTATTGCCCGCATCATTCCATCATCCACGCTAGCTCGCGGCTCCAACCGTCAAGTTGTACTTGACGATGCCGGCCAGGCGCCCCGTGCCGACCATCGAAATGGCCTTCCTGGCCATCGCCCGCAGGCAAGAAAACTGGAAATCAACAGGTCGTCGCCGTGATCTCCACTTGCGATGGGACGTCAACGCCTGCCAACCTTTATCTGTGGCGCATCAACAACGCTAAAACCTGGCGCAGCGTGGGATTCAAGCTATTCAATCGCTCTTCTGAGGCGTGCACAGCCGATGTCGATGGCAATGACCGTCTGTGGAATGCTCAATTGGCTCGACACTGCGTCCATCGACATTTTACCTTGTATTACCAAGATCGCAACCGCGTTCGCTTCTTGATTGGCTGGCGCGTGCCGTGGATCGCACTCAGGCTGGTTTGCGTTCCTCACAATTCGTTCTCATGGCTTTCCCATGTTGTGGATAAGCTCCACCTCGCCCATGGATTAGTTATCGGGTAAGCGATTGTGAATGCCTATAGCACGCCGGATCTACTTAACTGCTCGTCGGCCAACCAAGCTTGTGGAAGCGCTGAAATTATGCAGGACACACGATCGGGGCGCCGTGAAACCGCGAAAATCCGCCGCGATTAGTCGTCACACGCGCGGTGTCGGGTGATATTGATTGGTAAGAGTTGCACACATCTTGCTCGGGGACAACGGGCGGAAAGTCGTAAGTCCTCAGCTCAACTATTCGGCAGAAATGCGGAGCCAAGCAACGGCCGCTCAGACGATCGCCATGCTTGATACTCCAGGGACGAATATCAGTGATGACTTCGATTGATGATACATTAAGTGAGATCAGATGGTTGCGAAACGAAATCTGGCGCTGCCGTCGATTACTTGGCACTGGTCTGCTTGGCGCGGAGCGGGAGGCCGTGGAGAAGCGTCTGCATGAACAGCTTTCTGCCTTTCAACGACTCGTATCGACGGCCTTCCCTTTAGCCCTGAGCTCTGAAGTGTATTCTTTCAAGAGTACCACGTTCGGGCGAAGCGACTCCCCTGGAGCGCCCATCGAAAACGCCGCAATGGCATCAAGCGGTTGCCTCGAGAAGTCGATCAGCGGCTAACAAAAGATGTTTTCCTAGCGCACTCTATTACCTTGAGCCCGGCAGTCCAGCCCAAGGTAGTTCCAAGCTGAGAATCTAAGGGAAACCAACTCCAACGCTAATATTCCGGCGAATCGTCTGCCCGTCACTACCGCTTAGCTTACCTGCCCAAAAACACCTAGTCGCCGACCATAACGGTATAGATTGGTGAGCAGTACGGAATTCCTGCATATGTCAGGCCATTCCCTCCTCAGCTTACGCAGTTGTCGTTCGGACCCGTTACAGCGAACCCATAGCAACGTCACGTAAGCCTCGAAGTCGCCGTATGGCTGCAGCGCTGTTTGAAGCGCAACTGCTGCCAATCGATCCACGGATCAGTCCTCAGATAGTTGAGCTGCGCGAGGCAGGCTGATCCTTCAGTCCGATCAACTTGCAGCCACCAAGCTGGTCAAACCCCGGGCCCGGTCAGGCTGAACACCTCACTATCGTTCGAGTTCGCAACTGCCGTGCCTCACTCTGGATGAAGGCCTACTGGACGCCTGTTGAGAGATTGTCTCGACCGGTCGCTTTTGTCCGCGGCGGCGGTAGGCATCATGCGTCGGCATTCGCGGCGTAAGTTTTTGAAATTTTCCGTAAGACAAAACATGGCCACATCAGCATCGTTACGGCCTGTAAAGCGGTCACAGAAGCGGATCACGTCTGGTTTGCACGACACCAAGACTTCCTCGGCCCGACGATCTCGCGCGCGAGCATATCCTGTGCACCACGTCGCTGCGATCGCGATCGCAGCGAGGACGGCCGAATAGCGATGCGCATTGCAGGTCCAGCCCATTCGTCGCCCTTGATTCACCAAACCTCTCAACTGTTTTTCTTTGCCCCGCGAGGCTGATCTGTTTACCGGATTCGAGCGCTTCGGCAGCCACTGGCTCACTGTTCCGGGCGCCGCAATGATAACGGCGCCCCGAATCATCGTCCCGCTAGGCGCAACACGCATTGCGAGGACCGGGATCAAACAGAGATCCGGCCGTTTAGCGCTTGTGTGCCGATGTTGGCTCCCAATATGGCGTTTTGCTTCGCAATGCCTACATCCTGACGTTACGGGCGATTCAAGCACTTTGAGCGCGCGGACAGCGCATATCATCTCATATCAGCGCTTTTTCGAAGAGAGGCTGCCAACCTTCTCCTTCGCGCAGATCGGAAGGTGCGCCAGCCGGAGGCAGCGACTTGTGTATCACTGACGCGTTTTACGGCCGCACATTCGCCGAAGCACCGTCTCCAATGCGAGAGGCATGGTTTCACCCTCAGGTGCCATCTCATAGCTCCTGCATGTGCGGTTGGCGACGCGAACGTCCAAGGTCCTACAATGCGGCGATTTAGGACGCAGGGTGGAGACCGATGCAAAGCCTCCCTTGCCACTAGCCGGCCAGGTATTCCTTAAAACGGCACGCCGATTGCTGGGTAAGGATAAAGCTGCCGCGAAGGAAGCGGTCGCGGCGGAGCCGGGATTCCAATGAAGTTAATTCGATTCATCATGATCGATCTAGCTTTGATGCTACTCGCACCTGAGAGTGCAAAGGCCACCATTGTGGCGACGGACGCAAACTTCGAATCGGCTCGCGAAGCTGTGGGATCCGTAATGCCGAGTTCTGGCCCCGAGCCAGTATTCGGCTCTGGCGTGATCGGACAGCTTTACCGCCAAGCCTCTCAAGCCGCGCTATTCGAACATGCGCTCGGCCCGCCAAGCAGACTGACAACCTTGCGCTGCTGGAAGGGCGCTTACCTCTCAATGGCAAGTGCAGCGAGCAACGTCCGATTGCCACAATCCTAGCGGCGCGGAGCTGCTCAACAAGACTCCGGTCTTGATACCAATCTGCAGTCCGCCCCCTACCCTAGGCCCTCACGCGAGCAGAAAAGCCCGTGCTGCCGCGGGATAGAGTGGATCGTCGGAAGCATGGCGATCAGCTCCACTGCAGCCATTGGCCTCCTGACTTAGCTGAGAAGATACAGCACATGCTAAGGTTCATCAGAGAAGCCAAAAAGGGCTATATCGAAGTTGCCTTCAACGGCTCTCTCGGAAGCATTTTGCTAGATACGCAATTCAGCGTACAGCCAAAGGCGTCACAGCGATTCTTGGTCCGCCCGGGTGCGGCAAAACTACACTCGCGCGCTGCATCGCTGGCGTCCAGCGCCTGCCGAATGGATTCTGTGCGATTGATGGGGAGATTTGGCAGGATGAGACTACGTTTCGACCGACTCATCTTCGTCACGTCGCATTTGTATTTCGCCTACCGATTCTCTCTTCTCATTTGTCTGTACGACACACCGTTTTATACAACGCGTCCAAATCGGAACAGGCACTGATCGATTTTGATGGTGTGGTCGAATTGCTCGCCTTGGCGCCACTGCTCGAGCGTTTGCCATCAGATCTTTCCGGAGCGGAGCGACAGCGACTCGCCCTTGGCCGTGCGCTGTTGGGCCAGCCTCGGCTACTCTTGCTGGACGATCCACTCATTGGGCTCGACCGCTCCGCCAAATGCGAGATCCTGCCCTTTCTCGAGCGCATGCGGCAAACGCTTCCATTGCCGATGATTTACTTCGGCCATGACATCGCTGATATCGAGCGTTTTGCCGATTATCTCGTGATGATGAAGGGTGGCGCCGTGACTACGGCCGGTCCGCTCAATGTCATTCAGAGCGATGCGGCGCTTGCCAGGCGGGGCGAAGCGGCAGTCTGTCTTGATACTACGGTCGGCGGGTATGACGGGCGCTATGGGCTGATCATGCTCCGCCTCAAAGCTGTGCGCTTTCTGATACCTGGAGTGCCGCTTACACCGGGCGCGCAGCTGCGGCTGCGCATCGCTGCCGACGACGTCAGCATTGCGCGCGAACCTCGGCGCGCAAGCTCTATCCTCAATGTTTTTCCAGCACGCATAAAAGCCTCTCTGCCGCACGGCGAGGCTGAGGTCACCTTGGTTCTGACCCTTGAAGCCGGCCGATCTGGCGTGCCGCTTTTGGCGCGCGTCACACGCCGCTCCTTTGATGCGCTACGGCTTAGCAATGGAGGGCAAGTATTCGCGGAGGTCGCGCGCGCCGTTCCGCTCGGGCTGCCGAGCGGTTGCTTGCAACGCCTACCACATTCGCAGGAGCACCTTCGACAGCTATGCCCGATGCGAGAAAAACACCAACAAGATCCCGGCCGTGATCGATAATCTACATGAGATCGATCCGAATAGTGTTCCGGGCAGTTCTCTACCCTCCAAAAGACGAATAGGCTACTGGCCGATGTGGCTCAGGATGTCGGGCACCAATGCGTACGCATCGGCGACAGGTGCAGCGACACTCGAGGCCAGCAAATGGGCACGCACGTTATACTCGCAATCGATTTTGCGAGGGGAGAAAAGATCTCGATTTCGCAACCACTCGGCAGCAGGTGCCCTTTAGTCTTGATATAAATGGGCTTGCCGAGCCCGCAGCCGTCGGACCGGCCAGCTGTTTCTCGTTCTTTTAGCGAATTTGCTGATCGCGAGGAGATCGATCTTATTGCGAAGCGCGCGGGAAAAGGCCGACCGGCGAGCCTCACCGCGGACTTGGCAGGCTGCTGCCTTGATCGTGGCGCGCAGCCGGGCCCCATCCGAGCTGCGGTGCTTTGGTTACAACCGGACGACCTGAACGCGACAGTGGGGCTGCCGAGCACGTCGGCTCCGCAACCGTCCATCAGAATTTTTGCCATCTCCGGAAGCCGCCTTAGCTCTAGCGTCCGCTCCTGCGTCACATTGATGTCTTACGAACGCGCCGATTGTGGACCCTCAACGGCGAGACGTCGCAGTTCGACCAGCTGCGCGCGCTAAATAGCGCAAGCCGACATCAAGCCCGTAGCTGGCTTTGCGGTACCTACCGGTCGATGACGAGACTGCTACGGTTCGGGTCTGACGTCTTCCCGCCAAGTCCCTGACCAGCGCCCGCGTGCCGTCGAGCTCAAAGGCACCCTAATCCTAGCCATTCCTCTGCTGGGGTATGGCGGTGTTTTATAGTTGGCTCCAACGCCTTGTGAGAGCATTGGTGCTCCAGATGACCGTCAGCTTAGTGCTGATCGAGGCACCAAGCGCGCGAACATGCCCGGACCCAAGCCGCGGGGCTGGTCTTGTTGCGCCCATTCCAGACCTAAGAACGTAACCGTCCGGTGAGGCTTTCAATTACCCATAACTTTGACCACTCGAGCTGATCCGCTGATCGGCGAAATCTTGAATCGAAAGAATCACTTGTGATTCCTTGCTGAGCACCTGATTCGCGAGGGGGTGCTCTATGGGGCTGACATTAAGGGATCGATCGACAAGAGGCTGTTTGCGGTCCTTGGACGGGGAATGTTGGATTGATCGAGAGAGTAGTGGATGCGAGTTTAGGGACGCGCGGCTCGGCGACAGATTCCGCAAACTGCTCACGCAGATTGGAAGCGCCATGGGACAAAGCATTCCGCTCGTCTGCCAGGATTGGGCGAATACCAAGGCAGCCTACCGCTTCTTCTCTAACGACCGGGTCAGCGAAGCGGACATTCTGGCCGGCCATTTCCAATCGACACGTGATCGTGCCGCCGCCACTGGAGATCTCGTTCTTGTGCTGCACGATACAACCGAGTTCAGCTATCAACGCGAGAAGTCAGAAGCGATCGGCATCACCAAGAGCATAAACAGTGGACGGGATAAGGCAGGTCGCCTCAGATCGCACACGGTTTGCGGCATCCTGATGCATTCGAGCCTCGCGGTTACAATCGAGGGGGTGCCGCTGGGGTTGGCGGCCGTTAAGTTCTGGACCCGGAAGAAATTCAAGGGGACGGCAGCGCTTAAAAAGAAGATCAATCCGACCCGGATTCCCATCGAGAAAAAGGAAAGCGTCCGGTGGTTGGAAAATCTGAAGCAGTCTACGCAACTCTTGGATCATCCGGGACGATGCATCCATATTGGTGATCGCGAGAGTGACATCTACGAACTCTTCTGCGCAGCACAGGAGATCGGAACCCATTTCCTGATCAGGACCTGCGTCGACCGCTTGGCTGGAGACGGGGATCACACCATCGCCGACGAAATGGACGAGGTCGCCGTCAAAGGGCTCCATCGCATCGAAGTCAGAGACAGCAACGGCGATCCCGACCAAGCCGTTCTTGAGATCAGGTATCGCAAGATACGCGTTCTGCCGCCGATCGGAAAGCAGAAGCGCTATCCCGCTCTGACCCTGACAGTGATCCATGCCGAAGAGCGCGGGACGCCGAAAAACAGAAAAAAGATCGATTGGAAGCTGATCACCGACCTGCCTGTTGGTTCCCGCACCGACGTCATTGAGAAGCTCGAATGGTATGGTTTGAGATGGAAGATCGAGGTGTTCCACAAGATCCTCAAATCGGGCTGCAAAGCTGAGGAGTCGAAGCTTAGGACCGCCCAGCGTCTGACCAACCTGATCTCGCTCTTTTGCATCCTGAGTTGGCGGGTCTTCTGGATGACGATGCTCAACCGTTCCGCCCCAGACGCGCCACCAACGCTCGCGTTGACTGCGACTGAAATCGGCGTGCTCGATCGCCTCGTCAACGACAAACCAAGAGCAAGACGGAGAACGCTCTCGCACTATCTGATCAAGATCGCCCGGCTCGGCGGTTATCTCGCCCGCGCCAGCGATCCGCCGCCCGGCAATACGGTCATGTGGCGCGGGCTGTCACGCCTCACCGACATCGCGCTGGGCGCCATGGTCGGAGGAGAATTTGTGGGTAATTGAAAGCCGGTGAGGGCCGCGGGATGATCCGCGGTGCGGTGGCCCGATCAGGCCGCAGACTGAACAGGGCTGTTCTTCCATTCCCAAGGCAGCAGCTCATTGAGCCGACCTTGCGGGGTGCCGGCGATGCGGGCCAAGACGTCCGCCAGCCAGGCTTGCGGATCGACGTCATTGAGCTTTGCCGTCATGATTAGCGTCGCCATGGTGGCGGCGCGGTCGGCACCACGTGGAGACTTTGTCGATAGGCTTCAGAGTTTCAGTTTCCATCACCTCTGCTATCCAAACTACGGGGCTCTGACTTCTACCCCGGCAGGTTTGTCTCCTGCTGAACATGCCAGCCTTCGCTGGACACACAACCGGGCGTGAGACTCTCGCCTCACCCGGCTCCCATCAGGCAAGCTTGCCGCCATCGCCGAGTTGCCAATGCACAAAGAGCCTGCGGTTCTCACGCGCGATCTTCTCCAGGAAGAGACGCGCGCGTCCCAAGCGGTGATGGAAGCGCTTGTACTTTCGCTTCAACCAGATAGCCAACGTCTGGTTGATGTAGCGCGCCAAAGGATAGAGCGCCGAACGCGTATATTGCCCATAATAAGCGATCCACCCCCTAACCATCGGGTTTAGCTCGCGGGCAATATCGTCCAAAGTCACCTCGGTTCGCTTGCGAAGTTTCAAGCTTCGGATCGTCGCTCGCATGGCATTCAGCGCTGGTTTGCTGACCGCCGGAGTGAACCCGCAGAACATCCTCTGCGAACGCGGCCGCAGGACCGATCGCGGCCGGAAGCAATAACCGAGAAAGTCAAACATGACCGTCTCAGTCTTGCCCCGGCGTCGGTCGTCCTTGCAGTAGACGATCCTCGTCTTCGTAGGATGCAGTTCCAGGCAGCACTCTGCCAGCCGAGCCTGGAGCGCTTCGCGAATGCTTTGCGCCTCCATCTCATTCCGACAATGTACCAACCCGTCATCTGCATACCGACACCACCGGAGATCGGGGAACATCCGTGCCATCCAGAGATCAAATGCATAGTGCATGAAGAGGTTGGCGAGGATCGGGCTCACCACGCCCCCTTGTGGGGTACCGCGGCTTCGCTCGATTATCGTTCCATCCTCTTGCACCATCGGCGCTGTCAGCCATCTTTCAATGTAGAGCAGCGCCCATGCGCACGTCACATGTTTCCGGACGGCCCGCAGCAGACGCTCGTGGTCGATATTATCGAACAGTCCCTTGATGTCGAACTCCAGAACCCAATCGTACTTCCAGCACCGCTGTCGCGTTACGCCTACGGCATCGAGAGCCGATTTACCGGGTCTGTAGCCGTAAGAATCCGCCAGAAAGATTGCGTCGAGAGCCGGCTCAATTAGTTGTTTGACAACCGTCTGTGCCACGCGGTCTGCCACAGTGGGCACCCCGAGGATCCTTTGGCCCCCACTCTTCTTTGGAATGGAGACGGCGCGAACAGGCGGCGGGAAGTAGGCGCCTGAGCTCATTCGATTCCAAATCTTGTAGAGATTGCTCTTCAAGTCGGACTCGAACTGCTCAATCGTCACTCCGTCGACACCGGCTGCGCCACCATTGGATCGCACCTGCAGATATGCTTCGTACACCTCTCTCTTGTCGATGTTGAACGGTTTGCTCGGCTGGTTCACCGTCGTCCTCCTGTTGTCAGTTGCGACGGTGGCCAGCCCTCCTGATCCGATCCCTTTGCTCCGGCCCCATTACGAGCCTTCGTCGCTAATACGGATCGGTCCGTCCCAGTGCTCCGCGTCGGTAATCTCGCCTCGCGGTCTTCTCCGCTTGTGCTTCTCCCTTTCCATCGGAGCGACTGGTTCCTGCAGTTCCGCGGCAGCGCCTGCATCCGATTCACGCCCCCTCAACGCCGGTCGCCGCCCGCCCGGTCATCAGGCTTCCGGCGGGCTCATCCCAGAGGGACGACACACCTCTGGTTTTGACGACGATTTCCACGTTACGACGGTTCATCGGCGGGTTCATTTTCATTCGTCTCTCGGACGCCTATCCGTTCGGGTATTCCCGACCGTTGGCTTCAACGCTCACGACCGCGCCTCTTAAGCGAAGCCGCTTGAAGTGATTTGGGACCTACTCCTGAAAGTCGATCCCGAGGGGCCTACCCTCATCGCTGCCACAGCTTGTGCACACAGATTTTCAGATCATCTCGATCATCCTTTCCGTGTGCTTCTGCAGCACACTGTCATCGCCATGCAGTCGCTCGGCGGAGAGGACGTGACGCTCGATCAGCCCATAAAGCGGCTGCAGGGCCGCCGCACAGGCGCCGACCTGGTCAGCCAGTGTCGACAGGCTCAGAACGATACCCTCCCGGGCGTAGCGCTCGCTCTGTCGGTTCAAGGGCTGATGCTGGCCAAACTTCTCGAACAGGATCATTGCCAGCAGGTTCGGCCCGGCAAAGCCGCGCGGCGTCACGTGGAAGGGCGCTGGCGGCTGGGTGATCGTCTCGCAGTTCCGGCACGAGAACTTCTCGCGAACCGTCTGGATCACCTTCCACTGCCGGGGAACGACCTCCAGCGTCTCGGTGATGTCTTCGCCCAGCTTTGATAGCTTCGATGAGCCGCAGCAAGGGCAGCTCTGCGGTGCGGCGACTACGACACGCTCGCGCGGCAAATGGTCGGGGAACGGTTGGCGCGACGGCCGCTTGCGCTCGAAAGATCTGACGGTCTGTGTCTTGGCCGCCGCCCTCTCGGCCGCCAGTTCGTCTTCGGTTGCGGTGGCTTCCAATTCTTCGAGCTCAAGCTCCATCTGCTCTAGGAGCCGTGCCTTGCGCTCCGAGCGGCTGCCATAAATCTGGCGACGCAGCTTCTCGATCTCGAGCTTGAGATAACTGATCAGGGCCTCGGCCGCCTTCGCGTCGGCAGCTTCCGCTTTGGCGCTCGCCGCGACCGCTTCCGCTTGAAGACGCGCGGCGCGCTCCGCGAGGATCATCGCATGCGCGGCGGCAAGATCGGTGGGGAGCGATTCAAATGTGGTCACGATGATGATGGAATCACATCCATCACGATCCGCAAGCCCAAAGCCTCATCCCACCGATGTCGGCCGCCACGTCTCTTGTGGGTGCCGCCAGTCGATCCCGGACAAGAGATAGCCGAGCTGCGCCGACGAGATCGTCACCACACCTTCCGCCGGGCTCGGCCAGATGAAGCGCCCTCGCTCCAGGCGCTTCGTGAACAGACAGGCGCCCTGGCCGTCATGCCAGATGACCTTCAAAAGATTGCCCCGGCGACCGCGGAAGCAAAACAGGTGGCCGCCAAGCGGGTCGCGATGCAGGATCTCCTGAACCTGCAACGCAAGCGACGGAAAGCCCTTCCGCATGTCGGTATGGCCGGTCGCGAGCCATACCCGCACGCCGGCAGGCAACGGGATCATCGTGGCCGTCCATCAGTCAGCGCCGCCACGACTGCGCTCAGCGTCGCCGCGTCAACCGCGCCCGTGATCCGCATCCGAGCCCCGGCCGCGAACTCAATCTCGATCGCACCGCAGCTTCCGGAGGGCGCCGTCAACGGTTGCAGGTCTGGCGCAATGGAGACTGCCGCAAAACCGACTTCGCCATCCTGTCGCGGCATCGGCTCAGGCCCGCAAGCGAGGACGCCCCTGCGAGCCTGCCGCCGCCAAGCCGTAACCAGATTGCGGTGAACGTCATGTCGCCGAGCAACCTCGACAACACTGGCCCCAGGCGCCAGACTTTCCTCCACGATCCGAAGCTTCTCGGCACTCGTCCACCGCCGTCGCCGCTCTGGACCGGACAGAACCGTAACCGTCGTCACGTTTGCTCATTTGCTTGCCAATTAATGAGCAAACCATCTCACGCTCGAACCCGATCCGGGAAGGCGGCCTCCACCGGCTTTCAATTACCCACAAATTCTCCTCCGACCATGGCGCCCAGCGCGATGTCGGTGAGGCGTGACAGCCCGCGCCACATGACCGTATTGCCGGGCGGCGGATCGCTGGCGCGGGCGAGATAACCGCCGAGCCGGGCGATCTTGATCAGATAGTGCGAGAGCGTTCTCCGTCTTGCTCTTGGTTTGTCGTTGACGAGGCGATCGAGCACGCCGATTTCAGTCGCAGTCAACGCGAGCGTTGGTGGCGCGTCTGGGGCGGAACGGTTGAGCATCGTCATCCAGAAGACCCGCCAACTCAGGATGCAAAAGAGCGAGATCAGGTTGGTCAGACGCTGGGCGGTCCTAAGCTTCGACTCCTCAGCTTTGCAGCCCGATTTGAGGATCTTGTGGAACACCTCGATCTTCCATCTCAAACCATACCATTCGAGCTTCTCAATGACGTCGGTGCGGGAACCAACAGGCAGGTCGGTGATCAGCTTCCAATCGATCTTTTTTCTGTTTTTCGGCGTCCCGCGCTCTTCGGCATGGATCACTGTCAGGGTCAGAGCGGGATAGCGCTTCTGCTTTCCGATCGGCGGCAGAACGCGTATCTTGCGATACCTGATCTCAAGAACGGCTTGGTCGGGATCGCCGTTGCTGTCTCTGACTTCGATGCGATGGAGCCCTTTGACGGCGACCTCGTCCATTTCGTCGGCGATGGTGTGATCCCCGTCTCCAGCCAAGCGGTCGACGCAGGTCCTGATCAGGAAATGGGTTCCGATCTCCTGTGCTGCGCAGAAGAGTTCGTAGATGTCACTCTCGCGATCACCAATATGGATGCATCGTCCCGGATGATCCAAGAGTTGCGTAGACTGCTTCAGATTTTCCAACCACCGGACGCTTTCCTTTTTCTCGATGGGAATCCGGGTCGGATTGATCTTCTTTTTAAGCGCTGCCGTCCCCTTGAATTTCTTCCGGGTCCAGAACTTAACGGCCGCCAACCCCAGCGGCACCCCCTCGATTGTAACCGCGAGGCTCGAATGCATCAGGATGCCGCAAACCGTGTGCGATCTGAGGCGACCTGCCTTATCCCGTCCACTGTTTATGCTCTTGGTGATGCCGATCGCTTCTGACTTCTCGCGTTGATAGCTGAACTCGGTTGTATCGTGCAGCACAAGAACGAGATCTCCAGTGGCGGCGGCACGATCACGTGTCGATTGGAAATGGCCGGCCAGAATGTCCGCTTCGCTGACCCGGTCGTTAGAGAAGAAGCGGTAGGCTGCCTTGGTATTCGCCCAATCCTGGCAGACGAGCGGAATGCTTTGTCCCATGGCGCTTCCAATCTGCGTGAGCAGTTTGCGGAATCTGTCGCCGAGCCGCGCGTCCCTAAACTCGCATCCACTACTCTCTCGATCAATCCAACATTCCCCGTCCAAGGACCGCAAACAGCCTCTTGTCGATCGATCCCTTAATGTCAGCCCCATAGAGCACCCCCTCGCGAATCAGGTGCTCAGCAAGGAATCACAAGTGATTCTTTCGATTCAAGATTTCGCCGATCAGCGGATCAGCTCGAGTGGTCAAAGTTATGGGTAATTGAAAGCTCCACCGGAGGCTTACCTAAGAACGGGTGGCATATAGTTTGCTCCACCAGTGAGGTCACGATCTACAAAACGAAGTTTGTGAGGACAGCATGCTCGGAATTGGAAGTCAGTTGCCGCCATTCGACATCACAGGCGTGAAGCCCGGTTTTCAAGCGCACGAAGAAGAGGGGCAGAGTGCATTTGAGACGCTGACCGAAACGAGCTTTTCGGAAAAATGGAAGATCATCTTCTTTTACCCCAAGGACTTTACATTCGTCTGTCCGACAGAGATCGCTGAATTTGCCAGCCTTTCCAAGGAATTCGCTGACCGGGATGCGGTTGTACTGGGTGGTTCGACTGACAACGAGTTCTGCAAGCTTGCTTGGCGGCGTTCGCATGTCGACCTGCACAATCTACCAATCTGGCAGTTTGCCGATACAAAGGGAACGCTCGTCGATGGCCTTGGCGTGCGTTCACCCGAAGGGGTCGCCTATCGTTGCACCTTCATTGTTGACCCCCAAAATACGATCCAGCACGTTTATGCGACCAATCTCAGTGTGGGGCGCAGTCCTAAGGACACGCTCCGCGTTCTGGACGCGCTGCAAACCGGCGAGCTCTGTCCCTGCAACCGCGAAATCGGCGGCGAAACCTTGAAAGTTGCTTGAGCCAGCATGTCGTGGATCGAACAAATAAGGATTCCCGATTTCGCGAAGGATGTCCGGCTTAACGTGATCTCCGTGGTGACCGATGAGACGTTTTCGCTGCAGAGAAAATACGGGCTGCTGCTGGCGCCGTGATGACCTCTGTAGAGATCGCCGCAGCGAAAGCCGCCGCCACTGTGGAGGCGATGAACAACGTCTACTACCGCTTCGCTCACCTTGTTTCCGACCCGGAATACAAGGCGATGCCGCCACGGCTACGTATGGACGTGATCGGCAATCACGGGGTGGACAAGACAGATTTCGAGCTGTGGTCGCTTGCTGTCTCCGTCATAAATGGTTGCGGTGTCTGCATTGATGCCCATGAGAAGACACTGAGGGCCGCGGGCGTTGATTCCAGAGAGATACACACCGCCGTGCGTTTTGCTGCGATCACGCAGTCAGTGGCGGTCGCTATCGAGGCCGCTGGGTCCGCCCCCGCTCAGGCGAGAGGCTGATTTCTACTCTGCCATTCGATCAACGCAGTTGGGGCGCCACGCAGTGGCACCACAACGAGGCCTTTGCGGCTCTCGTACGAGCTGCACGACGGGTCACGTCGGCAAGTCATGTTGCGCAGCGTCCTCATGAAGAGCGTCGTGGTCGAATTCCCGCCGTCCCGCATATGACACGCAATGCGCCACGGATAGGATGAGTTCCCACGCCTCGCCTCGGTCGCCCGGCGGCCTTCGTTCACCATCACCCAAACTTGAACAGCACACCATACCCGCCGCGCGGATGGCTCCATTGGATGTCCCCGGTCGGCTCAGCGATAACGCGACAGGTACCGCACTCGATGCAGCCGTCCACCGCTACCTCGACCTGGCCGCCGTCGTTGAGCTCGTAGCACCGCGCGGGGCAGACTTTCAAAAGTGAAAGTAGCTGCGGCGATGGCGTTGTGTGCGCACGGACCTTGACGTGAGGGTTTCCGACGTCGACAAGATAGCGGTTGTAATACAGCTTGTCTTCGACGCGCACCGCGGGTTCGGAACTCATGCTTTAGCCTTCCATTGTTGGACTTCACACTGTTGCGGTCAGCGCCAGGCCCGCGCAAGACGACAAGCATCCCCAAACAGACCTGACCATGACCGCGCCTTGACAAAGGATTTCAGGCTAGCTTTCTCCTTTTCAGCCTTGGGCGTACCATCGACGCGCACAAAGTTCTGCATCGCCTTGGAGATGAGCTGCGGATAGGTGAGAAAGAAGTTCTGGGAGTGAGTATGCATTAGGGGCGGCAAATCCTTGTACTTCTTCAGATCTTTGATGACGAACGAATCGTCCAGCATCTTCTTGTAAATTGACAGATTTGTTGCACTCATCGGTTCGCCGCGTGATTTAACCAGACCGATCGCTTCCGCGGCGATACGGCCGGAGGTCATCGCGAGATTGGAGCCCTCACGATGAATGGCATTGTTTAGTTGGGCTGCATCGCCCACTACGACCCAGCCTTCCCCAAAAAGCTGCGGGATCGACTTGTAACCGCCTTCGGGGATGAGATGCGCCGAATATTCCTTGACTTCGGACCCTGCTAACAGGGGCGCCACAGAGGGATGCCTCTTGAATTGATCGAGCAGTCCGTACGGCGTTTGGCCAGTGCGCTGGAAGTCGGCGACAAGACAACCGATGCCAAGCGAAATGCACTCTTTATTGGCGTAGATGAAACCCATCCCGGTCATGCCACGAGAAATGGTGCCGGCCGCCTCGATCACGACGCCTTCATCGCCCCTGAGATTGAAGCGCGCCTCGATAGTCTCGCGAGGCAGGAAATGCATTTCCTTAACCGCGAGCGCAACGTTGTCGGCTGTCGGGCGCGCGCGTAGGCCTGCACGTGTGCCGAGCAGGCCATTGACCCCTTCGGCCAGGACGACGACGTCGGCATGTATTTCGCCGTCTCTGCGATCTGTACGAACACCGACGATCCTTTCACGATCGTCCCGTACGAGCTCGGTGACGGTGGTCTCGCACAGCACGATCGCACCAGCTTCACGCACCTTGGAAGAAAACCATTTGTCAAACTGAGCGCGTATGATCGTATAGCGGTTCGGCCGCTCCTCGTTGAAGTCCTCCGAACGGTAGTGCATGCCGACATGGGAGCGGTCGTCCATCATCCAGAACCGCTGTTCGATCAGGTGGCGTTCGAGCGGCGCCTCCTCTCGAAACTCGGGGATCAGCTTTTCCATCATATCGGCATATAGGATGGCGCCCTGCACATTCTTCGATCCGGGATATTCGCCCCGCTCGAGCTGCAGCACCTTCATGCCGCGTTTGGCCATCGTCAATGCCGCCGCATTTCCGGCCATACCGGCTCCGACCACGATCGCATCGAATTTCTCTTCAATCATCCTCATCTCCTCTAGACCGCGATCCGGGCGCGCGACTCTGGCAAAAGCCGCGCGCGGAATGCAGCCGTCAGCGTAGGTAGCAATTGAATGGCATCACTGACGATCGCGAGATGGGCGAAGTCGAAGATCGGAGCGTTCTTGTCAGTATTGATAGCGACGATCAGATCCGCGCCCTCGACGCCAACCCGGTGCTGGATCGCACCGGAAATGCCCGCGGCAATATAGAGCTTCGGCCGGATGGTTTTGCCTGTCTGGCCGATCTGCCGGTCAGACGTAACCCACCCTTTTTGCACGAGAGGACGCGAGCAGCCATATTCGGCGCCAAGCAGATTTGCGAGCTCGCGCACCAACCGAAAGTTCTCAGGCGATCCTAGCCCTAGGCCGCCCGCAACCACGACATCGGCATAGGCCAGATTGGACGTTTGTGCATCGCGGTCGGGCAGAAATGACAATACTTTTGTGACGATATCGTCTTCGAAAAGGCCGAGCGGATGAACGACGATACGAGCGGCATCGCGGTCGACACGCTCAGGCATCGGCATGACCCGCGGGCGGACGGTGGCCATCTGCGGACGATAATTTAGCGTGTAGATCGTGCAGAGCAGCGAGCCGCCAAAGGTCGGACGCGTCGCCGCAAGCGAACCATCGGCGTCCACGTCCAGCGCGGTGCAGTCGGCAGTGAGCCCCGTCGACAGGGTCGTGGCCACAGAACCTGCGAGATCGCGACCGAGCGTCGTCGCACCCAACAGCAGGATCTCGGGCTTGTACGTGTTGACGAGTTCGGTTAGCGCCTTGGTATAGGATTCGTTACGGTAATCCGACAAAACATTGTCGCTCACGAGATAGGCCAGATCGGCGCCATAGCAAAAGGCTTCAAGCGCGGCGTTACGTGTGTGCTGCCCCTCCGGACCGATAACCACAGCGGCAAGATTCACTTTTAGCCTGTCGGCAAGGCCGCGCCCTGCACCCATAAGCTCCCAGGAAACGGGATGCACCTGACCACGCTCAAGCTCGACGAAGACCCAGACGTGCTTGTACGACTTAAAGCGCTCCGGCAGCTCTTTTTTGGCTGCTGCGCGGCCGGCAGCCGCTGGCATGGCCGTTCTGCTGACGTTGCTCATAGTTTCAAATTCCTCCTCAACGATAGGGGCGCCGGCGCCACGGGTTGCTTTTTCGCTTCGTCAACTGAAGATCACTTTCGGTTAGCAAGTGGCTGGCTGCTCTGCCCCGCCTGCGTGTTCGGACCGGCCACACAACAACACAGGTCGTCGCAATAGACGCACCCGTCCGACTGGATTTGCAGAGGTCTTCCAAACTCGACCGTTACCCGTCGGGTTCGACGAGCGCCACCGCGGCTCGCCAGGGCGCTGTGGTGATTCTAACCGATCGCTTCGGCGCCTGAGTGGGCGAGTTCGTACGCTGCGCAGTACCTGCGACCCAGTTCGGCCCAACGACTCCACATTGGCGGTGCAAACGAGGGCGATCCTGGCAACACTTCTGTCACGCAATCCATCCCGGCCATCAAACGAAAGCACTCCGTATGGGCCGAACCTGGCGCTCTTCGTGGCACCGTTCCCATCCGCCATGAGATGGGCACAAATCTGAGCGGGATCGGCGACCGATTTGATGCAGATGATGTTGTGCATACGGAGTGCAGGAGTAACGCGAAGCGAAGACTTATCCATTGACCAGCATCTCACCGACGTTACGGAGCTTTGATCGCGTCAAAACCGGTTTCGAGGGGAGCTAACGCGATTATGCGCCTCGAAATGGTAGCGCAGGTCTCAGCAGGTAGTAAAAACAGCATCATAGGTCCTCCTTCAAACTCATCGCGGTCGACTGCCATCTGTCGGCACCGCTGGCAGGACAACAGCAAGTGTCGTACCAGTTGCAAAGACCATTGAAAGCCAGTCGGAAGTAATGGCCTGCGACACAATTCAAACAACCCCTGATACCGTCGACACGACCAGTCCAGACATGGGTCGGGAATACGACAGCCGCCGCTCCGGTGATGGCTGCAGATACTTGAGCACAAAGAGATGGCCCCAATATCGGATTGCCTCGGCGCCGGCCGGTCGTAATTCGCTTTACAGTGAAACGCTAAATCACTTCAACTCGCTCAACGGGACAAAGGCCCCGGCCTTCTTACGGTCCGCGACGGCATCCTTCAAAACCTTGAACACTCGCTGATCGATCGGTGACGATGCCACAAAATCTGCATAGGCTTGCTCCAGCATCGCCTTGCACCTCGCTCTGATTTCCGGCTCTTCGGCGCCAGTAAATTGCTCTTCGGTAAAATATTGTCCCATGCGCTTTAAGATGTGAAGGCGTGCGACATTTACGATCTTGGGGTCGTAATCGACGCCAAGCAGCGAGAAAAAATCCTCTGCCGACGAGGCCTTGCTGAGCCGATCCAGGATACCGGCTGGCGTGGGTGAGCTGATCATCGAAAATTCTCCTTCGGCTTAGCTCTGGACGGTCAATGAGATGGGGTGGCGCCTGTTGACTTCTGCCGTCCTGCCTCGCACAGCTGGTCCGCATCGCCACAGCCTGAGTCCCGAAAGCGGCGGTCTCAACTTCGCTGCCCAGATCGGCAGGTCCGCCGGTGACGAAGCCAGTCCCGATGAAGATCCGGGATCAATGGCCAAACCACGATCTAGGTTGACGCTCGTCAGGAGGTCGTCGGACTGCAAATCAGCCGCGCGAGAAGATGCCGATTGGCGGTCCGGGGACGGCGCGTCGTTGGGTAGGAGATCACAGCTTGTATGGCGGAACGGGAAGTAAGATCTGGAGGTGAGATCGCGCAAGGGGATCTGACGTGCGAAAGCTGGACGCCGCTCGCGCCATCAGCGACATCGGACACTGTCCTTGCAGCGCGTCGGTTTGCGAAGAGTCGACGCAAACGTTGCTGGACACGGCTTTTCACGCGGGGTAGGTTGCCAAGCATCCGCACACGTCGCGCCAGAATCGCCGCCACGGTTTCGCGCTCGACCGGCAGCTTGTGCTCGATGGCATATTTGCGGACTTGCGACAGGATCTGCCTGGCTTGATCGTCGCTGGCGACGAGCTGCAGTTCATCGAGTAACGCGGTGATCGCCGCAAGTCCGGAATGCTTGCCGAACACAAAGCGGTTGCAGCGGCCAAGCAAAGCGGGATCAAGCGATTGATAGGTGCACTGATCCTTCAAAAGGCCAGCGACATGAATCCCGGATTCGTGCGTAAATACATGCTGTCCGACGATCGCCTTGTTCATAGGAATCGCACGTGCGGCCGCGGCTGCTACCACCGTGGCGACGTTCTCGAGCTCCGGGAGTATGATGCCGGTCTCGCGCCCGTAGAGCTGCTTGAGTGCGACCGCGATTTCCTCGAGCGGTGCATTTCCGGCCCGCTCGCCCAGCCCGATGACGGTCACTGAGGCGTGGCTCGCGCCAGCCCTGATGGCGGAGAGCGTGTTCGCGGTTGCGAGTCCTAGATCATCGTGACCGTGAAATTCGAGTTCGAGATCAGTAGTCGCACGCAAATTTCCGACCAGCGCGTAGGTTGCGTCGGGATCGAGCATACTGAGCGTATCTGCAATACGAAAGCGACGCGCGCCCGCGGCTTTTGCAGTCGCCATCAGTCTAATGAGAAAATCAATGTCGGCGCGGGAGGAGTCCTCACCACCGACGGCGATCTCAAGTCCGCGCTCACAGGCATAGCCTACCACTCGCTTCACCCGTTCTAGCGCCATGTCGCGATGACCACCTAGCTTGGCCGCGATCTGGACATCGGAGGTCGGGATCGACATGTTGATCATGGACACCTTTGCTTCGATCGCCGCGTCGACATCAGATTCCCGCATCCGGCACCAGCCTATGGTGGTCAGCGGAGGATCTGCTTCGACAATGGCGCGGATGGCGGCGATCTCCTCGTTGCCCATCGCCGGCGTTCCCGCCTCGATCTCCGTGACTCCGGCCCGCGCCAGCGCCTGCGCGATCCCCAGCTTTTCCTCTGTGGTGAACGCAACGCCAGGTGCCTGCTCGCCGTCGCGCAATGTCGTGTCGTTGAGCACGGTGGGCCTCGCGCGCACCTGGTCGGACCAAGACGATTTGGCGGCGGTGCTGGCGGCGATCACGCGAGAGCTCCTCATTCTTTGACCTACCTACGCTTCAGCAACCAGCATGCCAGCCTGCCGTCCCGGCCAACCCATTGACGACTCTACCGCTTCCGCCCTCGACCTTCTTGAGCAAATGATTGTCGCAAATGCGACAGGTCATGACGCGGACGCATTGCCTGTTGGAACGTTAGCAATTGCGGCTCGCCAGGATGTGAGATTGTTGCGGAGCACTTGGGGGCCGCCGCGGCCTTGAACACATGGTCACTCGCTGGCATGGAAACGGCATCAGCCGCGCTCTCAACGTCGCGCGCGGCTTACCAAATCCGGCGAGGCCTTCTCGGATGACTGGGCGATAGCGGCCCCTTGTGGCACTTCAGATGGCCGGTGGCCGGCAACCACCGGCCGAGCCGCCTGCAACAGAAAATCGGGCCGGCGCTCGGCCATCCGGCTCTCACCGCTTTCTTCACCGAAGCAGATGTTGAAGTCGTGACATTGATTGCACACGGGTGTTGTGCACATCACGAGGCCTTCATTCTCACAAAGCATGCGGTAGAAGAAGCGCTTCCAGCGCATATTGTTGAAATTGCGCGCGGCGAGCGGCGCGAAATGACGGCTCAGCAGCCGAGAGAGTTCGCCGCGATTGCGCAAGCCGAGAGCTTCCCACAGATGGCCCGGCTCAATGGCGCGGCGCGCGATCATCGCAGCCAGCCAGTGGCCGATATCCCCTTCCGTCGATCGTTGCTTGAGCAAGAGATCGCGCAGCATTGCGATCTCGTCGTCCTCTTCGCACTTGAAGGCCGAAAGCTGCTTCGCGAGCTTGATCTCAAGCGTGGGAAAGTACTGCTCCAGCAAGGCCACCAGTTCAAGGCCGGACAGGCCCGCCTTCTCGGTAAGGGAGCCACCATCCATTGTGGCAGCCGCCAGGATAGACGCCAGGACATGGCGATCGAGATTGCTGTCAATGGTAATATCGGCATCTGCAGGAGACACACCGGTGAGCATGCGGTAGGTTGCAATTCCCCTGTGCATCTGGCTGTTGATATCAACGGCACAAGCAGCCAGCGACGGAAGGAAGTGCGCTTCGGACATAATTTTGCGGGTCTCCACAATGGTCAGGTTTGCGTGCCGCATCCTGGTTTTGATCAGGGTCGCTCGTCAGATTGCCGGCCTCCCGGCATGGGCCGTGAGGGAGACCGGCATCCGTCGGGCGCCTTTACAAGGCCGCGACTCGCGACCTTTACGAGGCCGCGAGTTCAGCGGCGGTCTTGCCGATGATGGATTCGTCCACGGGCTTCATAATGCCATGCTCCATCAGCATGTCCTCGAGCTCATCCATGGAGATCGGGGTCGGGATGATGCCTTTGCCGCCATTATTGTGAACCTTGGTCGCAAGATTGCGATAGTGATCGGCCTGCTTGGAATCGGGTGCATATTCTAGCACCGTCATGCGGCGCAACTCGGCATGCTGCACCACGTTGTCGCGTGGCACGAAGTAGATCAGCTGAGTGCCTAGCTTCTTGGCCAACGCTTCCGCCAGTTCCAGCTCCTTGTCGGTCTGCCGCTCGTTGCAGATCAGACCGCCCAGCCGCACTCCGCCAGAGTTCGCGTATTTCAGGATGCCCTTGGAAATGTTGTTCGCGGCATACATCGCCATCATCTCACCGGACATCACGATATAGATTTCCTGCGCCTTGTTCTCGCGGATTGGCATCGCAAAGCCGCCGCAAACGACGTCGCCAAGCACGTCGTACGAAACATAGTCGATGTTCTCGTAGGCGCCGTTCTCTTCCAGAAAATTGATCGAGGTGATGACACCGCGGCCGGCACAGCCGACACCCGGCTCGGGACCACCGGACTCCACGCAACGAATGTCCTTGTAGCCGACCTTCATTACGTCCTCGAGTTCTAGGTCCTCCACGCTGCCTGCGCTCGCGGCAAGGCTCAAAATCGTGTCTTGCGCCTTCGCGTGCAGAATCAGGCGGGTCGAGTCCGCCTTCGGATCGCACCCTACAATCAGGATTTTCTGACCCATCTCGGCTAGCGCCGCCAGCGTGTTCTGCGAAGTGGTGGACTTGCCGATGCCGCCTTTGCCGTAGAACGCGATTTGTCTTAGTGAAGACATGTTGCTCTCCATCAACCAATTTGCCAAAAGTTACGCGCTTCTTGTGCGAGCTTGGTTCTCTCACAGAAGCGAGGGCACACGGGTTCAAGGGAAGGAGCGCATCGCTCGCCTTCGGCGTCGGCGTGCACTCAGCCCTCACTCAGTGTTGCTGCAGCTCATTAGCAACAGCCGTGCCAGCGCCTGACTCCATACATTAAGCCTCTGATTATGCTTACAAAGGCCAACCAGCCGGCGCGTGATCGTTGGTTATTTTGGATGTGACGGGATCTGCGCGGCTGTCGGAAAACAAACAAACAACCACAAACATCAACGCCAAAAGCCGGAATCACGGGATCTATTCCGATCTCTCCAGTTGTGGAACGGAACTTGCTGTTCCTCTCACAGGCCGAGCGATTTCGGGAGAATGAATATGCCGGACGGGCTCGAAACCTGGCGGACCAGCGGCGAGTGTTGCAAATGCGATACGGCGCTTGGTGCGCAGATATCGGAGTTGACCGGCAAGAACTTCGAATGGGCTCGCGGCAGCGGCTTGCCACACATTCAGCTCAGCATCCATACATAGGTATGCCGTGACGACAATCATCGTTTATCAGAAGCCCGGCTGCGCCAATAACGCGCGTCAGATTCAAGCGCTCAAGTCCGCCGGCCACCACGTGGTGGTGCAAGACATCTTGAAGCAGCCATGGCACGCGGACGAATTGCGCAGCTTCTTCCGCAATATGCCCGTTAACTCCTGGTTCAACCGAGCCGCGCCCCGTATCAAGTCAGGCGAAGTCAATCCCGATTCTATCGACGCGGCAAGCGCACTCGCATTGATGGTAGGGGATCCGCTCCTGATACGGCGACCGCTGGTCGACGTAGACGGGACACGAAGTGCCGGACTCGATCGTGAGCCAGTGCTGTCGCTGCTTGGCGGCAAGACGCAAGATAATCTCGAGGTATGCTTGCACGAAGCACACCGCACGCCCTGCCGGCAGACGTGAAGACGCTGAGCGTCTCTGCCAGCCATAAAGCGAGGCAAAAATGACATTCTTCACTTTTGGCTTGCTTCACGCGAAGTAACCGCGGAAACCTCCGCCGAGACGGCCCGAGCGAGTGATTGCTCGTAGCGGGGCATCGCCGGTATTGCACTGGAATGCCGCGCTTGCCGCTTTGTAACGTGTGAGAGACGTAGCCGCATTTGCTACCTTTATCACGCGCGACCTCCGCCGCCCGCATTGAATCGGAGCGCCACGCCGAGAGGCAGATTCTTCAAAGGATTTGTTTAGATTGACTACTAGGTTGAAACACGATCAGAACAGAACACGTTTCGCGGCCGTGATCCTAATGCAACTTAGCGGGACAATTGTGCTAACCGTCGCTTCGATTTTGATTGGTATCAAATACTACTCCGTTCCTCATGTGTGACAGAGATCTCGCGCGGCTGCTCGCGCGAATTTTGGAATGGAGACTTCGATGAGAGTACTAACAGTTCTGGCGAGGGCATCGGTCCTCGCGCTTGCGAGCTCGTTCGCCAGCAATTCGGTACGAGGTGCGGATCTGGGCCCGGCGCCGGTCTACTATAAAGCGCCTCCAATAGAGCCCTCCAGCCCCTGGATGATCCGCCTGCGCGTGCTCGGCGTTTTGCCGGATACCGCAGGTAGCTCGGTAAACGTTGCCGGAACGCCATCGCTGTCGTCACCGAGTTCAGGGCTTTCGCTCAGCGAGCGAGCCATACCAGAGCTCGATATCACCTACTTCTTCACAAAAAACGTAGCCGCTGAACTCATTCTCGGCGCGACTCGCCATCACATCAGCGGCAATGGCGTACTCACTGGCCTCGATATCGGCACCGCCTGGCTGTTGCCGCCAACACTAACCCTGCAATATCACTTCACCGATTTCGGCCCACTGAAGCCGTATATCGGCGCGGGCATCAACTACACTGCATTCTTCAACCAATCGGCAGCCAATGCGTCGCTATTCGGCCTTGCCGTCACGGATCTACACATCAAAAACCAATTCGGCGCGGCGGTCCAGTTCGGCTTCGATTACATGCTAGACCGTCACTGGGGGCTCAATTTTGACGTGAAGAAGCTGTGGCTGCGGCCGGAGTACTCCGCGACCGTAAACAATGCGATTGCTGTCACCGGGCGCGCCAATATCGATCCATGGCTCGTCAGCGGCGGCGTCGCTTACAGGTTCTGAGGCAGAACAGGGTCAAGGAGACACCGTTTGATCAACTCGGACGCTGCGAGCGCATCAAGCGCATCTCCTGCCCTCACCGTCTGCAGTGGGGAGCCGGCTGACGCCTCATCGACGCGTCAGCTGGCCAGAGGCAGGAAATCATTCGCAGCATTTCTATCGCTGTGAGCCACGGATCGCGCGGCACGTAAGTGACGATACACGAACAGATCGGCGCGTTATAATCATATTACTGCTTCGCCGCGCGTTGCAAAGGAGCCACTTTGCCTATTTGCCTCACAAGAGGCGGTGCGCCGCGCCCATGTCAATGACCCACTGTTAGCGACCCGGAGCTCGAGTTGGACGGTCACCCTCAGACGATCCGAGCTCCGAGAGGCCGGGCAGCTCATGGACGAGCACGCCGTCCATGCTTGCTGGTCCGGTCAAGTGGTCGCCACGACGCCTCTAACTTCGCTTGAGCACATCACAAGGCGGTCGACACGTTTGCCCTGCTTGAGGTGGGATTTGACGATCTGGTCAACGTCCTCAGGCGTGGTCACGCGGTACCAGATTCCGCCGGGATAGACGACCAGCAAGGGACCAGAGTTACAAAATCCAAGGCAGCCCGCCATCGTGAAACCAATATCGTTGAGGCCTTGCGCTTCGATCGCCTTGCCCATTCGGTCCCACAGGGCTTGCGCGCCTGAGGCGCCGCAACTGCCGTGGGGATGGTCTGGCGGACGCTGCGTGTTGCAGGCAAAGACATGATGCCGATAAACCTGAGGGAGCTCCATTTCTCTTTCTGAGTTCATCCGCCTATCCTCTGATAGTGCTGAAGGGATGAGGTGCGAGCACATCATGCCCAACAGTCTCTTACTATTGAACGTCCCATGATTCCCACCCGCGCTTGCGAAACAGGCGCAATGAGCGGGCGTCATAGTGGTTGTCGTCGCCAAAGATGAGCGATAGATACCTACGCGTCCGAAGCCGCCTCCTGATCAATTCCAACCTCTTCTCCTGTCATCTCGATCTGTTTATCCACTCATCGCTTATTCACGATCCAAATTCTTTAAGGTAAGTTGCACACCAGATGCGCAACGTTCGCTGCTGCAACGATCCTTCGCTTTGGACTGCGCGCCTCGCAATTATTGCCGAAGCAGGGGCAATGTCGTTCGCTTCTCGCTTCTATCAGCGGTCCCCGACAGGCTAAGAGCCCATGGCCTCGTTCAGCTCAATGGCATCGGCCGGAAAGACGGCAAAACCCTCGGACCTATTCACTCATCAAATCCCGCCAGGTTTTGTTCGCTCATCTCGGCCTCGCAGTTTCCTGCTTGAAGATATCAACCGCAGTCCGGCTCAGCCGAAAAATCCCGCGGCCACGAGTGAGCGGCCGATAAGCCGAGCTGGCACGGGTGTTGAGGACATCAAACCACTGGTCTGGCGTGAGCTTGGCCGGACGCTCGCTGATTTGTATCACCCTCCCGTTCGGGGCGAAGCGGACGTGGATGACGATTTATTGCGAGTTCATACGATTCCTATTTTGGTAACATTATCGATCACGGGCCGAAGAGACCGACGATCTCGGTTATAACGTGCTTGGCTTCGGGCACTCGGCGCAGGCCTCAAGCCGAGCCTTGGACGCCGAGACTTTTTATGATTGAGCAGACCTCTTCCGCGCTCGCCTGGAACATTTCTTTTCCCTTTCCTGGACCAGTACATGTCGCCGGTGGCATCCAGCGCGCTCCTGCTTTTTTTGTGGATCACGATGTACAAAGCACGTCTCCTAGGTCCGCTTGCTCATCTCTTGCGATGATAGGTGTGCGCTCCATCCAGCTAAAACTCTGCTATTTCAGTGCCCGCACACCGTTCCTTTTGGCCAAAAGGACGCTAGTCGGTCGAGTTGGGTCGGGCGTAATCTGCACGCAGCGATCCGATCGATCGAGCATATGAAGATCGACTCGGAACGGCTGATCCGATAACTCTGACGCATGACAGCGGTCCCAAGAAAGCTGCGGCAAACGGCGCCGCAGCCTAACAAACGGACCCATGTCGGCGCCATCCGCAGCAAGCGGTCGTTCGATTTCGATCAATTCTTTCGTGGTGAGCGCCATCGTGGCTTCTTTTCAATTAAAGGGTGGTCCCTTATTGCCAGAACAGACGGTCAGGATCCGCGTTCAAGTCGTCGATTGCAGAAGGCAAGCGGAGGTAAAGGCTGTAAAATTCCCAGACTCCCTGGGCATGATTCTTCCGAAATAGCTTCCAGATCCCGCTCACGGTATCATAAAGAATTAGGGCGACATTGATGAGAGCGCCATCCGTGTCGATGTTGTGCGAGCAACAAGGGCTCTCGACGAGGTAGCCGCCCCTCAGCGGCCCCACTTTCGGCGAGACGTAAAGATAGCGCTTGCGCGCGCTCAAGCCCCGCTCAATTCGTTTGCGATCGAGCTCGTTTGGGTGAGGCAGCAACCCCGCCTTTGCTTTCCTCATCAGCGCGGCATTCATGGCGAAAGCCTCCTTCAAAGCACTGTTATTTCTTCTTCAAGACAGCCGATGAGCAGCTCCTCACCAAAATCGACAATATAGACCGGCACGTTCGCTTCGGTGTGGATAGCGACCTTGATGATTTCGCCGGTCGCTCCGGCGGCGAGCAAAACTCCCTCGGGCTCCGCGTTCGGAAATGAGCTGTCGTTGGTGAGGTCGACTGCGGCTTTGACTCGCTGGCCCCGTCGATATTTCGGAACGCCTTGCTGAGTCATGACTCCTCCGGTAACGGCAGATCATCGATCTCCTCACAGGTCTCCACCGGCTCTAGCTCCTTGCGTTTCATGCCAACGCGGTGGCCGCTGTCCAGAAATTCCACACCGTAGATGTAGAATTGCTGCAAGAAAGTGCCGATCGAGACGACGTAACCCACCTCCCCCTTCTTAACTAAGAGGTCGCCAATCTCCTTGCCGGGATAGGTGCCATCATTTCGGATGGTGCGATTGGCTCGAAGCTTTTGGCCAAAGCTAAAGACGGGCGGGCCGCTGAGCTCGACGATATCGCTGTCGCGAAGAATGCTGTTCATCTATCCCCTCCTCATGCGCCGCTCCCTCTAGAGATGCCGAGAAGCCGCCTAGCTCACGCGGGCAACACTCTGCATCATTTCGTGCCCACCCGCCGTATCGTCAATCACATCGACGATGGGAGGGCTGCCTTGGAGGCCGCTCTCGTACCACGAAGCGCCCTCGGAGCTCCGATGCCGCCAGGCCGTGCTGCCGACCCAACAGCACGACCGCAGGACAATGCAGAGCAGTCGCCGTAGGGTACGAACGCCCGCGCCTGCAACGCCGCCAGCCCGAGGGCGACGCTTGCGACGGATTCAGCACTAGGTCCTGGCATGCCGTTCATGAGATCTCACGCTTTAGCCTGGCGCTTGATAGCGGGGCAAGGACGTGTCAACCACGCAGGTATTGTCGACCGGACAGGCGGCTACACATTGCGGCTCGTCAAAATGGCCGACGCATTCGGTGCATTTCGTCGCCTCAATGACAAAGCTCCCCTCCTTCTCCGATATAGCAACGTTCGGGCATAAGGGTTCGCAGGCAGAGCAGCCCGTGCACTGCGAGGCGATGATTTTGAACGGCACACATTCCTCCTTATGCCGCAGAGATCCGAAGCGGAACCGCGGCGTCGCCGCGCTCCCCATGCTGGACTTCCCCGCGCCTCACCTTGTCGAGATAGGATCTGAACCAAGCGATCGCCGACTTCTCAATGAACTCATAGGCGAATTGATCGACCGGCTCGATGCCCGCCTTGATCAAATTGCTTTTGGGGCCGCCGCCAATCTTGGCCACGAAGACCGCATGGCAGTCACGGATGCCGCGCACGATGGTGGAAAGTCTATCTTCCTCGCCATAACCGCCCTGGCAGTAAACCTCCACGCGGCGTACGCCAACGAATTTGGCGCCGGATGTAGAAAGCTCGTACATTTGGAATTCTTTTGCATGCCCAAAGTGCTCGTTGATCAACCCCGAGCCCTTGGTTGCCACAGCCACCAGAAGAGTGATCGCGCTGATCTCTCCGGAAAGCTTCTCAAGCTCCTTTTGGCAGGCCTCGGCTTTGGAGACGCGCTCATTCTCTACTCTTTTCTGATAAGCCTTGCGCATCTCTAAGTCATACTGGACGTCCATTTTCATCACCTGATCAGTGGTAAACTCTGGGCCTCGATCGTCCCCGAGTAGACCAACCGCGTCGGCGCGGCACTGGCGACAATGCCGCATCATGTTTATCTGCCCTTCACAGGCATCTTGCAGCGCTTTCAATTCTTGCGCCGTCGGGCCGCGCTGACCGTTGCGGCCAAATGCTGTGCCATGCTCGGGTGCGGAGATCAGCGGCATGATATTGTGAAGGAAGGCACCGCGCGACGTGACCGCCTTGTTGACCTCCACCAAGTGGTCATCATTGATGTTGGGGATCATCACCGAGTTTATCTTGCACAAGATACCCCGCTCGCTAAGCATCTCGAGGCCTTGCAGCTGGCGATCAGTGAGTATCTTTGCCGCCTCGATGCCCGTGTATCGCTTGTGGTTGAAGAAGATCCACGGATAAATCTTGGCTCCGATTTCGGGATCAACCATGTTGATGGTGATCGTGACGTGGTCAATCTTGGACCTGACAATGGTATCAACATAGTCCGGCAGTGCGAGTCCGTTGGTTGACAGACAAAGCTTGATGTCGGGAGCCGCCTTGGAGACCAGCTCGAACGTTTCGAACGTCTTTGCTGGATTAGCCAGAGCATCGCCCGGTCCAGCGATGCCAAGCACTGTCATCTGCGGAATGGTGGTCGCGATCGCGAGCACTTTTCTCACCGCCTGCTCAGGGGTGAGCTTCTCGCTCACCACGCCCGGACGCGATTCATTGGCGCAGTCGTATTTTCGGTTGCAGTAATTGCACTGGATGTTGCAGGCAGGCGCGACCGCGACATGCATGCGAGCGTAATGATGGTGCGCGTCTTCGCTATAGCAGGGATGGTCTTTGACCTTTTCCCAGATTTCGGTTGGCAGATCGCCTTGGCCGGCCTTCGAGCCGCAGCTCGCCTGCCCGGTCTTGGCCGAAGCGCAGCAGCCCTTATGATCGGTGGTGGGCTGCATCATCTTGCCGTGATTTACTGCAGCTTTGACATATGTTCCGCGTCCGACGACCGCGTTCATTCGCTTTTCCCTGGAGACATCGTCGCTCTCCCAGGACCATCCTTGAGCGAGCCTCATAAAGCTGGGTAGCAACTTGCATGCCATGGCCAGAATGATGCAATCGCAGCCGCAGGCCATCGAGTTGGCGCGACGTTAGCACTGGCGCATGCAACAACAGCCATGATGAGCTTGTTAGCAAAACGACAGATACGTCGCCATTCTCACCCAGAGCTTTATGCCTTGCGCATTCATTCTCGCGCTAAGCTCCCCCGAACGCCGCTCCATCTAACGCGTTTGCCGCGTTGCGGCTCTCGCAAGCCCGATACACGCGGGGGGATCCGGGCTCGACAAGGCCAGTAGTGGCTACCACGGATCCTGCTGGACGCCCAACGACCGGGAGCAGGATGGAGTGTAACCGCCTCGGCTCAACTGAGCGAGCGATTGTCTGCGTCATCAATTCCGTTGCGACAGCGATATGTTTGCTAATTTGGATATACTGGGGTCGCCCCTGACCGCATTGCCCGTAACTCGCTGCGGCGGCGCAAATTTGCTGGCGAAGAAGCCGGCCAATGCGTCTGGCGTTGTCGGCAGAACGGATCTGCGCCATTCAGCGTGGCCAGGACGATATGGAACGATACTCGGGGCCCTCAAACCAACGAGAGCGCCCCATGCAGCCGCCGCAACGACAAAGTCGATCTGCGGGGAGTGTCTTCAGGGATCGTGCCCGGTCTCGTCCCGCTTTTTCGCATTGATTGTGATTGGCAACCGGGTGTCGCTCGCCATATCAGGCAAATCGAACACCCAGCCATTAGCCACTTTGATCCAGCCGCCCCACAGCGTCTCGTACTCGGATTCCACGATTTGCTCTTCGAGATCCTTTTTTGGCACGTAGATGGACAGGCCCTCCGGAGACCGGCGGATCATGATCTTCACAAGGTCTACTCCCTAACAGTGGCGCCGGAGATGGCGCGCATGCGAGCCACAATGTCGGACACAGCGCACACGACCTCATCGACCTCCGCCAACGAGGTCTCACGCGACAGAGAAAAGCGCACGGCGCCGTGCATCCGCCACGTCGGCACCTGCATGGCACACAGAACATGCGATGGCTGCATTGAACCGGAGTTGCAGGCTGATCCGAGCGACACGGCTATGCCCGCCCGATCGAGATGGTGGGCGATGGCTTCGCCTTCGAGGTGGTCGAAGGCAATATTGGCCGTGTTCGCCAACCGATTGCTGACGTCACCGAGCACAACGCACTCCCCATTGCGCAAAACTCCATGTTCAAGGCGGTCGCGCAAAGCGCCAATGCGAACGCGCTCGGGTTCAAGCCGCTCCGCCGCAAGCCCGGCAGCCTTTCCCAGGCCGACGATCCCGGGAACATTCTCGGTCCCGCCGCGGCGCCCTCGTTCCTGTGATCCGCCGCAGATTAGCGGCCGGAATTTAGTCCCTTTGCGCAAATACATCGCGCCGACCCCCTTGGGGCCGTGCAGTTTGTGCGCGGATAGCGACAGCATGTCGATCGCGCTTTCCTTTAGGTTCAAACGCAGCTTCCCAATTGCCTGGACCGCATCTGTGTGAAACAGCGCGCCCGCCTCACGGGTCAATCCGGCCAGAAACTCCACAGGAAACAGCGTTCCGGTCTCGTTATTGGCCCACATAACGGAGGCAATGGCTGTGCGTGGCCCAAGCGCGCAGCGAAACGCCTCGATGTCGAGCCGGCCGCAAGCATCTACGGGTACTATGTGCGTCTTGACTCCCCTTGCCGCCAATTGCTGAGTCAGCGCAAGTACAGCGGAGTGCTCAACCGAAGTAGTTACAATTTCGTCTCGCTCTTCCTGCGTCGCCAGAGCAGAGAGGATCGCGGCATTATTGGCTTCGGTCCCTCCCGAGGTGAAGACGATTTCATGATCGTATGCGTTACCTAACAGGTCCCTCAGGCTTCGCCGGGCCTGCCTCACAGCAACTGCGACGTCGTTGCCAAAGGCATGCCTGGATGAGGCATTGCCGAAGTTCTCAGTGAAGAACGGCAACATCGCTTGCACGACGGACGGATCAGTCCGTGTCGTTGCATTGTTATCGAGGTAAATCGGCGCTCGATCTTCGCTCAATCCACTGCCCCACCAGTACCAGCAACGAGGATTTGCCGACTAAATCCGCGGATTTTAACAGCCGCGCCTGTACGTCCCACGCTCGCCCTCGAAAGCTTACACGACGTACAGCCACCGGCCAGCCTAGCCATAAACAGGCTGCCATCGATGCCGATCAGCTGCCAGCCGCCACCGTGGAGTTGTAGAATGAGGCATGATATCTTCAAGCGCGTCGCGAATGCGACGCTCCCGCTTTGTCGTAGTGGACGACGATTGCCTCAGTTGTTTTGGCTCGGCCGGCGCGCTTCGATGTTTTCTTCTCATCACCTGAACAATGTTTTTCATCAGCAGAACGATTTCCCGCAGGAGCAGTTTGCGGTGGCGTTCGGGTTGTGAAAGGTAAATCCAGAGCCCTCCAGCGCCACGACGAAATCGATGGTCGTACCGACTAGATGATCGCAGCTCTTGCTATCGACGAACACCTTCAGCCCATCGCATTCGATCACGGTGTCGTCAGGCTTCGGTTCCTCGGCCAGACCCATCTTGTATTTGAATCCACTGCAGCCGCCTGCTTCAATCATGACGCGCAGACCGCCGGACGGGCGCGTGGACGATGATATCGCACTCTTGATCGCATTCACTGCGCTATCGGTCAGGTTGATCACGTCTTTCCCTCATCAGCTTGAACGTCGCTAAGAGCAAGTCACGTGCCAGCGCGCAGACACTTAATGATGCGCGCCTTCGCACGTTGGCTTTGGAACAGGTGTCGGATTGCTTACATGAGGCGGTGCCAGCCAATGACACGTTTTCTTCTTAGGTTGCGCTGCTACGCTGCGGCGGCAGGCAATTTGCATCGCATCTGGCACCGACCAACGGGTCGGTGAAGAGCTTAGATCGAGGACGATTTTAATGACTGCAATCGAGAACACCGCACTCGGCAGATTTGAGAAGGAGGGCCGCCTGCTCAACGCCGTACTCAAAGGCGCGACTACCAAGCCGGGCCGGTTCGGCTTTCGTGGCGACATCGCACTGAAGTTCCAGACTCAGGTCGCCGACGAGAAGCGACCGCCGGACTATTCGATCGAGCAGGTTCTGACGATCGCGCAGGACGGAGAACGCACTTTTCCAGTGCTGGCCGGATACCTACACTCCTTCGCGTATCTTGCTGACGTAGCAACCGTCCTTGACGGCGCCTTAAGCCCAACCGGAAGCTACTTCATGTTTTGCAACAACATCGATTTGCTGGCGAAGTACAGAGTGAAGTTCGGCGATATTAACTTCCACGTCTTACCCTGCGATGAATCCACCGTTTGGAAGGAGATGATGGACCTGGTCGGGCTGAACAAGGACGACATCAAGAAGCTCGATCCGCGCGGCAAGCTTGATTACCTCCTCGATGCCGCAAAGGATCTCGATCTGTCCTATGAGGAGATCTCTTACGACGGCGGGCTAAAGAGGATGGAGCCGGTGAAAAACCGCAACGAGAACCGCCCGGTCTGAGGCGGTCTTCAGTTGTCTGGCGATGCATCGTCTTCGACAAGACGCACGCCGAGGACACAGATATCACCATCCAGAACTGCCAACGCGATCGGCGTGAGCGTTCTACCCTCACATGGACCTTCGACACACCGGCCGGTGCCGAGTTCGAAGGTCGAACCGTGCTTGCCGCACATCAGTCGGATACCGTATGGGTCCAGGAATTGGTTCCGCTCCCAGTCCAAATTGACGCTGTTGTGAGGGCATTGATTGACATAGCCAAGTACCTTTTTGCCCCAGCGCACCACAATGATGGACCACGGTCGGTGATTGCCATTATCATCGACGACCATAAGATGGAATCCCATGGCTTGGCGGCTTGGAATGTCGTTAAAGCCGCAAATCGTATAGATGGAATTTGGCTGCATTCATCGCTCGTTTATTGCAAGGCGCTTTTCATTGTCGTTGTGCAATCAACGTGCAAAAACTGTACAAGTGCCGGCGCGGATCGCGTCTGCGGTAACAACGCGCAAGCCCATTTGCAGCTCACCCCATTACTCACGCATAATTCAGAACAATTCGCAGGAGCATTGAGCCTTGCTGCCCTTTCCTGCCGGGCTGCGCAGCTACAGCTTTCGCGCTCCGACCTTTCTGGACCATTTGCCGGACCGCTAAACTCGATGGCTGGTTGCTGCTCGCTAATCGTCACGCTGCGGAAGGCCCGGTTCCGATGCCCTGCGACCGTATTCATCGCGGCATCGCAAGTGCCTTTCCAGAAAGTGAACGCTCGCTCCCCGCCCGCGAGAGGCGCACGCGGCGAACGTGCGCCCCTTTTAGGCTAGCCCTTGCGCCCGCGCGTGGAACGGCGAAATGTCCGTCATTTCCGGCCCGCAGCTGCTGTTGCAGCCACTTTACTCCAGGAAGAGCCCTACTAAGAGCGCGCTCCAAGTAACATGAAGGCTCATCGTCTGAGGAATCCGACTCGAACCTTCCCTCAGTATCGATACCACCGCCTTCAGCTTTCGAAAAATACTTCCTCGTCAGTGAAGAACGGCTAAGCGAACGAGTTAGAATCGCACTTTGTCGTTGTGGACCGGTTTGCAAATGCGGGGTTTTAGTGCACCGGGCATCGGAGCCTTGGAATTTCATTTTCAGTTCCGTCGAATCGTCGCCAGCCATAATTCCGTCGTCGCACGAAGGTGGCGATGCGGCCGAAGAACGTGTTTCCAGTAATTCGCCGGCGAAGAGTTCTTTCAGCACGCCTCCCCGCACGAGCGCTGGGGACCTGAGCCACTGGCGCAAGCGGCCGAGAAGCTGGCGGTGTTGCAGGCCAACCGCCTGCGGGTGGCGCACGAGGACGGCACCTTATCCAATCAGGACCTCAAGCGGGTCACGGTCGACACTACTGTGCAGCGAAGGCCATCACCTTCCCAACCGACCAAGCTGCTGCCCCCGGGAATCAAGGGGATCAGCCGCCTGGCGAGCAAGCCCGGGGTCGAGCTCCGGCAGTCCTATCTTGGTATTGCCAACACCGCGGCAATGATGGCTTCTGGCTACGCCCTTGCAAGCAATTCAAGCGGCATCACCGGCAGTTGCGCATCCTGCGCAGCCGGCTGGGCCGGATCATCCACGAGATCCGCCGCAAGATCGAAGGTCAGTCTGCGCTCGAGAACGCGTTCACCCTTCCGCTTGGAAGGGCCACGCAGATTCGCGCGCAGCGGCAGCGCCAGCGCGGCTGCAGCTGCATTCTTTCAACGCCTCGGACGTGGAGTGCCTCGGCGATGGAGGGACGCCAGTGCACCTGATATTTCGGTGCACCCGCGTCGCGCCTTCATCTCCGGCCAAAAGCACGGGGTCTTCGGCATCATCAAACGCGAGCTGCGCCGCCCCTCCGCCATCGAACCCGTCATAGGACAACTGAAGGCCGATGGTCACCTCGGCCGCTGTTACCTCAAAGGCCGCGCCGGCGGCGCCGACAATCACCCTCTCCGCCGTCGGCCACAACTTCCGCCGCATCCTCACCTGGCTGAGTACTCTTTGGCGTACCACCATCATTGTTGCCCTCAGCGGCCATCACCGCTGAAATCGGCTTTCTAACGGACGACCAAGTATGCGTTCAAGAACGAGGACGGCGTGACCCAGGCGCCGGCACCAGCCTATATGATCGCGAAGAAACCGCCTCGCGGAGCCTGGCTCCCGGTTCCCGATGTCGAAGAAGGCGGCTGACTTATTGGCCGATGCCCGAGATGACCGAACCTTCGAGCTTCGCTAGACTATGCGGGAATGTGAGTGATGACGGGCCTGAGATAGGTTGCGTATCGAGGCGGTTGTCGAACGCTGCCAAAACCTCTCGAGAGAAGAGCGATACGCCATGAATGACACTACCAATACTGTTACATCAGGCGCGAGCTCCTGATCGACATCAAGCAAATCGCGGGTTGCAGATCGGCCCGGAAATTGCGTCGGCGACGGCGCGCTCGGCTTCTGGAAGGCTTGCCGTCACCCGACACCCGCGCTGCTAGGTGCACAACACCGTCAATATCCTGGACAAGGTACCGCTCTCGGTGCAAGCCGCCAACAGAGGGATTCGCGCCAAGTCTATTTGGCGTCGAATCGGACGTCCGCCCGCAGCGGCAATCGACGTCTTTGCGAACAATACCGCGCCAGATGCGGACGGGCAGACGAATGATCGCCGCAATCGTCTCACCATGAAGAAAAACGCTAGTCTATCTCATTCGTCGTTCGCAGTTGATCGCAATGCTCGGCAGGGAAGTCGTAGAAGGCCAGCAGGGTTTCGGGTTCTTGACCAGGCTCGCGGCCAAGTTTGACCGTCCCGCAGAGAGACCATATCATTTCCAGGTTGCTTATTCTCAATCGGATTCATGATCACTTCATGGCTCTCTTTGAGCGCCGTCGCCGCTCTTACGGGCTCTGCTTTGGTGCATTGACGATGTCGCCCACTGTATCAAGATGCCCCACTCAAGCAGGATTGGTCGGTAGACCGCCGCCCTAGCCAACCGCGGTGGGGGAGCACCGGGCTGCGCAGCGCCAGCGCAGGCAGCTGAGGGCTAAGCCGCGTTGGCGGCGAGCGGCCCAGAGCTGATCGGGCAGCACTCTGGGCGCGATCACGCCGCCTGACGCAAGCGCGTGTTGAAGTGGCGAGCCATTCCTGCAGCAACATACTCAATGACCACGAGTAGCCACCGCTTTCAGGCCCGACCTCGTAAACAGCAACTATTCGGCAGCCGACCCCGGGCCTAGATTGAGGCGCTCGAAGTACCAAGACGTGTCATCGCCTGACGACTCTGTCTCATCACTTGCTTCACTCGAAGCTCGCTCGATGTTTGCCTGAGCACCACTACTCTCGGCGGCAAGATATCCTTCAGGTTTGCCTACACGTTGCCATTTACCTTCGTCGTTATGCGTCCACTTGTCGGGATGCTGGTGAGGATCAAGTACCCAGTGATTCTTATCACTCACAGGAACAAAGCCCATCTGAGCCAGACGGGACTCGATGCCTGGGAACGCAGGTTTTGACATTATCAATGCTTGTTCGCCGTCTTGCCGAAGCTGATGTTCAAGTAGAATATCGCCAGCGTTCTCAACGAGCGGATGAGTAACCCGAAGATCTACTTGGGATGTGACTGCGTTGCGACCGGGAAACTGGGCGCTGAATCGCCTTCCTCCTACCCGAAGTCCGCCTTCTGTCCTCAGAAGCCCGACAGTTTTGTCACCCAAGCGATAGGCGTAATATCGCGCCTGGTCGGTATCTTCGTCGGTGTGACCATAGGTTCTAGCAATGTTTGCCGCGCGCTCAGCTTTTGTGGATATGAAATCCGAGTACTCCAGTGGACGCTCGGCAATGTACTTGATGTCGTCGCCATAGAAGGCCTTCACTTCTTCCCCGAACTCATCACTGTCGATCTCTTTGATCGGAGGTTGGGAAGTTACAGAGTACGGCCGTGTCGCTGCCTGAGACGAACTTGGGCCAGCATCGGGCGCCATGCCTGCAAGCCTTTCCGCAAAGCCCTCGTCATCTGAATGCCTTGCTTCATCAGCCTGGGTAGCGCTTGTGGATTGGCTAGATGAGCCAACAATTCGGCCATACATCGGATCGCTCTCCTGTCGGTACGGTTTGGGGGTCAGAGCTCGCGTTGCTCGAGCTCTACCGAGGATGGTAAGATGTCTAGCTGACCACGAGCTGACGCGCCGAGGTTGAGCATCTGTCGCCGGCTCTTGCGAGAGGAAGCTAACTCCTCGTCAGTGAAGAGCGGCTAAAGCAAATGAGCTAGAACCGCATCTCATCGTTGTGGACTGATATGCGAAGGCACGGTCTTGGTGCATCGGGCATAGGAGTCTTGGAATTTCATTTTCTGGATTCCCTCGAATCGACAGCCATAATTCCGTCGCATCGGAGGTGGCGATGCGGCCGAAGAAGCACAGGACGACGGGGATCGGGCAATCTGTTCCGGGCCAGGCTGGACCAGATCGTCAATATGAAGCACGCGCGGTTCAGCTCGCCGGCAACGTCGATTGGGACTGGATCGACATCCGCCGCTGTCCAGCGAGAACGGCCGGCGCGCCGCACGTCCAGGTACTGTCCAGAATCTTTCGCACTTTTGATCAGGCGACGGCTCCGGTTTCAGAGAGTTGTGGCTGATAGAGCGGTCGCATGTTCATGTAGCATTTGGTCGACCACGCCGTTCCGGCAATGTGCCGCAGCCGGGCCGCCGCTAAGTTGAGACAGGATTGACCGTCGGGGAAGGCGCCGACGACACGGGTTCGTCGCCGGATCTCCTTCATGATGCGCTCGAGCGGATTGTTCGTTCGAATCTTCCGCCAATGGATGTCCGGAAAGGCATAGTAGGCGAGCGTCTCGTGAACCGCCTGCTCGACGAGATCAGCAGCTTTGGCCATACGGCTGGCCCGCAGATCCGCGATGACGGTCCTGGCTTTCTCGTCGGCCGCGGCGCGGCTCTCCTGGGCATGAATGGCCTTGAGCATGTGGCTCACCTCGCGGACCCGGGTCGACGGCACGTGGCTGAAGACATTGCGATAAAAATGCACCATGCAGCGTTGATAGCGTGCCTCCGGCAGATAATCCGCAACGCTTTCGACAAGACCTCGGCACGCGTCGGAAACCACCAGCTGCACGCCCTTGAGACCGCGATCGACGAGATGCCGCAGAAACGAGGACCAGCCGGATTTGTCCTCCTTGGCGCCTTCACAGATGCCGAGGATCTCCCGGAACCCCTCAGCATTGACCGCCGAGGCCACCAGCAGCGACACGTTGCGAACCTCACCAGCCCAGCTGCGCTTCATCACGATGCCGTCGAGGTAGAGATACGGATGCTCGCCTTCGATCCTGCGATTCCGCCACGCCTCGATCTTGGTATAGATCTTCTTGTTCAGGTTCGACACTGTGCTCGGGCTGACCCGGGTGCCCCACAGCGCCTCCGTGATGTCTTCGACCCGCCGAACCGAAATCCCGGCCAGATACATCTCGATCAGCGCCTCCTCAACCGAGCTCTCCCGCCTCCGGTAGCGCTCGATAATCGCCGTCTCGAAGGTTTGCCGCCGTAGCTTCGGAACCTTCAGATTGACGTCGCCCGCCTTGGTCTGCAGCGTTCGCTCGTAGCTGCCTGCCCGCGTGTCCTGCCGCGCCGGGCTGCGCTCATACCGCCCAGCACCGCACAGCTGGTCCGCTTCGGCCTCCAGCATCGCGTTCAGTGTCTCTTCCACTGTCCCGCGGACCATCTCGCCCAGGTGATCTCGAATCCGGGCCTCATCAATTTGGATCACCTGACCCATGGCATTCCCATCGTTCATTCAAAGCTCCTTCATTCTAGAAGAAGCCGTCAATCCTGAAAGTGCGAAAGACTCTGTACGTTATCCACGTCCACGAGCTTGTTTCGAGCGGGCAGGATCGAGCCACACAACCTGCGAATGCAACGCCGCAAATTGCTCGCCACGCTCGGGCACCGGCAGTTGGGCATCCTGCGCGCCTAGCTAAAGACTCTTTGGCGTCTCTTCCTGACCGCCGATGGCACTGAGTTCCGGCCAGAGATGCGCGCCGCATGAGGCAGTCTTAAACGCGCCAGATGCGCCTTCGGCGGAACAAGCGTCCCTGCCGGGACGAAGGTGTTGGCCATCTTGAAGTCGTGCCTGCGGGCTTTACACGCCGCACGCTTCACGTCGAGATGCAGACCTCTTGAACGCGATCATGCGGCGGCTCCCTGTGGAGACGACCGCGGAAAGAACCATGAACCCGGCAGTGGATCACGTTTACTATCGGGGTTGACACCGTGCCTGCGAAAAGAACGGACGACTACCTCGTGGGCCTTTCGACCCGCTTCCACTTGTCGTTCTCGTTCCTCGTCCACACTTCGGGGTGCTGGTTAGGATCAAGCACTAAATGGTTGCGGCCCACGTGGACAACACCCATTTCCGCTAGACGGGCTCCATGCCTCTCCTGGCAGGACGTGACAAGACCAACGGATGATCGCCGTCCTCTCGCATTTGATGTTCCAGGAAGATATCGCCCGCGTTCTCGACGCGGATGAGCACCTGAAGACCTACCACAAACGTGATATCGTTGCAGCCCAGCTGTTCCTGAAGATGCTCTCCTTTAAACCGAGCCGGACCTGCTGCTCTTAAAGGCCGCGGAGAGCTGCCTTCGCTCATGCAGTTTCGGCTGCAGCTGAAACGTGGGTCTGGCAGTCGGCCGGGCAAACCCTGGCGCACGCACCGCAGCCGATGCAGGCACCCTGATCGTCCAGGACCATGATCTTCTTCTCGATCTCCTCGTCGTCGTCATTGTCGAGCTCGATAAGTTCGCCTTCCTCGTTGATTCCTTTCAAGGTCATGACATCTCGACCGCACACCTTGAAACAGCGGCCACAGCCGATGCATTTCTTTGCATCGATCGTGATCAAGTATTGTGGCGTCCAGTCGCGTCCGTCTCGTGTTTGAAACGACATGCATTGCCCCTCTAGGTATTCTCCAGCGCCTTTAAGGCGAGGCTCTTGCGCTCAAGTTCGGCATAAGCATCGTACGCCTTCTGCGCGACCACCATGATCGAGGTCCAGTTGATGGGCAGTTCTTCCGAAAGGTCGTGCAGATCCATCTTGGCCTGTATCGCCTTGGCAGACACTTTCCTAAGTTCGGCCTTCAGTGTTTCACGATCGCTCATGAGTGTGCATCCTCAATAGTTCGCCACGTCGGGGAATTTCCGAATCAGGTCAACTCCATCCGTGACATATTTATCCCCCTCCTGAGCCAGCTTGACGAAACTGTCGAAACCGAAGCGATGCACGTCGCGCAGCTGCTTGTTTACGGCGACCAACCGCCCTGCGATGAGCACTATGCGCCCGAAGCCTTCATGATGCAGCTTCAGAATCGGCTGAATCATAACGCCGGTCTCCCTCTCTACTGACAGCGCAACTGCATTGAAGAACAGCTCAAGCCGCCACAGTGTCTTGGCATCGGGATCACCAATAATCGGCAATGCGCGCCGCTTCTCCATGTTCAGGATATAGGGTTCGAGCAGATCACGATCGCTCTTCCCTTCCCAGGCTCCGTTAGTATCCTGAGCACGCCAAATCTTGACCAAATCGATGAGGAATGGCGCGTCGACCGGGCTGGCCTGCTGCTCTATTTTTTCGGTCATATCACCTCATTCATCAAACTCGAACGTTCTCCCCTGGTCCTTTGCCATGACCTTGCGCAGCCAGGGAGGTGGTGTGCCCTTCAGCACCCGCTCGAGTTTTTCTAGGAGCACTAGAATGTTTTCCGGTTTGCTCACCTTGATAGGATGGATTTTGTTGGCCACCACTCGCGCAGCCGCTGCACCACCAATGGCAGCGACGTAAAGGATTGCGCAATCCTTGATAGCCTCGATCTTTGGCGCCAACTTATCATCGCTGCCGTCTTCCTTAAGATCGCCATCAAACTCGATCGCTTTAACAAACACGTGCCCGCCAGGAGCGACATCGTAGATTGCGATATTCTTTGCCCAACCAAAATGAGCATCGACGCGTCTCAGGTCCTGAGTGGCAAACGCAACTTTCATGCAACCGACCTCTCAGTCGCGACGGTGGAGCTGCGATGGCCCGCGCATCGTGGCAGTACGCGCCCAGTCCGCCACTTATCGGGCGTAGGCTGATCGTTCTCGTCGCGATGCGCAATCACGAGATTCGCGATTTCGAAGATCACATTCCGCGTACCACGGTAGCCTACCGATAGCTGGTGTCCCGCGCCAAGTCGATCGAATATCGGAAAACCTGCGCGATAGAACGGCACCTTCAGCCGCGCCGCCGCTTGCCTTCCATGCGAATGCGTGATCAGCAGGTCACAATGCCTCTCTTTGGCAAGGTCTTCCAGATCTGCGAGATCGCCAATGATCACTTCATTGGTCTTGATCCGCTCGATCACCTCCGACTGAGTCGTCGTCACGGCAACGGTCACCTGCGTGCCCATGTCGCTCAGCATGCCGGACAAATCGAGCAGAAGATCTGGCTCGGCACCGATTGCAAGTTTGCGACCGCCAATATGGAAGTGCGCATCCAGCATAGCATCTGCGAGCTGACTGCGCTGGCGTCGATATTTCAAGGGTATCGGGCGGCCGCTGATCTCGCTCAAAAACGTCATGAACTCATCATTCGGACAAAGGCCACACAGCCGCTCGAAGACACGAAAAGGCACGCCGGTCTTTGCCTGCATGACCTCTGCAGCTCGCCGCATCTGCGCGCCGATTGCAATCGTCCACCCGGCGCGGCCCATATTCGCAATTTCGCCGACGTCGATGCCGCCGACGGTCGTTGGCGTAAACTCATCGGGGATATGCCCATCGAGCGATCCCGCCAGGTCAGGGAGGAAGGACGGAGACAACCCGAAATCCTCCAGTATGACACGGAGTTCATCAAGATCGCCGGGCGTGAGGTGACATCCCGGCAGAACATTCACCCTCGATGGATCCCTCAGGCGACTGGCATTTGGCCCATCCACCAGCACCTCCACAATGCGCGCGACAGCCTTCTCCCAGCCGTCCTGGAACGCACCCTTGAAATCAGGTGTCGAGACGTAAACGAGCGGCAACTTTGCGAGTTGCGGATGCTTGCTCCGGATCAGCTTGAGGTAGGCATCCACATCGTCGCCGTTGGTCTCGGTGACGCCAGTCGAGCAGATTCCGATGATCTTTGGCTTAGCTCGCTTGTAGATGTTCAGTATCGCCTGCTCGAGATTCTCATAACCACCCAGTACAGTCGTGACCTCACTCATCGCGGTGGTCTGCAGCGGTACAGCCTCTTTGAAATGCCGGACAAAGAGCGTGAGCCCGAAGGATGTGCACCCCTGGGAGCCGTGCAGAAGCGGCATCGCCCCGCCCAGCCCCATGAAGGCGAATGCGCCGCCGATCGGCTGGCTCATCTTCAGCGGGTTGACAGCGCAGGCTTTTGTCGGCGTCGTGACGATGGCCATGACGCCTCCCTACTCTGCGGCCTGTCGCATGGCAGATGGCTCGGACACCAAGATCTCGTCGATACGTCTTTGACAGCAGCCACCGACCGCATTGGTATGCTCCCTGACCGCTTCGACGCTCCTCAGGCGATGCGCGTAGATTGCATCCTCGATCGTGCCCAGATCGACCCTGTTGCAGATGCAGATCTTCCTGGCGCGGCGCGACTTTTCGGCGAGCGCCGGGTCGGCGAGCGCGGTCGCGGGCGATTGCATCTGCTCCATCGCCTTAGCCAACGCCTCCCATGGCGCAGGTCGACGTAGCTGCTCCCACATCGGACTGGAGAGCGACTTATCGATCTCCTCCACCAGCTTGACCATTCCGACATAGCCCATATAGGCGTGGCAACGCTCCTGGTTGATATCGAGCCAAGGCACCGCCGCTTTCAGCGCGACGAACTGCGACTTGCCGCCCGATAGCATGATGTCCGCTTTTGCGCCCTTCAGCATCTCGTACATTTCGCGCGGCGTCATATTCTCGATCATGTTGGCATCATGCCCCATGAGCTCCTTAATGCGCTCCTTATCTTCCTTGGTCGATTTCTTTACGCTGGTGCCGACTAACTCAAGCCCGGCTTCCTGGAGTGCCGCAACGACCGACCATGACTTGACGCCCCCGGTCATTAACAAGGCCTTTTTGCCTCCGAACCGTGGCTTATACGGCTCGATCGCCCCCCAGGCCCACGCTTCCTCGCGCGCGATCAACGCTTCGGTGCGCCCGAGCAGATCTGTCGGGGCGCCGCGTTCAACCAATAAGCGGGCAATCTGCCGTAGCGATTCGCTCGAATCTTGAATACCGTAGAAAGAACCCTCGAAGAATGGAATCCCGTAGCGTTGCTCCATTTTGCGTGCGACGTTGATCATGGACTTTGAGCACACCAACATAGCCGCCCGTGCGCGATGAGATGAAGCGACTTCGCGATATTTGCCGTCGCCTGAGATGCAGCAGAGAATTCGTACTCCAAGCTCGTCTAGTAATGGCTTCATTTGCCAGAGCTCGCCCGAAAGGTTGTATTCTCCGATGAGATTGATGTCGTACGGGGTGGTGTAGTCCGGTTCTCGTGTACCGATCACATAGTCAAGCAAGGCCTCGCCGGCCAGCTTGTTGCCGAGATTCTTCGAACCGACGAAGCCCGGAGAATTGATCGGGATCACCGGCTTTAGAAATCTTCGAGATGCCGCCTTGCAGACTGCGTTGATGTCGTCGCCGATCATCGCTGGGATGCAGGTTTGATAAACGAAGATGGCGCACGGATCGTACTTGTCGATGATCTCCTTGATCGCTTTGCAAAGCCGCTTCTCGCCTCCGAATACAATATCGGTTTCGCTCAAATCGGTTGTGAATGCGGTGCGCCACAGATCCGAGCCGGACGACACCGCACCCCGATTGTCCCAGGAATTGCCCTCGCACGCGATCGGACCATGTACCAAGTGAGCCACGTCGGTGAACGGCTGCAACGCAACCTTGGCGCCATCGAAAGCACAGCCGCCGGCAGCACTACCCGGCTGCAGCTGTTTGGTGCAGCCGTTCCTGCGTTCAGCCTCTGACTTACTGCCATTCTTGGCGCAGCCTGGCTCGTCGAAGATATTCTGGACCGTGGCCGCTAGTGAACTCATCCTGTTTCCTCTCAGGGCGAACAAATTGCAAACTCAATGACCATGTGCTCGTGCCATCGCCCATTGCCTGGGCGATGGCACGCGCAGTCGCTCATCAGCGAATGATGTCGAAGCTGTAGTCCGTTTTGCCAAGAACGTTGGTGTTTTTGTCGATCTCGTCGAAGATCTTGTCCAGGATCTTCACCAGCACATTCAGGCCGCCCTGATAGCCCCATAGGGGGGAGCGGTGATGGTGATGCCGATCAAAAATCGGAAAGCCGATGCGGATCAGTGGCGTTCCGGTATCACGCTCCAGGTACTTCCCGTAGGTGTTGCCAATCAGAAAATCGACGGGCTCAGTAAACAGAAGTGAGCGCATGTGCCAGAGGTCTCGGCCGGGATAGGCTTGGCAGCCCTGTCCAAATGGCGAGCTTGCAAGCAGCGCCTGCATTTTTTCCTGCCATGCCTTGTTGCCGTTGGTAGACAGCACATGGGTCGGTTCGGCGCCAAGTTCGAGCAGAAACGCAGCCAACCCATAGCAAAGATCCGGATCGCCATAGATCGCGAACTTCTTGCCATGAACATGCGCGCTGGAGTCGGCGATGGCGTCCACCAGGCGGCCACGTTCTCGCGCAAGTTGCTCGGGAATCTCCTTGCCGCTGAGGCGTGACAGCGCGACGATGAAGTCATCCGTTGCAGATAAGCCCACCGGGTAGTTGAAGGATACGACGTCCTGGCCATGCTCCGCCACGAATGCCAGCGTCTTTTCCGTGCACCACTGTTGCATGGAGATAGTCGCCTTGGCATGAATCGCGTTCGCCGCATCCTCCAGCGTCGTACCACCATCATACATCCGGAATTCGCCGTCGGTCGGAGTATCGAACACTTCAGAATTGTCGGCGAGAACCGTATGCTGGATGCCCATCAATTCCAAGATGCGCTTGATCTCGCGAAGGTTCCCAACGGTATAGCCATCGAATCCGCCAATGATGTTGATCGCCCCATTCGGTTTGCGCTCAAGCTTCGGCGCTGTTCCGGCCTTGCCGTCCCAAAAATGCTCCAGAATGCCCTTGAGCGCATTGTCATAGCCGGTGACGTGGCTGCCGACGAACGCCGGCGTGTGGGCGAACGGCACGTCGAAATCCGCCGGAACCGAGCCTTTTTCTTTCGAAGTCTTGATGAAGGCGTTGAGGTCATCGCCGATCACCTCGGCCATGCAGGTTGTGGAAACCGCAATCATCTTGGGCTTGTACATGTTGTAGCTGTTCGCCAGCCCGTCGGTCATGTTGTTCAGACCGCCGAATACGGCAGCGTCTTCCGTCATTGACGAAGAGACACAGGAGCTAGGCTCCTTGAAGTGCCGCGACAAATGACTGCGGTAATAGGCCACACAGCCTTGCGAGCCGTGGACGAAGGGCAACGTGCGCTCAAAGCCAACAGAGGCGAATACGGCGCCAAGCGGCTGGCACGCCTTGGCCGGATTTACCGCTAGCGCCTCCCGCGCGAAGTTTTTTTCGCGATATTCGGCGGTTTTCGTCCATTCCTTGATACGTTCGACCTCGGCGGGATCGCGAGGGTTCTCGAATATCTTCTTCTTGGCCAGCATCTGCTGGTATTCTGGACCGCGGAACAGTTCGACATGATCGATCACGTGCTCGGCACTCTGCGCCATTGGTGAAATCCTTCACTATCGTCGAGATTGGTATCGCCCGGCTTTCCCAAGCGAGATGAGTTGCTTTATTCCGCAGCCTGGAGCTTGGCCCTCGAAGCTTCCTTCCAGGGGGCCTTCGTTTTCTTCCAAATCGGCGAGTTGATAGCCATGTCCATGTCGCGCGCAAAGATCGCGAATCCGTCATAGCCGTGATATGGACCCGAATAGTCCCAAGAGTGCATCTGCCGGAACGGCACACCCATCTTTTGAAAAACGTACTTTTCCTTGATACCTGACCCGACAAGGTCAGGCTGGAGCTTTTCGACGAAGCGCTCGAACTCGTAGCCATTGACGTCATCGTAGATAAGCGTGCTGTCCTTCACGTAGTGCTGAGCTGTCCGCTGATAGTCATCGTTGTGACCGAACTCGTATCCGGTGCCAATGACTTCCATCCCCAGGTCCTCATATGCGCCAATCACATGACGCGGACGGAGCCCGCCGACGTACAGCATCACCGTCTTGCCCTCCAAGCGAGGCCGATATTTTGCGATCACCGCGTTCACGAGCGGCTGATACTTCTCGATTACCCGCTCGGCCCCTTCCTTGATCTTGTCGTCGAAATAACCCGCAATCTTGCGCAAGGACTCTGCGATCTTTAATGGTCCGAAGAAATTGTACTCGCACCACGGGATACCGAACTTCTCTTCCATGTGGCGTGAGATATAGTTCATCGAACGGTAGCAATGCAGAATGTTGAGCTTTGCCTTCGGCGTTGCTTCGAGCTCAGCCAGTGAGCCATCGCCGGACCACTGCGCGATTACCCGCAGGCCCATCTCCTCCAGCAGAATTCGTGATGACCAGGCGTCGCCCCCGATATTGTAGTCTCCGATAATCGCAACATCGTACGGCGTCGGCTCGAACTTGGGTTTGCCATCGCCCTCGAGATGCCCGAAAATCCAATCTCGCACCGCATCGTTCGCAATGTGATGGCCCAGTGACTGCGACACGCCCCGGAAGCCCTCACAACGGACCGGCACGATGGTCTTGCCGCCATATTCCTTGGATTTCGCTCGTGAGACGGCTTCGATATCGTCACCGATCAATCCGATCGGGCATTCCGATTGGATCGTGATGCCGTTGTTGAGTGGAAACAGCTCTTGGATTTCATCAAGAATTTTGACCAGTTTTTTGTCGCCGCCGAATACGATGTCCTTTTCCTGGAAGTCGGAGGTGAACTGCAGGGTCACGAAGCTATCGATACCTGTGGTGCCAACGTAATAGTTGCGACGCGAACCCCACGAATACTGACCGCAGCCGACGGGGCCATGGCTGATATGAACCATGTCCTTGATTGGTCCCCAGACCACCCCCTTTGAGCCTGCATAGGCGCAGCCTCTGATCGTCATCACGCCAGGTATGGATTTGATGTTGGACTTCACGCCGCAGTCTGACTTTCCGGCCTGGTGAACATTGAGGTGCTTGGCACGCCGTTTCGCGGTTTTCTCCGGATAGACCTTCAGCACCTCCTCGATCAGCTCTTTGTTGCGAGCCCTGATTTCTGCGATGCTCTGGGTCGTGGCGAGGCTCATCTGATGTCCTTCAAGGTTAGCTGTTGCGAGGGCGGCTTCTTGACCAAGACTTTTGCAACCAGCATGCCAGCGTCTCGTGAGCACCAAGACCGTAACAATCAAAGCTACTTAGCGCGCCTCGTGCGGTGACACGGGCGTTGTTGCGAATCCGACATCCCGCTTTCGCAGAGAACTCTTGGTGTGGCCCCGTTCGAAATGGAACAAGGCGGGCTCTGCCTGAAATTCCTGCCCAGTTCTGACAGGCTTGCCAATGCTTCTATACTTACTGAAACCTACAGATGCTGCGAAGAGATCGATGTGCCCGTGCGTGCCCTTATCAGGCCGTGGCAACTGCTCGCGTGACCTGGCGAGCGTAAACGAGGCGACGCAGCTCGCGTTGAGCTCTGCAGCATGGGATCGTGCACGTCATCATCATCGCAGCAGGTGATGTCGGCCAGCCCGCTTGCGGCCGACTTCCGCCTTCAATCGCAGAGCACTGCAGTCGCGGTGTATTGTAAAGTCCAAGGGACACACGGCACGTCGCCAGCAGGCTGAAACACTTGAGCAGCGGCATCGCACAGTGCGCCCCCGTCCGAACGGCTACACCGGCGCGGTCGAGCATGGCGGTAATATCATGCGCATGTGTTCCCTTCACTTCAAACGAAATGATCGGCCCTTCTCGGCCGGAGTCCCGATCATGCGCACGAAGTTGATGGCCTGAGACTCCTCCGGGTAACCGAGCAGTATTTTCTCGTGCGTGTGGTTCTGCACCTTGCCTATTGAATTGATGTAATCGACAGCGGCGCCTAAACCGATGGGCTTCGACGATCGGCGGCGTACCCGCTTTGACCTGGTGTGGCGGATCGCCGTAAATGACACTGGAACGCAACCTCGCGAATCATCTTCCGGTTGAAGGGCGACATCGAGGCCAGTGCTCAGACTTGCCGTAAAGTACCCCGACCCCAGTCGGACTGTACAGTTTGTGACCCGTCATGACTTAGAAATCGCAATTGATCTCGCAGAAGTCGGCGTTCAGATGGACGCATTCCTTGCGAGCCGTCGACCCGGCGAACGCAAGCCGTTGATTGCGTTGGCGACGATACGCAGCGCGTCGATGTCGAGGCCAGCATCGATCTCGTCCAGGCCGCACAGGCTCGGCTCGAACAGCGCCATCTGCAAATGCGCTTCTTCTCGCGACCGAAGAAGCCGACATTGAAGCCGCGCTTGAGCATGTCCTGGGCGAAGTTAAGCCAACCGTCTCATTTCAGAAATTCGCGGGTGTAGAATTCCTGCTCGCCGCGCGCCTTGCGTCGGGCGTTCAGTGCGGCCCGCAGGAAGTTCATTGTAGTCACGCCGGAAACTCAACGGGATACGGAACACCCCTTGGCGCGCCTCAAACCGCAGGCGAATCGGTCTGGCGCAGCGTCGTCACCCAGATCACGCGCGCCACCTGCTGGGTCGGGTTGTCGAACATGTGCGGCACGACGCTCGGAAAACGAAAGCTGTCGCCGGCTTCCAGCACATGGGCCTGGTTGTCGAGCCACAGCCGCAGGCCGCCCGAGAGGATGTAGCCCGCCTTTTCGCCGGTGTGCTGCAGGAAGTCGGTGCCGGAGGAGGCGCCGGGATTGAGCGTGAGCTCGTAGAGCTCGAGCTGGCCCTTGCCTTCCGGGGTCAACGCTTCCTTGACGACGCCGCTGGCGGTGAGCCGCAGCAGCCGCCGGTTGGTCTTGCGCACGATGTAGCGCTGCCCGTCGGCGGGATCGCTGCTTTCGAAGAAATAGGAGATGGGGACATCGAGCGCGATGCCGAGCAGGCGCAGGGTGCGGATCGAGGGCATCGCGCGTGCGCGTTCGAGCTGGCTGATCATGCCGGTCGACAGGCCGGTCTTGTTGGCGACGTCCTGGATCGAAAGGCCGGCGCGCTGCCGCAGCAGCCGCACGGTTTCACCCAGGCGCTGGTCGACCGCATCGTCAGCTTCGATCGTGGAAGCGTCCTTGGGGCCGTTGCTATCGCCGCGACCATCCATGTCGCTCTCCCATGCATCATCTCAGCCTCGGGCATCGAGCCCGCGGCTTCAGTCAAGGTAAAAAGCTGACGCATTTCAGCAATGCGGTGACTGCTGTATTTAGTCGTGATGAAATTTTGCCAGAAAAATTTAGAAAAACTAAAGCTCACTCCTGTCCCTTTGCCGGGGTCTCGGGGCGGTGCGCTCGTTCCGCCGCAAGCTCTGCGAGCGGCTCGCGTGAGTCACCACGAGCTCGCGGCTAGCAAGTGAGAAAAACAGGAGACGATTAGGAAAGGCGGCGGTGTCGAGAGCGTGTTCATTATGTTCGTGCGGGAGCTCCTCTCGTCGGCTACCCTACCTTTGCCGGCACGCAGGTATCGGGCACCGGGCAAACGACCGCGCATTGTGGCGCGTCAAAATGCCCTTCACATTGGGTACACTGGGACGGATTGATCACATATATGTCGTTCTTCAGGCTGATCGCAGCATTGGGACACTCGAACTCACACGCACCGCAGACGGTGCACTGGGATGCGATTATCTTGTAAGCCATCACTGCGATTCCATAAGCAAGGTGCGGGACAGTTTCTTGCTATCAAGTCTTGTGCCAGACAGTTTGAGCTTGATTCGTCTGGAGTAATTTCGATAACGCAAATCGCCGCCTCGACACGCTGTCGCAAATCCTACAAGGGGCGTGGCGGCTTGATCTCGATGCTTTGATTTGCGCATGGTTGATTCACAGCAGTCAGATCAGGTGAACCACCTTCTCCAGACTCAGGGGGGACGATCTGAGATCCTCCCCAACGCCTTCGTGCCGCGGCTAAGATCGATGCGTCGCGCGGCATCACGAAGTTCTCCGCGGGTCCAAACCAGAGCGCATCTTGTTAATTCCACTCACCGGGACAGCCGCGGCTTACGCGACAGCATCACGGGCAGCAACCGGCAGGTCCTCACCAGTCCGCCTCGCCACAGCCAGTCAGAAGGTCACGGCGGTCGCTCCAGATACAGTCACACCCGTGATGCGCGTCCCTCTCAGGGCCCGCGGAACGCATTTTCAGTTGCCCCGTATTGCGGGCAGAACCGGCATTCACATCCGCTGTATGGGGCAAAAGTACACTGTCTCCCCCTCGTGCGGGCGACTGAAGCCAGGTGTTCGTTTGGTGATCCTACCTACGCTCCGCGCTCAAAATAGATGCCGGCGGCGTCAGTCGATGGGTGTAGCCGAAAAAAAGCCACCCCAAAGGGTGGCTTAGTCACGGAGGAAACGCCCATGAGGGCCTTTGGGATCAGGCCGCAGCCTGTTCGATCGGTGAGAAGGGCAGCCCGAGGCTTTCGGCCACCGCTTTGTAAGTTAGCCGGCCCCGATGGACGTTGAGGCCTGCGCGCAAATGGGGATTTTCGAGCACGGCGGAAAAACCCTTGTTGGCCAGAGCCAAACCAAACGGCAGAGTTGCGTTATTCAGTGCTTGACTCGAGGTCAGCGGAACGGCGCCGGGCATATTGGCCACACTAATGAATGATGCCATCTACTTCGTAAGTTTGATCCGCGTGAGTGGTTGGGTGTGATGTCTCAAAGCAGCCGCCCTGATCGATAGCGACGTCCACGAGTACCGCCCTCTTGCGCATCGAGCTCAGCATGCTCCGGCGGACCAGCTTCGGCGCGCTCGCACCTGGAACGAGCACGGCACCAATCACCACATCCGCCGCAAATACCTCTTCCTCTACAGACTCGAGTTGAAAATCTGGTGCGAACGCGTCCTTCGAATAGCTCGTCCAGCTCGCGGAGCCGGATTATCGAACGATCGATGATGGTCACTTCTGCGCCCAGACCGACCGCCATGCGTGCCGCGTGCGTACCGACGACGCCACCTCCGATCACCACGATTCGGGCAGGCTGAACACCGGGCACCCCACCGATCAGCAGCCTCGTCCGCCTGTACTCCGCTTTAGGGCGCTACCCGCCGCTTCGATCGCAAGCCTACCCGCGACCTCGCTCATCGGCGCCAGCAGTGGAAGACCACCATGCGCATCAGTTACAGTCTCATAGGCGATCGCAGTGCATCCTGATTCCAGGAGGCCGGTAGCCTGGTCCAGGTCGGGAGCCAGATGCAGATAAGTGAAGAGGATGTGATTCTCACGCAGCTGAGACCATTCGGACGGCTGAGGCTCCTTGACCTTTACGATCATCTCGGTCAAGGCGAATACCTCAACGGCGGAAGTTAGAATCGTTGCGCCAGCATTGCGATAATCGTCATCGGTTGCACCAATGCCAGCGCCCGCATCGGTCTCGATCATCACGCTGTGGCCCGCTGCCACGTATTCGCGGGCAGCTCCAGGAGTAAGGCCCACGCGATATTCATGCGCCTTGATTTCTTTTGGGACTCCGACCTTCATTTGATAACTCCCTGCCTGACGCGGCCTTTCTTATCGGAAGCGAGCAGCGATATCGCGACGCAACCGACCGAAATGGCGCAGGAATTCAGCGATATTTGACAGGCTTCGCAGGATTTCAAACCCACGCGTGCCGAGCGGATCGTGTGACCTTGCTCGCTGAGCTTAACCGTCGACACTGAGCGATAGGCGATAAATAGTTCCGAATTGCGGTCTCGGCTCGCAGAGAAGCTAACGACCGAAATCACAGCCTGCCGAAGTTCGAAAGCAGTAAAGATGGCGTTTCGCGTGTTTGGCAGGATTGCCTATCAAGCGATAGCGCTCCAGGAGTTGATGGCCAATGACCACTGATGGCTTCCAGAAAATCGACACTGCGTACCCTGTTCAACAGATCCGAGGCAATTGTTCGCCCCACAGCCAGTCGACGACGCGTCGACCGCCGAAACCGGTGGTCATCTGCACAAACTTGTGATCGTCAGCCACCGCCTCACCAATATCAGCTGCATCGGTCGCGAGCGGGTGCGCTTTCATGGCAGCAAGCACGGCATCGGCCGAATCAGGCGCGACGATCGCAACCAGCTTGCCCTCGTTGGCGACATGGATCGGCTCGAGTCCAAGCAGCTCGCAAGTAGCCGCAACCGCAGGCTTCACAGGAATGGTTGATTCCTGCAGATGGAACCCAAGGTCGGATTGATGTGCAATCTCATTGAGAGCCGCAGCTAGCCCGCCGCGCGTGGGGTCGCGCATCACCCGGATGCCGCCACCGCCGGCGGCAATCATGACCGCTACGAGATTATGCAACGCTGCTGAGTCCGAGACGATTTCGGTCTGAAAAGCGACGTTCTGACGTTTTGACATGATCGCCACCCCATGGTCGCCGAGGCTTCCGGACACCAGCACACGATCCCCGACCCTTACCTTGTCGGCGGACAGATCCAGCCCATCGGCCACAAGCCCGATCCCGGCCACGGAGATGAACAGACCGTCTGCCTTGCCGCGCTCGACGACCTTGGTGTCCCCGGCAATGATGTAAACGCCGGCCCCGCGTGCTGCCGCGCCCATCGAATCCGCGATCGTCTTCAGATCCGAAAACCGGAAACCCTCCTCGATGATAAAGCTGGCTGACAGATAGAGGGGACGCGCACCGGACATCGCCACATCATTAATCGTGCCGTGCACAGCCAATGACCCGATATTACCGCCGGGAAAGAACAGTGGTGTAACCACATAGCCGTCGGTCGTCATCACCATTCTGCCTGCCGAAACGTCAAACGCCGACTGATCATTGCAGCGGGCGAGCCATTCATTACCGAAGGCTTGGTGAAAAAGGTCGGAGATCAGCTGTGCCATGGCACGGCCCCCAGATCCGTGGGAAAGTTCAACGCGCCCGTTCTTTACGTCGAGCTTGCGTGGATAGGCTTTCACGCTCATGACCTCTGCCTCACCCGTTCATCGCGAACTCGGCCATAGGTCCAGTACGCCGCGCAAGCCCCTTCTGATGACACCATGCAGGCCCCTATGGGCGTTTCCGGAGTGCAGATGTTTCCAAACAACTTGCAATCGACCGGCCGTTTGGCGCCACGCAGGATCGCACAGCACTCGCACGCCGGATTGTCTGCGACAGGCATGTCGTGGATCGCAAAACGCGTCTCGGCGTCGAATTTTGCATACGACCGCTTCAGCTTCAGTCCGCTGTTGGGTACGAGTCCAAGCCCCCGCCATTCAAACTGATCACGCAGTTCGAATACCTGCGACACCTCGCCCTTGGCGCGCCGATTGCCTTCGCGTGTCACTGCACGGCTGTATTGGTTTTCTACCTCATAGCGGTGTTGATTCACTTGCCGCACCAGCATCAATATAGCTTGCAGCACGTCGAGGGGTTCAAATCCCGCAACCACGATCGGCTTCTCGAACTGTTCTGCCAGCGGCTCGTAAGGCTGCGTACCGATAATGGTGCTGACATGTGCAGGCCCGATGAAGCCGTCAATTGGGACGCCGCCGGTGTTGCGGATCTTCGGGTTCTCGAGAATGCTGTGCATCGCAGAGGGTGTAAGCACGTGATTGCAGAACACGCTCAGGCCCTCCATCCGCTTGCTCTCGGCAATCCGGATCATGTTCGCCGTTGGGGGTGTCGTGGTCTCAAATCCGATGGCAAAGAAGACCACCTCGCGGCCCGGCATCTGTTCGGCGAGCCGGATAGCGTCGAGCGTCGAGTAGACCATCCGAATGTCAGCGCCCAGCGCTTTGGCTCGCAACAGGGACTGTCCTTGCGACCCGGGCGCGCGCATCAAGTCGCCGTAGACGCAGAGAGTGACCTCTGGTCGGTCGACGAGCCGGATCGCCATGTCGATTCGGCTTGCGGGCAGAACGCAGACGGGACAACCGGGGCCGTGGATCATCCGGACGTTCGCGGGCAGCAGATCCTCGAGGCCATAGCGGGAGATCGCATGAGTGTGTCCGCCGCAAAATTCCATGAACCGATAGGCTCTTTGCGAACTGACCTCAGCGTCAATCGCACGCGCAAGTCCCTGCGCGATGATCTTGTCGCGAAATTCATCAGAATATTTCATGACCGGCATTCCTGCGCGGCGCTGCCCAGCTCCTGCAGGAGCTCCAGCGTGCGTTTGGCTTCTGTCGGATCGATCTTGGCGAGCGCGTAGCCGACATGGACGAGGACGTAATCGCCGACATCGAGCTCGTCGACGAGGGCAATCGATATCTCCAGGCTGAGGCCATCGATCGACACGAGAGCCATGTCGTCGGGTAGAATTTTCGCGATCTTCGCCGGAACCGAAAGACACATGTCAGGCAGTTCCTCCCCTGGCGGACGACTGTTGAGCAATCTGTAGAGCGGCAATCCAGGCTTGACCAAGGCTCAAACCGCCATCACTGGGCGGCAGCCGCCGCGGCACCAACGGTGAAAGACCGGCAGCGCTGCAACCGCGCGGGATCTCGTCCGCCAGCACCGCGTTCAGGAAGCAGCCGCCGCTCAGAACGACGGTATTGACGCCGGTTGTCCGCGCGGCGCGCGTGACCCAGTCGACGCAGGCGGCGACGAAAGTGCCATGAAACAGCCCAGCTCCGCCTGCGGCATCGATGTCATCAGCAATCAACCGCGAAAATAGCGGACGAAGCGACAGCACGCCGCCATCGATCGTCCAGCCGGCTTCGAGAATCGCTGCCCGCCGCACCAGCGCTTCGAGCTTCATCGCTGCTTCGCCGTCATAGCTCTGCAAATGCGCAATCCCCAGCAGCGCCGCTGCTGCGTCGAACAACCGTCCCGCACTGGTCGTGGTGGTCCCGCCCGGCTGATCGAGCAAGTCCGACACACACCCGGCTTGCCGTTGCGCCGCAAAGCGCTGCCCGATTTCGTTACCCCTGCCGAGCCCGTGTAATACTGCGCCCGCCATGCGCCACGGCTCGCGGGCTGCACGATCTCCACCAGGCATCTGCATGGGCGCTAAGTGCCCGATGCGTCGGGACCACGTCCCTTCGCACAACAATAGTTCGCCACCCCAGTTACCGCCGTCGGAGCCGAAGCCATGGCCATCGAGCACCAGGGCAAGCGCTGGTCCCACATGGCCATGCTCGGCGATCACTGCGGCAGCGTGTGCGTGGTGATGCTGGACCGCGATCAGCGCGCGAGCATTTTCTTGCGCAAAGCGGGTAGAAGCCATATCGGGATGCAGATCATGGGCGAAAGCGACAGGTTCCACGTCAAGGCTCGATGTTAGGTGTCGGATCGTCCTCTCAAACGCACGGATGCCTTCGGCCGTATTTAGATCGCCAATATGCTGAGAGACGAACGCTTGGTTGTCCCGGGTGATGGTGACGGTCGATTTCAGTTCGCCGCCAACGGCGAGCACGGGCGGGACGGCTCTCGCAAGGCGGATCGGCTCGGGAACATAGCCACGGGCACGACGAAGGAATTGCGGCCGGCCAGCCACCACCGAAACCACGGAATCATCAGCACGCGTCAAGATATCGCGATCATGGGTCACGACAAGATCGGCGATTCCGTTGAGCCGCCGCAATGCCTGCGCGTTATCAATCAGCAGCGGTTCGCCGCAAATATTGGCACTGGTGGCCACGATGACGGGGCTAGACCCCGCACGTGTACCTGGCGAGCGAAGCGCATGGAAGATGAGGTGATGCAGCGGCAGTACGGGCAGCATGACACCCACTCGCGATAAACCAGGTGCTATGGCGGGCGCCAGATTGTTGCGTGATGGCAGGAGGACGATCGGACGTGCTACGGATTCTAGCAGCGCTAGCTCGGGCGCGTTCGCCGCCGCGATCTCGCTGACGCGCTCGACGGAATCGACCAAAACCGCGAACGGCTTCTGAAGGCGGTGCTTTCTCCTGCGCAAACGCTGCACGGCGTCCTGATTACGCGCATCGCAAAGAAGCTGGTATCCGCCCAGCCCCTTTATCGCCACGATCTGCCCCCGCGCGATTGCCGCGACAATATCGCTGATCCCATGGCTAAGCCGAGGACCGCATGCTGGGCACGCGATCGCCTCCGCGTGAAACCTGCGGCTTGCCGGATCGGCATAGTCAGCCGCGCACGCGGCGCACAAACTAAAAGCCCTCATCACAGTGTTGCGGCGATCGTACGGAAGCCGTTCGGCGATGGTGTAGCGTGGACCGCAATGGCAGCAACTGATGAAGGGATAAAGGTAATGCCGATTTTCTGGATCGAATAGCTCTTTGAGGCATTGCTGGCAGACCGCGGCGTCAGCGACGATCTGCGTTGACAATTTGCCGGCTTCGCTCGTCCCGATCGAAAAGCCCTTCGCCGCGAGCGCCGTAGTCTCGCGAACGCAGATGTCGACTATGCGTGCCAATGGAGGCGCCTCGAGCGGCAACGTGGCGACAAACTCCGAGGCACGGTGGCCCTCAACCTCGATGATGACGCCCTCAGGGCCATTGATGACAAACCCCGCCAATCCGTACCGAACGGCAAGTCCATAGACGTAAGGACGAAAGCCGACCCCTTGCACTGCCCCACTCACGACCACGCGCAGCCGTGTTCGGTCGCAGGTGGCTGCGGCGCTCATCGCCCTTTGTCCTCGAAGGCGCGCCTCTGACGGCCCGCCTGTCTATCGATCCAGGCGTAGAGCGCGGCAAAGCCTTCGCCAGTCCGAGCCGAAACTACAATCACGTCGATCTTTGGGTTGACCCGTCTGGCGTATTCGATGGCCTTGCCCACGTCGAATTCGAGCAGCGACGCTAGATCAATCTTGTTAATCACCATGAGCGACGAAGCGGCAAACACATCAGGATATTTGAGCGGCTTGTCTTCACCTTCAGTAATCGAGAACACTACGATCTTGCAGGTTTCGCCAAGATCGAAGGCAGCGGGACAGATCAGATTACCCACGTTCTCGATGAAGAGAATACCGCCCGAGAGCAGCGGCAGGCGGCGATAAGCGTCGCCAATCATTGCAGCGTCGAGATGACAATTCTTGCCGGTATTGATTTGAACGGCTGGCACGCCGGCGGCCTGAATACGTTTGGCATCGTTCGAGGTCTGCTGGTCCCCTTCGATGACCCCGACCCACCGGCTGCACTTGAGCTCGGACACCGCGCGGACGAGCAGTGTCGTTTTACCGGCACCGGGGCTGGACAAAAGATTAAATACAAGCAGGTCATCGGCTACGAAGAGCGCGCGATTGTTCGCCGCAATTCCATTATTCTTGTCCAGGATATCGCGCTCAATCTCAACGAGCCGCGTTCTGGTCATGCCACAGCCCCTCAAATCAGGCGGATCGACGCCGCTCGGAAGCGCCTGCGCGTTATGCGCCTGGTGATTGGCTGAGCGAGGACAGCGCTTATAGCGATCACCAGCGTGGTTTGACTGCGGCGGCCGTCGGTCGCCCGGCGGAAGGGCAGAATGGCAATCGCGATCGTCCTGAAGGGATCGCTCATGGCTCTCCGCATCATTCGCCTCGGCGCGTTTTGTGGACGGCGTCCCTTGGTGGCAGCCGCAAATGGTACACATCAATCGATCTCCAACTCTTTCACGCGCATCTGTTCGCCCGCGGTCACCTGCAAGTGATAGCTGCCGCAGCAAGGGCAGCACTCACCGCGCCGAGCAATTTCGACGCTCTTCGAACAGCTCATGCACCAGGCAACGCCGGGCAGTTCGACGATATTAAGAGCCGCGCCCTCGGCAACGGTCCGCGTTGCAGCGGCAGCAAAGCAGAACCTGATCGCTTCAGGCGCCGCATGACTCAGCGCTCCCATCTCCAGACAGATGCTCCGCACCCGCGAAGAGGATCGCTCGTGTACCTTCTCCTCGACGATCTGAATGATGCCAAGACAAATCGCCATTTCATGCATCGCGAACTTCGCTAAGGTTGAGGGTGAACGCGACGCACGGATCGAGCGATGCAATCACCGCATGGACTGCATCTTCGCGTCTTCGAGCCGTCAGCACCGCGCCTTGCAGGTTCCGAACAAGCGGTCCGCGCCGGTGGAAATTCCACTCCGTCGGCGCAAGGAATTCGAAGCGGGATATTCTGCCCTGAGCATCGAGTTCAACCGCGTGGTAGAGACGGCCCCTGGCGCATTCGACCGCGGCCGCTGCACGGCGCGGCCCTAGCTTATATCTTTCGATAATCCCATGCTCCGCGGCTCCAATCTGAGCGCCGGCCTTGAGCCAGGCACATAGCCGCAGGATTTCATTAAGTCTGGCCATCAGCCGCTCGGCCGCACCGAAGGGTCCCAGCGGGACCCCATCCCGGCTGATCTGGCGCGCCCATGGACCCGTCTCGGGCACATGTCCGTCAACATCGGGAGAATAGCAGAACGTCGAGTCATCCCCGAGCAGCCGTTTCGTGATGTTGGGGTCGTCAGCAACAGACAAGAATGAGTGCCCCGCCGGAATTGACTTCACGTCGACGTCATTAAGCGCCGTAACGCGAAGCGCCAGCGGGCTACCAGACCTCAGCGCCTCCCCCTCATATAGACCGAGCGCGGCCAGCGCAGCGACAATCCGCGCGGTCGCTTCGCGTTGAGCGGAGCTCCAGGTTGGCTGTGCGGAGCGGACAAACGCTGACAATTCCGACATCAGGGAGCGGATTGCCGCCGCACTGGCGACATCTAACGTAAGATGTCCGACAAAAAGGCTCCGTGCCAAATCCGCGATGCGCTCAGTAACGATAAGTGCAATACGCTGCTGCCTTGTTGCGCGGGTGATCACTTCGTCGCGGGCCGTCTCGATGGCAGACAATAATGCAGTTTGCTGCGCAGCGACACACAACGCGAAAAGCCGCGGCAGCACGTTGAGCACTGTCGAGGGCTCCTTTCCGGCGAACGCGCGCGCCAGCGGCGGCCGGACTCGCGGCAGGATCTCGACCGAGGCGACTACGTCGGCAGCTAGCAATATGCGTACATCGATTTTGTTGCGGGCAACAAGGCTCATGCGCAACACTCCGCCATCGTCCCGCGCAAGCTATAGTCCATGCGCATGCGCCGTCTGCGGGATCGCACCCGATGCGCCGACGTCTTCATGTGAAATACGCCTCGATAATTTCCTGCATGCGCTCGGCTGAGTCCTGGAAATCCTCATCAGCAGCCAACGCAACAATCGGCACGCCGCCGACCTCCAGCGTATCAAGGATGATGTCGTCCGTAGAATTGAAGAACTGCACGGACCAGACATTCCTGATCCCGGTCGCCTGCACTCGGCAGGTGCTGTAGCCGTGCAACATGAGTTGGACCGGTCCATTGCCCAAGCTTTGCTGTAGGAATGCCAAGTCGATAATGCTCATTGGCAGTGACGTCAGATTGATGACATAGGCGTGCATGCCTAATCGCCAGACCCTCGCCCGCTCGCGTATTTCGGCCAGCACCGGTTGAACGTTCATCGCGCCATTCGGCGGCGTGCGGATCACAAGATCGGCGGACGTCAAGTCAGTTGCGGCACGCCGCACAATCTGCGGAATCGACCCGACCTCAACATATTCATGCGCAGGCTCCGCGCCGATGCGCACGCGCCAGATTCCCGCGAGCACGGACTCCCGGATTTGCGCCAAAGAGCCATCTGGCAGCGCAACCACGCCGGCCACCTCACCTTCTCCGAGCAATTCGTCAATCAACTTGCGTTCGCCATCGCTGAGATTTGCGAGCCCGTAAAGTTGTGTCCGAGCACCGCTTCTCTGACCGCGAACGGCAGCAGCGGCGTTTGCTAACAGCAAGGTGGCGTTCGGATAGTTCCTTCCACGCTCGTCCGCATCGCCCCAGGCGCGGCGGGCGAGCACACTCATGGGGCCGGTATGGAATACATCGAGACTCGCAGGGCCAGTGGCGAGGTCGCTCGTCGCCCGCTCAGCGCCGCCGGATACAGTGGGGATCGCCGTTTTCATGATGCGATGTTCCACTGCCTGTACCGAGAGGCAATGCACTTGCCGACCCAAGTGCTGGCGGCGTGTGCCCGAATGATCGGTACGGAGATGCGGTTGATCGCGAGCAAACGGCCCGATCTCTTGCCGACCAGGCAGAGTTCATCGTGCCTAGCGCATAGGCTCGGCGTCGACGGTCTACGTCGGCCGAGCCTGCCGACTCGTGTGCCATTAACGATGCGGGACACCACTGCGCCTTGCGTGCCTTGTCGAAACTTCTTGACAACTTTAGGAAGGAAGAACGCGAGCTGGATGATCCGGAGTTCGGCCGCGGACAGCGGCATCACAGTCACCGTCGCTTGAGCGTGCACGGCTAGGCGCGCATCGACGCTGACGCCCTCCACGTCGAACGGAGGGGGTCGCGCTGAACCATGCTGCTCCGGCTGCAATTTCATCAGACGCCTTTCTCATATTGTTCGCTTCTGCTAGCAGGCGGTTAGCAAGGCGCATGCCAATCATGCTCTGGCCGCAACTCGCGCTCGGAGCAACGGCGAAACGCCTGATATTTTCCAGGCAAACGTTACGTGCGATTGGAATTCGAATTGTGAGATCCCTTCAGTCGGCGCAAGTGAGCGGAACGGCTAGCGTAAGTGCTCCGGCAATTGTGGCTCGTGACCGATCAAGTCCGCAAAGAATCGATCGATGTCCTGGCCGTTGAGGCTGGCCTCAAGCCCGTCAAGTGCTTCCGAGATCAGCCTTGCTTCATTGTCGTCCAAAACCCGCACCGCGCTGTCGATATGAACGAGCACCTTGGCGCCGACCGGTACATCGGCGAGCAGCATGACCGAGACGCGCCGCTGTTCATTGCCATACTCGCACAGCGCCGTGATACCGTCGGTCTCGGCAATCGTCATTGGCAAGCCAAGGCACATTGTCAGTCTCAGGCCGCTAGACGGGCTGCGCCCTCATCTCATAATTCGCATGGTCAATATTGTTCGCCAACAGCCGTTCTGATGCAGGCAGCGGCGCGCCCCGCGGTTTTGCCGGCGAGCCCCACTGCGCTAGGAGCTTACAAGCCAGTTCAATCGCAGGCCCAATCTGAAAGCGCACCGGCGCGGTCAGAGGACCGCCCCAAGTCTCCAGGTCCAGTGGCTGACAGCCGATGAGAGCGAGCTCTCGCGGGCGGCGGCCAAGAAAATCGGCCGCGCTCAAGACCTCCTGAAAACCGGTCTGATGCAGGCTCACTTTCTTGGCACCAGTAAACTTTGGCACTTCGTCATCTCGTACAAGCTCCAACTGGCCGGGCGGCAATCCATAGTCGATGGCATCGAACACGACCACGCAATCGGCCTGTTCAAGAAAACTGACGAGGTAGAGTCCCTGGGTGCCGCCATCGAGGACGGTGACATTATTATCGACGGCGTAGCGGCTATGAAGCTCTTCGACCACTCGCACGCCGAAGCCCTCATCGGCCCACAGGATATTGCCGATGCCGAGCACGAGGATTCGTTTTTTGTCTTTCGGATTGAGCATTCGCTTCCCGGTCAATCGCCAAACCCGCGCTCAGCCGATCTTTTTGGAAAAGAAGCTGCGCCGCGATATGATGTCTTCCCGGATCACCGCGTAGATGTGGACCAGCGCAAACATCACGATGACCCACAGGCCGAGATGATGCAAGGTGTGGACGTCCTGACTGTTCGGCCAGATTGAAAACAGCCAGCCGAACACCTTGTACTGCCAGCTGTCAGTACCGGCACCTTGCCCATAAAGTGCAAAGCCAGTGACGACCATGAACGTGATCGTCTGTGTAAACATGAAGAACATTGCGAGCTGAGCAAGGCGATCGTGCCCGGGGCGCCTGTCAGGATCCCCTGTAAGGAACGCATACCAGAGTATCTCCTGATACACCTCCCGCCAGAAGCACCCGCGCCAGAGCGGCACGCAAAAGATCTGGATGGCATGCGCATTTCCCATCAAGGCCCAGTAGATGCGCAGAAGAAAGCCAACGCTGGCCACATATCCCGCCGCGAAATGGGCAAAGCGGATATAGCCGAACAGGAAATTGCCGCTTGCCTCTCCCTTCATCGCTGGTGTGCCGGTCCCAATAAGGTAGCCGGTTAAACTTAGTACCAGAATGGCCGCCGCGTTAGCCCAATGCCACAGTCGCACCGGCGCATAAACGTGGGCGACGCCACCGCCAATGCTGCGATCAGTCGGTGCCGCATCGTCGGCGGTGAGGAGCTTCCCCCTATCCAGCATGGACCTAACGCACTTTAACTGAAGCCATTTCTTGGCCCTCAGGACTCATCACGTGGGTCGAGCAAGCCAAGCACGGGTCAAAGGAATGGATCGTGCGCAAGATCTCCAGGGGCCGCTGCGGATCGGCCATCGGGGTACCGATCAGCGAAGCTTCAAAAGCGCCAATATTGCCTTTGGAATCCCGAGGAGAACCGTTCCACGTCGTCGGAACGACACATTGATAATTGTCGATCTTAGCGTCCTTGATCTTGATCCAGTGGCCGAGTGCACCGCGAGGCGCCTCAGTGAACCCGTAACCCTTGGCCTCCTTACGCCAGCTTTCCGGGCGCCACCTGCTAACGTCGGCAGTTGCCGTATTGCCTGCCTTGAGCTGGACTACGAGCTTATCCTGAAAATAACGCATCTGATGCGCCGCCCACTGGCATTCGAGCGCCCGCGCCGCTGTACGGCCAAGGGTCGAGAACAGCGCAGTCAGAGGCAGATTGAGCCGCTTGAGCAGTCTCTCGGCGGGATCCTTGAACTCGGCTTTCCCTTGCGCATAACCAATGATGTATCGCGCCAACGGCCCGACCTCGACGGCGTGGCCGCGCCAGCGCGGCGCTTTGATCCAGGAATACTTGCCGCCTTCGTCGAGTTCCTTGATATCTGTCTTGCTGCCTTTGAATTCTGGCCCCAGTTTAAAACTCGGCTCGGTAATGCCGTCCCAGGGATGCAGCCCACCGCAATCGCTGGGGTATTTATACCATGAATGCGCGACGAATTCCTGGATCTGCTCGGGATCACCATGGTCGATCGGCAGTATCTCCTTGAGATTGCCATTAAGAATGACCCCGCGCGGCAGCTTGAGACTTTTCGCAGAACAGTCATTGGCGTTTTCGGGGATGTCGCCATAGGACATCACGCTTTTGCTCGAAAGACCACCGCCGTGGAGCCAGTCCTTATAGAACGAGCAGATTGCAGCAATGTCGGGTAGATAGACCTGCTCGACAAACTCGATCGAGCGGGCGATGATCGAGGACACGATATTCAGTCGTTCCATATTGATCGCGCCCACCGCACCGATTCCGTCGATGTTGATCGCGCAGGGTACGCCGCCGACCAGCCAGTTCGGATGCGGGTTCTTGCCACCATAGATAGCTTGGATCTTGACAATCTCCTTCTGGAAGTCGAGCGCTTCCATATAATGAGCTACCGCCATCAGGTTTGCTTCCGGTGGTAGCTTGTAGGCCGGATGCCCCCAATAGCCATTCTTGAACGGACCGAGTTGCCCTGACCCGAAGAATTTGTTGAGCCGGATCTGAAAATCTCTGAAATAGCCGGGGGATGACAGCGGCCAAGGCGAGATAGACTGCGCCAGTGCGGAGGTCGACTTGGGATCGGCGTTGAGCGCGGAAACCACGTCGACCCAATCCAACGCATGCAAGTGATAGAAATGTACGAGGTGATCATGCACGAGCAAGCACAACTGCATGATGTTACGGATCGAATTGGCATTCTCCGGAATCACGATTCCTAGTGCATTTTCAACCGCGCGCACGGAGGCGAGCGCATGGGTGCCGGTGCAGACCCCGCAGATCCGCTCGGTGAACGCCCAGGCGTCGCGCGGATCGCGCCCGCGCAGGATGACTTCGATGCCACGCCACATTGTCCCGCTTGAGACCGCATTGCGGATTACATTGTCGGAATCGAGATTGGCTTCGACGCGCAGGTGGCCTTCGATCCGCGTCAGCGGATCGATGACGATTCGCCTGCCGGAACGATCGAGACTGAACCCGTTCGGCGTCTGGACGGCCACCGTCGTATCTCCTCAACTCGGTTTGCCTTTACCGGCCGCGCGATCCGGCTTGTGGGTCAACCGCTTCACGGCGGTGACCGCCGCATGGGCAGCAACCGTTAGCCCGAGCACCCCGGCAGCGGCCATGCCGATCTTGTCGGCGTTCTCCTCAATGCCGAACTGCTTGATGGTTGTAAGTCGGTCGTAAAATGACCCTTTGTCCCAGAAGCCGTCCTCAGAACAGCCGAGGCAGCCGTGACCGGATTGAACGGGAAATGAAACGCCGCCGTTCCACCGAACGGCCGAACAGGCATTGTAGGTGGTTGGCCCCTTGCAGCCCATCTTGTACAGGCAATAGCCCTTGCGGGCGTACCTATCGTCCCACTCTTCGACGAATTGGCCAGCGTCGAAATGGGAACGCCGATAGCACTTGTCGTGAATGCGCTCGGAATAAAACATACTTGGACGTCCTTGGCGATCGAGCTCCGGAAGCTTTCCGAACGTGACGATGAACGTCACGAGACCACTCATGATCTCTGCGATAGGAGGACACCCGGGCACCTTGATGATGGGCTTGTCGGTGATCACCTTATCGATTGGCGCCGCGCCAGTCGGATTGGGCTTGGCCGCTTGCACGCATCCCCAGGACGCACACGTGCCCCAAGCGATGATTGCCATGGCCCCTTCTGCCATCCACCTGAGCTTCTCAACGAACGGTTTGCCGCCGTCAATGCAGAACATGCCACCCTCCTTCAACGGCGGATTGCCTTCGACTGCGAGCACATACCTGCCTTTGTACTTGGCACGGGTTTCTTCCAGGATGGCCTCAGCCTGGTGTCCAGCCGCCGCCATGATCGTATCGTCATAGTCGAGCGAAATCATCGACAGCAGCGCGTCTTTAATCAAGGGATGGGCCGAGCGGATAAAGCTTTCCGAGCAACAGGTACACTCGAGCCCGTGCAACCAGATGACGGGCACACGCGGTTTGGTTTCGAGGGCATGGGCAATATTGCTTGCGGTGAGCGAACCAAGTCCCAAGCTCGCGGCCGTCACACTACAGAATTTGTGGAAACTACGGCGCGTGATACCCTGACGTCTGATCACGCTGTAGAACGTTTCCGTTGCATCATCCATGAAACCTTCCAAGTGAGTAGTCGTGGCCGTTACGAATTACTGACGTTTAGCAAGAACCAGGCCAGCGAAGCGAAACACTTAAGACATCAAGCGACCGCCGAAATTTGCGCAATTGTGAACCCGGCCACGTGCCAGCCCCTTTGCCATGGATCTGTCATGCTGATGGTGTTCAGTTTTGAAGATGTGAGCACTTGAACAAATCAGCAGGAAGGTTCACCACTGCACGGGGACTAACCTACAATCGCGACACTCGTCAGCCCGATTGTCGAATAGAATTGGCGCAGTGGACGGGCACCGCACTGCCCGCTCCCAATCAGGCCTGCCGATTGCTGACCAACGAGGCGTTCAAGCTCTCATGATCGCGACTGCACAGGCAGCCCGTCCAAAAGCGGCCGTCGAGCGAGGAAGAGAGGCCGCAATGGACCGAGCCGCGATGCGCCCCGCTGACGTTGCTTTGGGAGCTGGTCAACTCGATCTGATTTTGGTAAAAGCGCCTCCTCGCACCTCATCGCAACGGCGCTGTGGGCAAGAGACCGGACGTTTAATATCATCTAGGAGCGTTCATCGCACAAGCCAATCGGTGGCAAGGCGCGACGTCGCGGCGCATCGCGACACTCACCCGCTTGCAGGAGCTTCTTCGCGACAGCGGAGGCGATCGTGTCTTGAAGCATTGGTGCGATCCATCCGACGCGGATAGAAGGCAACGGCGCCTACATTCAGTCGACATCGATCCGTATTAGCAACACTGCCTGTCTGCTACCCAAAACGGATCATCGAGCTTTTCGAGGGAAAGTGAAATCATCGGAGTATCGCGGCATAGACGATATACTGGACTTGTTCGCGGTAGTACTTCCGGATTTCCCCGGGCGCCGCCGTTCCGACCACCACGACCAGACGCTCTTTTGGGTCGCAGAAAAATTGTGTGCCGTAGGCGCCGGTCCAGGTGAACTCTCCTGGATTGCCCGGAACCGCTGAAAGCCCCCCGGCTAGCCGTACAGCCACTCCAAGCCCGAACCCGAAGCCGGCACGGTGCGCTTCCACATTGGCGACTTTATTTTGATTCCTGGCCCGAGGTGGTTGGAGATCATGTGGCGCACCGTCCTCGGACCAAGAATCCGCTGCCCATCGAGCTCCCCGCCGTTGAGCAGCATTTGTCCAAAGCGCACGTAGTCACCGACTGTCGCAAATGCGCATGCTCCCCCGCGGTCAAACTTCGTCTGGCTTTCGAGGAGTTCGATGTCTTGCGGCTTTCCCGTCAGCGGGTCCTCCGAAAAATGGACGCGCGAGGCGCTCGCGTTGCCATTCCGACAAACGGAAAGTGGCATCTTGTATTTTGATGGGCTTCCATAGATTGCGGATGAGATAGTCGCCCAATCGCTGTTCGCTGACCCTGTTCAATGACAGCTCCCAGCACATCGGTCGAGAAGCCGTATTCGAATTCCGTCCCCGGTTGGTGCGCTAGCGGCAGCTTGGTAATCGCTTCGATGAAAGCCTGCTTATCGCCCCTTAGGGGCGGGTCGGCGAAACCGGGATAGAGACGCGCCACTTGGTCTGAGCTGTCGGGCGCACCGTAGGTGAGTCCGGTTGTGTGGCGATAAAGATCGTGGATGTAGATCGCAGAACTCTGCGTTTGAAATATTAATGATCCGTCATGCTGTGGCACTGCCACCTTCATGTTTGCGAATTCCGGGTAGTAATCCGTAAGCTTGGCGTGTAGAGGAAGGCGACCTTCCTCCATAAGGATGAGCCCAGCAACGGCCACCATCGGTTTGGTCATAGAAGCAAGCGCGAAGAGCGCATCGAGCCGCATCGGGCTTCCTTTTACGGGGTCGAGTTGGCCGTACGCTTTGTAGTGAATCAGCTTGCCGTCTCTCGCGATTGCAATCACCGCGCCCGGCACGCGTTTGCTTGCAATCTCGCGAGCGAAGAACTCGTCTAGCTTGGCAAGGCGCTGCTGAGAAACGCCGACCTCATCGGCCGCTGCTTCGGGCAGAGGCGCGGAGTGCACCGAATTGAGAGCGAATGCAGCAGCTGCCGTGGCTATAGCAAGCTTGTTCATTGTACCCTCGGAAGGATGGATGGGCCCAGTTTGCAAGACTGCCGCCCGCATTAGGATGTCGGGCGGCAGTCCTAAGACGATTAGGTGCCCCTCCTGGCACAGTGTCTGTCGATGAGCGCTAAAGTGAAGATTGTCGTAAAGGCGAACATCACCATACCACCAGCAATCACACTTGCCTCACGCCAGCGCGACGCTTGGACGTAGTCTACGACGTAGGCCGACAACACCTTAGTGCGCCCAGGAATATTGCCGCCGATCATCATCACGACGCCGAATGTGCCGATCGTATGAGAAAAGCCAACCACGGCGGCTTTAACAAATTCCAATCGCGCCAGTGGCGCGGTGATGGGGATGAAGGCATACAACGGCGAAACGCGCCCGGTCGTCTCCAAGGGGAAATCGCCTATCGCAACAAAGGCGTTACGGATCGGCTACACGACTAACGGCAGCGCCGAGAGGACCGATCCGACCACGATTCCGGCGAAAGTAAAGGCCAGCGTGCGCTCGCCCCAGAAAGAGGCGAGAACGCCACCCGGTCCGTGGGGGCCGAGCAAAACGAGGACGCAAAAGCCGAGAGCCGTTGGCGGCAGCACCAGCGGCAGGGCGATCAACGTGGCCACCGCCTCGCTCGCAAAGGTCTTTGAGCGCGCTAGCCACCAAGCCAGGGGCACACCAATCAAGAGAAGGATCACGGTCGTCAAGCTGGCGAGCTCAATCGTGAGCGCAAGGGATTGCGAAATCTCTGCCCAAACCACATCCATCTGCGTCAGCCCGCCAGGGAGCGCGGGCCGACGTATCCTGACAGTGATGGCCTGCACGTGCGGCTCACGCGGCGCGGTGGCGCGAATCGCCCGTTGGTCGCGCGGCAGCTCGTGGCGGCCGCCAAATTCACGCGCTTCGTTTGTGCAAGCAAGAGCGGCATTGCAAGCCTCATCGACAACTCCTGTGGCAGGTCCGCTTCGGTTCATATGACGGCGGCAACTTCTCATTTGTCATCAGCAATTCCTGTGCCGGGTACGAACAGTGGCAGCTCTATGCTCAGCGAGAGAAATTCGCGTGGACGGCGACGTCACTTTGGAGTGGACCTAACACTCTGTTAGGTTTCCGGCACCTTTGTTTCCGAGCAGACAGCGACGGCCCTGCAAGGAAGCGTTAGAAATTGTCAGCCGAAGAGATCCCTGTGTGGTTGGTCGACGGCTCGCCGCGCCGGTAGTGGAGCGGACCGCAGGAAGCCCGTCGTTTGGCAGCAACAGGAACGGGTAGCCGATAACTCGTTGTAAGCTGCTTCTGCGACGGCGCAAAAGGCGCGAGGGGCCGTGAGCGAAGCCGGCCTCGTGACCGCCCTGGCCAATGCGGATCGTCAGCACAGGCCTGGAGACAAACGCCCCCGTGCACATCGAGCTTTGCCGGTAGTTCCTACATCAATGGCTTTTACGAACAATCTTGTTTTCCAAGCCGCGCTTCCATCCGGCAAATGCGTGCAATCCAAACTATCGATTTTACCGATGCCACGTGTTGTTGCATCGATCTCAGCACTGTGTGCATATCGAGCACGCTAAGGCTCCCAGTCGAGACGTAACTCCGCCAATGCGCGCTACGCTGCAATTGTTTTTTCGACCTTGCGAATGCGGTCCGCGCTCGACTCAGCCAATCCCGCCCAGGCAGACGACTTGTCCACGACTGATCAATCGGCCGCCGCTTAGGCATCTGGTGCATATCTTGCTTAACGAGAATGGACAACGTAACTACACGCCTGCCTTTGGAAGGACGCGCCGGCTCCCGGAACCGTCTTCAATCGGACACGGCTAAAATGATGAGTCTCGTATGACGCTGCCGCCTCTGAAGCGCGGCGGCTCACATTCGAGTATATTCGGGAAGGAAGCGTCATGACCACCATGGCAACTGCGGCGCCTGCACGCGCGTCGCAAGCTTGGTATAAGATACTCTACGTTCAGGTGCTGATCGCGATCTTTATGGGCGCCGTGGTCGGCTGCCTCTGGCCATCTCTAGCCACCAACGACTGGATTAAGGCCCTCGGTGACGGGTTCATCAAGCTCATCAAGATGGTGATCGCGCCGATTATTTTCTGCACCGTCACATCTGGTATTGCGCATATTCAGGATGCGAAGAAAGTGGGGTGCGTCGGCGTGAAGGCGCTGTTCTATTTCGAGATCGTGTCCAGCTTTGCCTTGCTGTTGGGCCTTGTTATGGGCAATCTCGTCCAAATCGGCCATGGCCTTGCGGTCAAGCCGGATGCTGCGGCGGTCGCCAATTACGTCAAGCAGGCGGAAGCTTCGAAGACCGTCGACTTTTTTCTCAACATCATTCCCGATAGCGTGGTCGGCGCCTTCGCTCGCGGGGATGTTCTGCAGGTTCTACTGTTCGCGATCCTTTTCGGCTTTTCTCTGATGGCTCTGGGAAAACGTGGGGAGCGGCTGCGCGGCATGATTGACGACGTCGCGCACGCAGTGTTCGGCGTAATCGCTATTGTAATGAAAGCGGCCCCGGTCGGCGCCTTCGGCGCCATGGCGTTCACGGTCGGCAAGTTTGGGCCGGCAGCACTCGGTAATTTGATCGGTCTGATCGCGCTGTTTTACGCAACAGCCGCGCTGTTTGTTGTGGTGGTGCTCGGCCTGATCGCGCGCCTCGTCGGTTTTTCGATTTTCAAGTTTCTTGTCTATATCAAAGACGAGATTCTGATCGTGCTCGGTACGTCATCCTCCGAAAGCGCGCTGCCGCAATTGATGGAGAAGCTCGAGCGGCTGGGCTGCTCGAAGACGGTCGTCGGACTGGTGGTGCCAACTGGCTATTCCTTCAACCTCGACGGCACCAACATCTACATGACACTTGCAACCTTGTTCATTGCCCAGGCACTCGGGGTCGATCTCTCCTTTAACCAGCAGCTCACGATCTTGCTCGTGGCAATGCTAACGTCGAAGGGAGCGAGCGGCGTCACCGGCGCTGGCTTCATCACCCTCGCTGCGACATTGTCGGTGGTAAACCCAGCGCTTGTGCCGGGCATGGCAATCGTATTTTCGATCGACAAGTTCATGAGCGAGGTGCGCGCCCTGACGAACATCATCGGCAATGGCATCGCAGCCGTGTTCGTATCCTGGTGGGAAGACGAGCTAGAGCACGGAACGCTGCAGGCTCGGCTCAACCAGCCCACAGTTTCGACCACTATCGACCCTACAAGCACAATGAAGTAGGTCCCGGATCTTAACCGCCACCATCCGAACACGAATTGAATGCAAGAGACACATTTCTCGTACTTCGAATCGGCCAAGCCGACTTAAGGCGAGCCGGCACTGTCTCGTGCGCTCTCCAGTGCACAGCTCTTGCTCCGCGTCGCCGCCAGGCAGCTGCCCCTGAAAAGCACGCGATCAAAGAACTAGGGGCTTCTTCAAGGCGCCTCCTTGGGTGGTCACGGCTACCGTCCATCTGAATGCGGCGAGTCGTCCACACCGTCGGTTCGGTGTCATGTCGGCGCTCGATTCCACCGAAACCAATTGGAGACGACTCCTCCGCAGCTAGGCGTGATGGCCTAATCGCCAGGTGGTTCGCGCAACTTGGCCTTCCTGTCTCGGCACATGAACGTTGCGCTTTCCTCCGCAGAACCGACTGTGCCGGCGAGATGAGTGGTTCGCCCGCTTGTTTCTGTTCGTTGCCGGTCCGGAGACCCGCCTGATCGTTTCGCTTCAACCTCTCGGCTGAACAAAAACCGCTGTCCTCGTCCGCGGGCGTAAAGGGGGTGCATCGGCTCGCAGGCTCGAGCGACTGCCGGCAAGGCTATCGGCAGGGGAGCAAAGCAGAGGTTTCAGCTTCGACTGCCGCAGGGTCAGCGACGCCTCATCGAAAAATTTAGGACAACTATACGTACGTTTATGATGCGTTTTTTCCCCGCGCGTGCTGAGTTCGGCCGCAGGTGATCAATCTCGGACACGCTCGATCCAAGCGTCGAGGATTGCCCCATTTTTGCCTAAAATGCTATAGCTCTCCCGCCGGAGAACAGGCCGGACGGTCTCAAAATGTCTATCCAGATCAGCAGTCTTAAACGTTCAGCCCCTCAGTTGACCTTCGGCGGCATAACCTTAGCCGCTGTTACACTGAGTTGCGTGTACCTTAATGCCCATTTCGCCGCGACGGCGTTCGCCTATTTGTTAGTAGTCTTGCTATTTTCGTTGATGGGCAGCTTCATCGCGTCATCCGCGCTTTGCATCATGGCAATCGCTGCTCTCGCATACTACTTTGCGCCGCCGGCGTTCAGCCTACAAATCGATGACCCCCGCGATCTTCCAGTGGTTGTCGCATTCTTTATTGTGTCAATCGTAGGAACGTACTTGATCGGAAAGCTCCGCCAGGAAAGAGAGGCTGCGCGTGTGGCTGCGGTCAAGCTTCAGCGGAGTGCGGCGGATTTGGAGGATCGTGAAAAACGGTGGCGAGCAATCTTCGAGCACAATCCGGCCATGTACTTCATGGTCGACGAAGCCGGCACTGTCCTTAACGTCAATACATTCGGCGCGACCCAACTCGGCTATGCTCCTGCAGAACTGATCGGCCACTCCGTGCTCTGCATATTTCTTGAGGAGGATCGCGCATTCGTTCACAAATGCATTCGGGCGTGCCTTGAGGATATTGGACAATCGCGCACGTGGGACGTCCAGAAAGTCAGGAAGGACGGCTCCGTATTGTGGGTACGTGAAAACGCCAAGGCCATGCTTTGGGCCGACGACCGGCCTATTGTCCTTATCGCCTGCGAAGATGTCACGGAGCGAAAGCAGACCGAACTTGCCCTGCAGCGGAGCGAAGCGCATTTGGCTCAAGCGCAGGAGTTGAGTCATACAGGCAGCTTCAGCTGGAACGCCACCACTGGCGAGGCGTTCTGGTCAAAGGAAACATTTCGGATTTTCCAATTGGATCCTCAAACGACTCCCTCGCCGCAGCTTGTCGTTGATCGCACTCACCCAGATGATCGGGCTTCGGTTAAACAGGTTATCGATGGAGCGATGCGGGAGTTGAGCGATTTCGAGCACGAATATCGATTGCGGCTACCAGACGGCTCTGTGAAGCACATCCATGCGAAGGCACGGCTTACGAGAACCGCTTCTGGTGAAATCGAGTTTGTTGGGGCAGCTACCGATATTACGGCAGCGAGGAGAGCAGAACAGCAGTTGCGTCGCAGCGAGGCCTATCTGGCCGAGGCCCAGCATCTCACCCACACAGGCAGCTGGTCTTGGGACGTCCACGGTCTAGATTTCGTTTATCGCTCCGCGGAAGTTGATCGACTGTTTGGCTTTAACCCGCAAGAGCCGGTATCGATAGAGACCATTCGCTCGCGCATCCATCCGGAAGACTTGCCGCGGTTACAGGAGGTGCAGCGCCAGGCGAGAGAAAAGGAGCAGGAGCGGTTCGAGTATGATTTCCGTGTTCTTCTGCCAGATGGCGGGATACGGCGTATACACTCCGTTGCGCATGTTGTCGTCGCTAGCGATGGTAAGGTCAGCGAGCTGATTGGAACACATATGGATGTCACCGATCAACACGCAGCTAGGGAACGCCTGGAAAACACACTTGTCGCGCTGCGCGAAAGCGAACAGCGCTTTCGCGACTACGCCGAGACAGCTTCCGACTGGCTCTGGGAGACCGGTCCAGATCATCGGGTCACTCGCTTATCCGAGCACACCAGCACTGCAGGAATTTTGGCCACAGGATTGATAGACCTGCTTCGCTGGGAGATTGCGTGCGACGTCGAAGACGAGCCCGAAAAGTGGCGGCAGCACCGGGCGACGTTGCAGGCGCATCAGCCGTTTCGGGATCTGGTCTACCGCACGGTGAATAGGACGGGATCTCCGATCTACGTGCGCACGAGTGGCAAACCTTTCTTCGACGGAAACGGCAATTTTCTGGGTTACCGTGGCGTCAGCACTGACATCACGGCCATTATTCGCGCCGATCAGGCCGAACAAGACCTGCGAAAGGCACAGGCGGAGCTTGCCCATGTGACGCGCGTAACGACGTTAGGAGAACTGACAACCTCCATCGCGCACGAGATAAACCAGCCACTCGCCGCTATTCTCACCAACGCCGATGCGTGCATCGGATGGATGGCTCGCGAAGCTCCTGATCTTGCCGAAGCGCGCTCTTCAGTGGAATGGATCATCGAAGACGCGATCCGGGCAAGCGAGGTGATCCGTAGTGTTCGCGCACTCGCGAAGAAAGGCGAGATTGAGATGGTGCCGCTCGACATTAATGATGTCGTCAGGGACGTCATTGCGCTGATAACACGAGAGCTGGTGAGCCACCGGGTGACGTTGCGAACCGAGTTGACGGCCGTGCTGCCTAGGATCCTGGGTGATCGAATTCAGCTACAACAGGTGATCATCAATCTGGTAATGAACGGAATCGAGGCGATGGACGCAATTACAGACCGGCCGCGCGAACTTCTGATTAAATCATCCAAGGACGATCTGGGGCGCGTGCAGCTTGCCGTGGCCGATTGCGGCGTCGGGATCGCTGAGAAGGACGCTGACCACGTCTTGGATCCCTTCTTCACCACCAAGTCGAGTGGCCTTGGAATGGGACTTTCGATCTGCCGTTCTATCGTGGAAGCTCACGGAGGGCGGCTATCGTTTCTTCAGAAAGATGAACCGGGCGCGACCTTCCAGTTTGTCCTGCCCGTGCATAAGGAGGCCATCCAGTGACAGGACCATTTGACTCGCCAAGTGAGGGTAGCAGTGCCGAGGCCTCGACGAAGGCGATCGTCTTTGTCGTTGAGGATGACATCTCAGTGCGCCGCTCGCTTACTAATCTCTTTAAACAGGTAGGATTGGAGGCCGTTGCGTTCGGATCGGCCCGGGAAATGCTGCAGAGCACAATTCCGGACGTCCCAAGCTGTCTAGTTCTTGATGTCCGGCTGCCGGGCCTGAGCGGCCTTGACTACCAGACCGAGCTGGCCAGGTTGAACATACAAATCCCCATCATTTTCATCACCGGTCATGGCGACATTCCCATGACCGTCAGGGCCATGAAGGGAGGTGCGGTCGATTTTCTCAGCAAGCCCTTCCGCGATCAGGAACTGCTTGATGCTGTGGTTGCGGCGACCGAACGCGATCGCAAAAGACGGGAAGCTCAGCGGACCGTCGCGAACCTGCAGTCTTTATTTGAGACCTTAAGCCCGCGAGAGCAGGCGGTGATGAAACTGGTCACGGCCGGCCTGATGAACAAGCAGGTAGCCGCCGAACTTGGGCTCGCCGAGATTACCGTCAAGATCTACCGGGGTCACGTCATGAAAAAGATGCGTGCCCGGTCGCTCGCCGAGCTGATCAGAATGAGCGAGACGCTGGGGCTCCGCGCAAATCGTCCCGAACAAACGCAAGTATGATTTTACAGCTTCATCTCTCCAGCCCATCTTTCGCCGAAGGTGGCTAGTGCTTTGGCAGCCGCTGTTCCCGCGTCAGGAGGGCTCATCTTGTCCACGCCTTTGATTTCCGTCGTTGACGACGACGCCTCAGTCCGTGCGGCGACAGGGAACCTCTTAAAATCGCGTGGCTACGTCGTGCAGATATTTGCTTCGGCCGAGGCGCTCCTGCAGTCGCCGCAGTTGAACGAGATATCCTGTGTCATTACCGATGTGCAGATGTCGACTATGAGCGGGCTGGAGCTGCTGGAACAGATGCGGACGCGTGGTTACGAAGCACCTTTCATTTTCATTACCGCTTTCCCCAGCGAGCGTGTGCGCACGTCAGCCCTGGACGCGGGAGCAATTGGCTTCCTCGCCAAACCATTTGGCGGACAAGAGTTACTTAAGTGCCTCGACAGCGCACTGAAGGCATCTGGCGCCCGAGGCGATATCTGATTCCAACCTGCAGCTTGAGTTCATGTCCGATCTAAACGCTCGTGGGCGACAATCACGCCACCTGGCAACGTCTTCGCAGTCCGAACCCGGGCTTACTATAAATATGCTAGCGGCCAGCAATTTCTTGCCCGTCCACGCTTTACGGACATGGGAGGCTGCAGAACAGTCTATCCTGCGAGAGACGCTGGCACGCCAACTCGACTGATTCCACGCCAACGCTCATCGTAAGGCTGACCCAGAGCCGTCGTTGCGCTAAAGCACTTCTTAGCTCCATCTGGAGCGAGGCTATATATTCCATTGCAGAGTGCCGAGATGGCCCGGCAAGCACGAGATTGGCTGTGCAGCCCCACAGCGGTGACGATGACAACGGAGCTTCGCTCAGCAGCCCCCCCATGTATTGGGCATCCCTTTTCTGGTGAGAGCGTTCTGCACTATGCTCGTGCTCACCGCATCGTTACGTCCGTTGACGCTTGCGGGGCCCGGCTTGTCCGTTGGGCGGCCGCTTCGCTGTACATTGTTGCGACTGACTATCGTCAGGCGCCCACGCCGTTATTTCTTCGCGAGCTTCATCTGCGGAAGAGTTGTGGTCCCAGCCGTCCAACGTGCTCGGCGCCACACGTGCCGGCCAAACGGCCGGCCCCGGGGTCACAACAGGTCGTCGCCGCAGGCGAGCATTCTCAGCAATAGGCTTGTACAAGAAGCCCTACTTCCCAGGCGCGAACAATCAGCAACTGCTAAGCCAAAGGAGAACTGAGGAGAGAGCATTCTGAGTCAAACGAGGAACTCTGAGCTAAACGCCGCCGCCGCCGCAGAGAAGTGCGGAGCAGGCTAGAGAGGTGCGGGACACGCCGACCAGCACCACGTCGGCCTCGTCGAGACCTTCGACGTGCTGACCATCGTCGTGAATCATCGTGTAGTTCAAGGCGTCGATGCGCTTGAAATATTCCGCATTGAGCACGTGCTGGGCACCGACTCGGCCGGTGGTCGCCGCGCCCAGATAGGCTTCAAACAGCTGCATCACCGGACCGATGATCGACAGGCTCAGAACGTTGATCTGCTTGCACTTATCCTCGAGTCTCGCGACCAGATCCTTCTCGAGCAGGGTGAACAGCACGATCCCGGGCGCTTCCTCGATCTCATCGAGCACGCGGTCGAGCTGCTTCTGACTGCGCACCAGCGGATAGACGTGCTCGACCGGCGTCACGTTGGCGTATTGGGCCGCAACCGCGCGCGCCATCGATTTCTTCCACGAGGCCAAATGCCGGCAATTCCATGGTCACATGAAATCATCCTCATAATCGTATGTTGAAGCACTCGCTGGCATCTCGACTTTACGGTCTTGGCTGTCGTCAGCTTTGCGAAGATACCGCGAAGCGGTGCCTTCTCGCTGCCACTTGCCGTCGCCATTCCTCACCCACTTGTCTGACTTCACTGGGTCGAGAACCATGTTATCGGCGTCAACCTCGACGAACCCCATCTTTGCAGCACGGGCTCTTGCCTCCGGATTAGCCGGACGCAAATTCAGCAGTGGCCGTTCACCGGCCATTCCAAGTTGATGCTCGAGCAGAATATCGCCGGCGTTCTCGACAAGAGGATGAACGACCTGGAGATCTACAGTGGCGGTCGTCCCAGGTCGCCCGGGAAACAGCTCCTGCCACTTTTCCACGTCAAAATTCGTCATGCTGTCGCCCCCTTCCATTCGAAGAAGACCGACACTCTTGTTTCCTAATTGATAGCTGAAGTATCGCGCATTTACAGAATCTTGAGTTGTTCCATACTCCTCAGCAACCTCTGCAGTTCGCGCCGCTTTCTGAGAGACGAAGTCCGAATATTCTTGTGGGTTATCGGCGATTTTCCTGATTTCGTCGCTGTGATAGCCCTCTGCTGCTTTTCTGAACGACCTCTTATCGATCTCTACGACAGGCGGGCTTGAATCAAGCCAATAGGGCCGTGCTGCCGAAGTCGAAGTACCGCTGGAGTTTGGCGGGGCTAAGCGCAGTTGCCGAAACGCATCCGCGAAAGTGTCTGCGTCGTTTTGCTCATCAGCCTCGTCAAGGGGAGAGGATGTGAAATAAGACGAGCCATTGATCCGATTATACATGGCAATTGGTACTCCGGTCGGACATGCAGTTTCCACGTCTAGTTCAGGCTTGCTAGGCCATGCGGCGCAGATAGGGACTCGGGCTTACCAAAACCTGACGTGATGCTGTTGGCCGCCCTCACGTTAGCGGACACAGGACCTGCTTCTAATGGAACGGCGGCGCGCTCGCCCACTGCCATTCACTAGGTCGGATGAGAAGCGAGCAGTGCGAGGATCCGCCTCCATTGGGAACGGTCGATTGACCATTCACCTGCGGACGCCAATCAGATCCTTCCCATAGATCGCGATACTATGCAGAACGGCATTGTAGAGCGCGTGCTTCATGACGACTGCATCGCGACCGTTCAATCCCAGATACGGCTTGGAGCATCATTAGGCCAACAAGCCTGGAACTCTTGGCATCCTGTGGCGGATTGCAACGCCTCCTGAACGGCTTCGCCAGCACATTGCAAGCCCAGAGGCATCCCGCGCCGCCGCTAGGGTGACCAGTCCTACTACACCAAGGCGGGCTGACGGTAGTATCGGTTGAGGTTGCACGACCGCACGGCAGCTACCAGCGACTTCGGATTGGGAACTCGTCGAGATCCATCTCGATACCCAACACTGCAGCCTCATTCCACAGTGACCGATTTTGCGAGATTACGCGGCTGATCGACGTCCGCGCCGCTTACGACGCCGGTATGGTAAGCCAAGAGCTGGACCGGAATGGCATAGACCATCGGCGTAAAGCTTGCGACCATTGTCGGCAGAACGATGGTCACGAGCGTGTCCACCGTCGCTTCCGAAGCGCCCTTCGCATCGGTGATCAGGATGATCTTGCCGCCCCGAGCCGCCACTTCTTGCATGTTCGAAATGGTCTTCTCGAAAACGCCGTCGTAAGGCGCGATCACCACCACAGGCATAGCCTCATCGACGAGTGCGATCGGCCCGTGCTTGAGCTCGCCGGCGGCATAACCTTCTGAGTGGATGTAGGAAATTTCCTTCAGCTTGAGCGCGCCCTCCAACGCCAGAGGCGCCGATGTGCCACGACCGAGGTAGAGTGCGGCCCTAGCGCCGGCGATATAGCGCGCGAGCTTCTCAATCTGCGGCTCGACCAACAAGGCCGCAGCAATCAACCGCGGCATCTCGATGAGCTCTTGCACGAGCTTCGATTCATCGATTTCAGACAGCTTGCCTCGCTCTCTCCCTGCTGCGATGGCAAGCACCGCCAGTACCATCAGCTGGCAGAGGAATGCCTTGGTGGAAGCGACGCCGATTTCTGCCCCCGCCAGCGTCGGCAGAACGGATTCGCTCTCGCGCGCAATCGTCGACGTCGGGACATTAACGACAGATATCGTGTGCAGGCCCTGGCCCTTGGCGTATCGCAACGCAGCTAGTGTGTCGGCGGTCTCGCCCGATTGCGAGATGACGATCGCAAGATCGCCCCGGCGCAGAGGCGCCTCCCGGTAGCGGAACTCAGAGGCTACATCTATCTCGACAGACAAACGCGACAGCCGCTCGAACCAGTATTTCGCGATGTGGCCGGCGTAGCTTGCCGTGCCGCACGCAGTAATTGAAATGCGCTCAATGGAATTGAAGTCGAACGGCAACGCGAACGGCAGCGCTACCCGTTTGGCCGCCAGATCGAGATAATGCGCCAATGTCTTGCCGACAACTGTCGGCTGCTCGTGGATTTCCTTAGCCATGAAGTGGCGATAATTCGCCTTGTCCGCAAGGAGAGACGATACATCAGACTTTGATGTTTCTCGTGGGACGACAGAGCCGTCTGTACCATAGATCACGCACGTCGCGCGTGTAAGCACGACCCAGTCACCGTCCTCAAGATAAGTAATGGTATCGGTCAAAGGCGCGAGCGCGAGCGCATCAGATCCTAAGTACACTTCACCGTTACCATGTCCGATCGCAAGGGGCGACCCTTTGCACGCACCGATCAAAAGGTCGTCGTGCCCCTTGAAAAGGAATGCCAACGCGAAGGCACCGCGCAAGCGCGGCAACGACGCCTGCACCGCATCCTGCGGTGAGTAGCCATTTTTGAGGTAGAATTCGACGAGATGCACCACAACCTCGGTGTCCGTCTCTGAGTAAAACTCGGCTCCATTTCGTTCCAGCTCCGCTCGCAGCTCGCGGAAATTCTCAATGATCCCGTTATGCACGACCGCGACATTTTCCGTCGCATGCGGATGAGCATTGCTCTCGGTCGGCTTTCCATGAGTCGCCCAGCGGGTGTGACCGATGCCGCTTTGACCTGCAGGGGGACTGTAGCTCAACTGCTCCTCAAGGTTTCTCAGCTTACCTTGAGCGCGGCGGCGCTCGATACGGAGACCTTCTAGAGTCGCGAGACCCGCTGAGTCGTAGCCTCGATATTCCAGTCGCCTGAGCGACGCAACTAACTGCCCAACGACCGGACCACGTCCCAAAATGCCAATAATTCCACACATATTAATCCATGCAGCCCAAGTTCGAGGAGTCCGGCGTCCGCGCTATAGGAGCCCGTGATAGAACTCGCTTGCCCGATAACAACGGGTTGTTCGGAATCTTCCGCGGCCGTCTTTATCGCATCCCCATTCGCCCGCGTGATTTAGATCTCTTTCAGCCATCATTGTTCGTCGGCTTCATTCCACCCTTTGGCTATCTAGTCGAATGACGCTGCGACGGGATCGCCAACACCGTGACCGCCTCGACGAGAGCCAAACGTGCAGTTGCGCATGCAGGGCGACATCCAGCTTGGCACAAACAGCCTCCCCCTTACTGATGAGCCATCTCACGACTCTCACTTCTAAGTCTCCAAAAAGAAATGAGCAGCGATACTGGCCTACCGGATGAAGTTGATCCGGCAACAACTGCGTCGATGCTCAGGATCGACTCCTCGATAGGGGTCACGTTTCGTCTCGGCTTCTCTCCATTTCAGGCAGAAAAAAGAACGCTGCCCACATCCTCTACATGGTCCGCTGGTGATATACCTGCGCAGCGGCTCTAGCTTGAATTATCCAGTTCTCCCGGGAACAAATTTCCGGCGCGGACTTTAAGAGACTTGTCATACTCGGACTGAGGCAACTTACGTTCGGTCAAGATTAAAAGATCGGCGTCGAAGCTCCATTGTACTAACGTAAACTTTCGATATCGAAACGTTCGACGGTCTATACCAACGTTTGCCAGTCCCTTTGTCTTGCGTCGGCTGTGCATCGCCTACTGCAAACCTGATATTAGGGAACGGCGTGGATTATAATTTTATGCCGACAGATAAGACGGGTTCTTCTATTCGGAAGCCGCAACCCCGCCGCTCCTCTGCGCCCCGATGAGAGCGCGCGGATCCATACATGCTCGTGAGGATCGATAAGGCTCACAGATGGACGGCATCTGTCTCGTTGGCGACATAGCCAGGCGGCAAGCGCGCCCGGGCGGGCGTACCGGCGCTTACAATTCATCTCACCTGCCTCGGATCATCGCCGTTGCGACGTGGCCTGATTTTCATCTCTTAAGATCGATGTGTCGGAATAAGTCAGTCCACCTATAAATCAATGTATATGGTGTGTATTTCTTCATGAGGTGTATGACAGGGGCTAACGATCGCGCTCCTTTAGTTAAGATTGTAGCGCGCGTGCGCATCTCGATTTTCGGGAAGCGACTAGGCAACGGTTCTTCAGAGCGAACTCTTTCCGGCGCAACGAAGCGAGATCATGGCGGCTCACAATCCAAACCGGCGCGTGGCGATGATCACCGGCGTCACCGGGCAAGATGGCGCATATCTCGCCCAGCATTTGCTAGGTCTCGGCTACACCGTGCATGGGGTCAAGCGCCGGTCGTCCTCCTTCAACACCGCGCGCGTCGATCATCTCTACAAGGACCCGCACGCCGCCGATGTGCCGTTCCTAATGCACTATGGAGACATGACCGATTCGTCCAACCTGATCCGGCTTGTGCAGCAAATTCGGCCGACCGAAATCTATAATCTGGCCGCACAGAGCCACGTCCAGGTCGGTTTCGAGTGCCCGGAATACACCGCCAATGCCGACGCGATCGGTGTGCTGCGCCTGTTGGAAGCTATCCGCATCCTCGGCATGGAAAAGGAGACGCGCTTCTACCAAGCCTCAACCTCCGAGCTTTACGGCCTCGTGCAAGAGGTGCCACAGAAGGAAACCACGCCATTTTATCCGCGTTCGCCCTATGGCGTCGCCAAGCTCTATGGCTACTGGATTACGGTGAACTACCGTGAGGCCTACGGTATGTTCGCGAGCAACGGCATCCTGTTCAACCATGAGAGTCCCATCCGCGGCGAGACTTTCGTGACCCGCAAGATCACCCGCGCAGTCGCCGGCATCGAGGTCGGCCTCGAGAACAAGCTCTATCTCGGAAATCTCGACGCCAAGCGCGACTGGGGCCATGCCCGCGACTACGTCGAAGGCATGCACAGGATCCTGCAGGTGGACGAGCCCGGTGACCTCGTGCTTGCGACCGGCCAGACGCGGTCTGTCCGCGAGTTCGTCGAGCTGGCGTTTGCCGAGGTCGGGCGCAGCATCGAATGGCATGGCAAGGGCGTCGAGGAGGTCGGCGTCGATAAGGCTTCTGGCAAGACCCTGGTACAGGTCGATCCGACCTATTTCCGTCCGACCGAGGTCGATCTCCTGATCGGGGACGCCAGCAAGGCGCGCGCGAAACTCGGCTGGGCGCCGAAAACGTCGTTCTCGCAAATGGTGAAGGAAATGGTCGCCAGCGATCTCGTCCAAGCCAGACAGGACGCAGCAAATGGCAAGCGCGGCGTTTGAGCTGAAAGGCAAGACGGTTTTCGTCGGCGGCCATCGCGGCATGGTCGGCGCAGCGCTGATGCGCCGGCTGGCACGCGAGCACGTCCATCTCTTGACGGTGTCGCGAAGCGAGGTTGACCTGCGCGACCAAGCCGCGGTGACTGCCTGGTTTGGAGCGAAGAGGCCGCAGGCCGTGTTCCTCGCCGCTGCCAAGGTCGGCGGCATCGTCGCCAACAACACGCTGCGCGCCGAGTTTCTCCACGACAACCTCGCAATATCGAGCAACGTGATCCAGGCGGCCCATGCCAACAGATGCGAGAAGCTGATGTTCTTCGGCTCCTCCTGCATCTATCCACGCTTGGCGCCGCAGCCGCTGCGAGAGGATTCGATGCTGACCGGCCCCCTGGAACCGACCAACGAGCCCTATGCAATCGCCAAGATCGCGGGCATCAAGATGGCCGAGGCCTATCGCAGCCAGTACGGCGCCGATTTCATCAGCGTGATGCCGACCAATCTATACGGCCCAGGCGACAATTATCACCCACAATACAGCCACGTCATGGCCGCGCTGATCCGCCGCTTCCACGAGGCCAAGATTGCGGGCCGCAGCAACGTCGTGGTGTGGGGTACCGGCAAGCCGCGCCGCGAATTTCTCTACGTCGACGATCTCGCTGACGCCTGCATCCATTTGATGAAGACCTATTCCTCGCCAGAACCGGTCAATATCGGCACCGGGGAGGACATCAGCATCGCCGAGTTATCACTCATGGTTGCGGCCGCCGTCGGCTTTCGCGGAGAGATCAGCTTCGACACGTCGCGCCCGGACGGAACGCCGCGCAAGCTGCTCGACGTCAGTCGGCTGTCCGGGCTCGGCTGGCGCGCCACCACCTCGCTCAAGGACGGCATTCAGCTGGCATACCGGGCCTTTCGCGCTGAGAGCGATTGACGGCACAAGAGTGATCGGCTTGTTCTCGAAAAGGAAGCCTGCATCACGGATTAGAGGATCCCCACCAACGGTCCGAATGGCAGGCCGAGCCCTTCGCGATGATTGGTAAGTCTACCTTTTTATCAAGAGAGCACCATTGTGTTTTGCCCCCTCCCCGAGGTCGAGCTTGGTTCCGAAGCCGTGAATTTGCGGCGCCGCTTCGCCTGAGCAGCCAGCAGCGGACCACCGACGTGTTCTTCTCAGACCAGATGAGGCGCCCAGCTCGGCACCAAGTGCGCGAAGATCTCGATGCGCCAGGAAACGTGAAGCGGTCCTAGGCTCCTTCGCGCGCCCCACGGAGCAAACCCGGATTGATTTGATGTGTCATTGCCTGGCCATCTCGGCATCAGCAGCGCCGGTGAGGTCGAGCTCGGCGAGGTTCGCGCAGTCGGCGCTCGCGTCGCCACGGTGATCGGACGCGATCGCGACATAGAGCGCTGGAAGCACGAATAGCGTGATCAGAGTGCCCACAGACATGCCGGCGGCGAGGACGAGCCCGATCGAGAAGCGGCTCGCCGCGCCAGCTCCCGTTGCAGTCAACAAGGGTATGAAGCCCGTGACCATCGCCGCCGTGGTCATCAAGATTGGGCGCAATCGGACGCGTGCCGCCAACTCTATAGCCGAGCGACGGTCAAATCTCTCCTTGAGCTGCAGCTCATTGGCGAACTCAACCATTAGGATGCCGTGCTTAGAAATCAACCCAACAAGGGTCAACAGTCCAACCTGGGTGTAGATGTTCATGGTCGCCCAGCCGAAGAATGGCGGAATCAACGCGCCGACCATTGCCATCGGCACGCTGATCATGATGATGAGCGGATCGCGCAGACTTTCGAACTGCGCCGAAAGCACCAAGAATATGATGATGAGTGCAAATGCAAATGTAATGGCGAGTTGATTACCCTCTTGCACATACTGGCGCGCGTCGGCCAGGAAGTCGTGGCTGAAGCCTGCGGGCAGTTTCTTCGCCTGGGCTTCCAGGAAATCCACAGCCTGTTCGATCGTGACGCCGGGCATCGGCACGGCCTGAAAAGTCGCGCAGTTGAGCTGGTTGTAGTGGGTGAGCGCGTTCGGATCGGTGGCGGTCTCGACGGAGACCACGGTAGACAGCGGAAGCATTGAGCCGGTCGCGGTCTTTACGTAATAGCTCCCGATTGCCTGCGGCACCAGGCGTTCCCCTCGGGGAACCTGCGGGATCACCTGGTAAGAGCGGCCCTGCAAATTGAAGCGGTTGACATAGTTTCCCCCAAGCAAGGTGGCAAGCGCATTGCCTATAGTCTGCATGGTGATGCCAAGCTCGTTAGCCTTAGATCGATCAACCTTGATTCGTACCACCGGCTGGTTGAACTCGAGGTCGGAGTCGCTCACCATGAACAGGCCGCTCTTACGCGCGGCATCCTTCAGCTTTGACATCTGCTCGTAGATGGATTGGAAGCCAAGGGTCGAATTGATCACCATCTGCACTGGTAGCCCGTCCGAACCGCCCGGAAGCGGAGGCAAGCTAAAGGCAAACGCGTTGATGCCTTCGATTTTTGACAGCTCGGCCTGGACAAGGGACTTCAGTACAATCGATGATCGCTTGCGCTCGTCCCACGGCTTGAGCAACATGCCGGCTAGGCCACTCTGCTGGCCGCTAACGCCATTGAGCACGAAGCTCAAGTCAGTCTCTGGAAATTTCTGGAACGCGTTTTCGAGCTTGGTGCCGTAATAGTCGAGGTAGTCGATATTGGCGTATTTCGGCGCCTTCGTTAAAGCGAATACGATCCCTTGATCCTCCTCGGGGGCGAGTTCTTTGGAAGTGTGCATATAGAGAAAGCCGACGAGGCCAAGCATGGTTAGCGCAAACAGGCCCGTAACCGGTCGATAGTCAAGCGAGCGGTCGAGCTTGCGGCCATACCACTGTGTCATGGCGCCGAACCCACGGTTCACAAATCTTGCAAACCGTCCCCCCTCGGCGCGCTTCAGGAGGAGCGAGCACATCATCGGCGATAGCGTCAAAGCGATCACGCCCGAGACGATCACCGCTCCCGCTAGCGTAAACGCGAACTCGCGGAACAGCGCACCGGTGAGGCCGCCCAGAAATCCGATTGGGGCATATACCGCAGCCAAAGTAATCGTCATGGAAACAACGGGGCCGACGATCTCGCGCGCTCCCGCTGTGGCAGCCTTTCGGGGCGTTGCACCTTCTTCTAAATGGCGGTGAATGTTCTCCACCACCACAATCGCGTCGTCGACTACGAGACCGATAGCGAGAACCATTGCAAGGAGGGTCAAGAGATTGAATGAAAACCCCAGCAACAGCATCATGCTGCAGACACCAACGAGCGACAACGGAATAGTGATAATAGGAATGATGACCGAGCGCAGCGAGGCCAGGAACAGGAAGATCACTAGCACAACGACCACGACGGCCTCAATGAGCGTCTTCTCAACTTCATCGATCGATGATTGAATAAATTTGGTGGAGTCGTAGGCTACTTTCATCCTCAGTGACGGCGGCAGGTTACGCTCGATTTCCGGAAACAGCCCTCGAACGCCTCGCGCTATGTTTAGAGGATTTCCTTGCGGGCTCGCCTGCACGCCGACAAAGACCGCGTGCTCGCCGTTCATCGCGACACTAATGTCAGCAGTCTGCGCGGCAAGCTCCACTACCGCAATGTCCTCCATGCGCACAAAGCCACCGTCATTGGCCTTCACGATCATGCGCTTGAAATCTTCAACACTCCGCAGATCCGTATTTGCCGTGACATCGGAGATAGTGAAATGGCCCTTGATCTGGCCCGCCGCGGCCTGGAAGTTGTTAGCGGCGATTGCAGCCGAAACTTCAGCCGGCGACACGCCGTGCCCAGCCATTTTCGCAGTATCGAGCCATAGCCGCATCGCAAAACTCTGGCCGCCCAGAATGTCTGCCGCAGCAACGCCGTCGACCGTTGAAATAACCGGTTGCACGACGCGTGAGAGATAGTCGGAGATCGCACTTGCCGCCAGTTCCTCGCTGGAGAAGGCGATGTACATGACAGCAGTCTTCTGACCCGTCGACTTCGTGACGACTGGATCGTTTGATTCCTTCGGGATCAGGTATTTGACTGAGTTGACCTTGGAGAGCACCTCCGTGAGCGCTTCGTTGGGATCGAAATTGAGCTTGATGTAGACTTTGATGGTCGAAGTACCAAGCACAGACGAGGAACTAATGTAGTCAACGCCCTCGGCGGACGCGACTGCCTGCTCCAGGGGAGAGGTGATGAACCCCTGGATCATGTCGGCCGAAGCGCCAGGATAGGAAGTCGTAATATTGACGACCGTATTAGATAGCTTGGGATATTGCCGGATCGGCAGTACGGTGGCCGCGCGCAAGCCGATCAGCAAAATCAAGGAACTGACGACGATAGATAATACCGGACGTTTGATGAAAAGCTCGGTAAATGCCATATCGACTCATGTTTCAAGAGTGGGATGCAAATTCGCCGCAACTTATAAAGCGGCAATGATCACCAATGCTGCGGCTGTGCTAGAGCCCCCGGTATGAGGGACGCGCTATCGGCTACTCTAAGATCTCACGTGCTCGCGGATGCGGACGCCCTATCCTTCGCTTCCATGTTCGTCGCTCGAGTGAATGCGCTCTGATGGCTGATCCCCATCTCAGTGATGGGCACCTGCTATAAAGCCCCTCGTCTTCTTAAGTGCAATCGGCCGAAGGTCCGGACTCAAGACTCGTCGCAACACCTGATTGGCACTCAACGAATTATAGCGAGGCAGCAGCTCAGGTTTCGCACTGACCCGCAGACCAAATGATCGAGGTTCGACGTCGAAAGTACAGACGACCTGACGGGTGCTCAACTCTACAAAGGTAAATGGGTGATATAGTCTGGGCTGTAAAGCACTATACCAAGGTTTGTCGAATTGATCGCTGATCGCCGTAGAGCAAAACTCGTGATGTTGCCGGACACAAAGTTTAGGTCCCACAATATTCCGTACGCACCTGCTACCTATCGCTTCGCTAAGTCGCTGAACAAGATCGCCTCGGAGTCGGCCCTCCGCTACCAGCTCGACGCGCCTTTCGGAGATGCTTTGAGCATTTCTTGCCGCTCAATATGCTGCGAACCGTTTAGCCACGCATTGCGCTACCGAGTTGGCAACCCCAGTAGGACGTTGTCGATCAGCCGCGTTGAGCCAACGTAGGCTGCCGCACAAAGCGCCGCGGGGCGCCGCAGTGGACTATCGGCAGTTTTGAGCGTGTCACCGTCGACAAGTTCAAGATACTGCAGTCTGTCAACCGCCTCTAAATGCCCCTTGGCGACCGCAATCGCTTTTCTACGTTGCGCTCTCCCGAGCGAAATTCGTCGAGCGCCGCGGATAGTCCACGATTGATCGCAAGGGCCCGCTGACGCTCTTCTTTGCTCAGATAGCGGTTGCGACTGCTCATTGCGAGCCCATCCTGTTCGCGAACGGTTCGTACAGTGACCATCTCGATCGGGAGATTGAGATCAATTACCATGCGACGCACGACTGCGCATTGCTGAAAATCCTTCTGCCCAAAAAACGCGACATCGGGCTGCACCATGTTGAACAACTTGCATACGACGGTCGCGACACCGCGAAAATGTCCAGGCCTGAAGACTCCGCACAGAGGTTTGGCGAGGTCGCCCGGTTCAACGAAGGTTTCGAAATGGCTCGTATAGACCTCCTGTGTATCCGGCGCGAAGAGGATCGCAACACCGCCATCACGGCACAGTCCCTCATCACGTAAAAAGTCGCGCGGATAGCTACTGAGATCCTCGTTTGGTCCGAACTGAGTGGGGTTGACGAAGATGCTGACGACGGTGACGTCGCATTGCGCCTGGCTCGCCGCGATCAGCGCCAAGTGGCCATCGTGGAGATAGCCCATTGTCGGCACCAATCCGACCCGTTGATCGGCACCGCGGGATTTTGCGAGAGTACGGCGAAGTTCAGCGACCCTCGTGATTGTTTGCATGTGGAGCTCTATATCAAGTTGGGTTGGAGGGCGCCCAGTTGGTAATTGCTTCTTCGACGCCTTCGGGAAGCCTATAGGACTCTTGCGGTCCCGGGAATGCACCACCGCGGACATCCGCGGCCCAGCGCGAAAGCGCATCATGCAACTGCTGAAAGCCTTCTGCATAGGCGCGAACGAATTTGGGGCGATGACCTCCAGTGAGGCCCAGCACGTCGTGAAACACGAGTACCTGGCCTGAACAGTCCGGGCCGGCGCCGATCCCGATCGTCGGTATTGTCAAGGATTTGGTTACTCGAGCAGCAAGCTCGGCCGGAATGCCCTCCAATACCAAAGCGAAACAGCCGGCCTCCTGCAGACGGTGAGCGTCATCGAGCAAACGCAACGCTTCATCCGCTGTCCGACCCTGCACTTTAAAGCCCCCCATGACGTTGACGCTCTGGGGCATAAGACCGAGATGACCCATCACAGGAATCTCGCAATCGACGAGGGCCCGTACCATCTCGATTCTCTTGCCACCGCCCTCGAGTTTCACCGCAGCTGCGCCTCGCTGCAGGAATCCGCCGGCATTGCGTATGGTTTCCTCGACGCTGACGTGGAAGCTAAGAAATGGCATATCGGCGACAAGTAAAGCACGAGGCTTGCTGCGTACCACGGCTTCCAGATGATGGTTCATCATCGCAACGCTCACTGGAAGCGTATTTTCGAATCCAAGGCAAACGTTACCCACACTGTCGCCGACGAGAATGATGTCGACGGACGGATCCGCGATACGCGCCGCAACCGCGTCGTAGGCAGTCGTCATGACGAGACGCCGAGCGTCCTGCTTCCACTGCTGCAGCATGGGAATTGTGATGCGATCGATCGGCTGCTCGGAAACGTGGCTCATTTGGACCTCAGTTCGATTTTGCGGTGCGAATGTGGCAAAGCTTGAACTCCGCTTAACTCGCCGACGATTTGGAAGTCATAGCTACCCACACCGTTCGAAATGATCGAATATGCCGGGCGATCAGTAGTCTGGTTGCTGCGAAACGCAAGTGAACCTCTTCCGCTTCAACTCAACTAATTTGCTGCTCATCCAAGAAGGAGAACAGCAAACAATGAGTTGGTCACGGGATTGGCAGATCCGCGCAACAGCAGCGTTGAGAGCACAGCAACGCGAGCGCCTACGCTGAGAAATGCTTAGCAGCGTATACTGTTCTCATTTGAAGAACGTTCAGCCTTCCGCACACACGGTACTTCCTTACGGAGCGTGGAGGAAAATTGTCAACTTGCGGAAGAGAAAAAGAAATCGACGGCTCAAAAATGGCCCGCGGATGGATGAAAATCCCTTTGGTTGCGCCATCATCGCCGGGAGACTTACTTGGGTTGTCTGTTGGGTATGCGGGCGTGGGTCGGCCTCCGCCGATTCGCCGACCGGCTGCCGCGGTCGGCGACCTATCCGGTCCGGTCTAGAGCAGCTCATCGGCTGGATCGACGATGTGCAGTGTAGAATTCCTTGAGGTCCGCCGAGGTGACGCAATACTGCGGCGTGACTAAGATCGTGTTTCCAAGCCAGCGCAGCAGCAGATCTCGATCGCTAAAGAGCCCCTATGAAGCTTGGTGCCGATTTGCTCGAGGCCCAGGCGTTCGCACGCTTTGCGGGAAGCAGAGGTTCGTAGCAGGGTCCGTTGTCGGTCGTGACCTGCTGACCTTGACGCCGATGCTTGTGGCGTCGCCGCCTTGAGGAGGGCCGCGGCGCAGCCCTGCCACTCGCTTCGCCTCGCTGAACGTATTTCGGGAGGCATCCTCGTTCAGACGTCAACATAATCCCGGCCAGGTTCTTCGCCGCGTACCCGGAGGCTGCTCTTTCGAGTCCGACCACCATTGATCGATGGTCTACACGGTTGGACTTGCCCATCTTTTTGATAGCGACGTGTCAGCTCACCGGGACGTTCACGTCCATAGCGCCGCACCGGCTCGGCCGGGTCAAGCCGCGCAATCGGCGTGGCGCGGCCGTCGCACTCCGAATTCGGCGCGTGTGGCAGGCAGAGCTTGGCGTTGAAAGAGCCTTGTAGAGCGATCACGCTCCATCGACGCCTGCCCCTGCGGAACGCTTGACCCACTTGGTGACGGTCTTGGCCGAGCTATTGAATTGCAGCGCGGCTGGCCTTTGTCAGGCCACTACGACCCCCCTCGGCACCATGGCTTCCCGATCTTTCGGCGTCAGAGCCGCGTCCTTATGGGTGCCTATCGATCCTCCACGAGCGGGCTAAAGCTTCGCCAAGTTCAGCTTCCTCGTTCACGAGAGGTTGGACCACTTACCGAAAGCTCACACTAGTGGTCTCACAGACATGCTACCCGAACCGGCTGACACCCATGCGCCCCCTCTAAAAGCGCGCGTATGCGCGCAGCGATCTGCCGTGCTTCCTTCGGCCGCAGGTCGGGTTTTATGCAATCGAGTATGGCTAGCATTGCCTGAACTTCATCCATGTTCAATGTGGCGAGCTTGCGATCTGATAGTCCCAGAGACTTATCGGCGGCACGGACCTGATTGGCTACAAGCACCGCAAGCGCTTGCGACCGCAGGGACGTGATATGCTGCTCGAATATGTGCATTTTTGCCCTGTAGCTGCCCTATGGGCATGATGTCGCAAGCGCTGGTGGCCAACCCGGTCACAAAGACTGGGGCTGGCCACCTTTGCTCCCATGAGGCTCAAATTCTCAAGGGCGACCTAGTTATATCTTCGAGAAGCAACGAAGGGCACCTACCAAAATAGATCGGTCCCATCTCATCGGCGATTCTTTAAGCTGGGTCTTTACCTTGAACCAATTGGAGACACCAGCATGACCCGACACGTGGGCGTTCCTAGAAAACCGTGCATAAAAAACAATGACAGGCCAAACGCACATGAGAGGCGCAAGAATGTTGGCAGAGTAAGTCCAGACGAAGCGCGATAGAATCAGTCCATTGAGAAGATTATCCGAGACCTTGAAAGCCGCGACGGGGAGCACCGCGTTGAAGAATCGGACGACGCTGTCGGCATCGTCGTCGCCACACACGGCAGACACAATTGCATCAAGACAACAGCGGACCGGATTTAGCCAGGCAATCTCCTTTCCCTTCCTGAGTGTTGGCGAAGATTGATCGGAAGCAGTGCGGGCGCGACTCGGCGCCGCTTGGTTGCGCTGGAGCAGACGCTGTCCCTACCCCGCCCGCACTGCCAGTTGAACTTAGCAGAACTTCAATCAGCGCTTTTCCCCGACGCATACACAGGGGCAGCGCTTTCCCTGCCACCCAGCTAACTGCTCCAAACTGAGCTTCAAGCGGCGCAAGAAGCTGATTGCTTGCAGAACGAGCAAAATCGGCAGAAGGAGAACTAACCCGCGAGTTGGAAGCATTGCGGGCGCGCTCGGCGCCTGGGGCATCATGAGGCACTATCCTGCCGCATCCGCAGTGCAATGAGCTTAACGGAAGCGTGACTCGGCACATGGTGGTCCTTCAGCTCATGCGCTGTCCCCGCCACGCCCCCGTTAAACCCAACGATTCTTTATCGGGGCTGGCTTACCGAAAGCTGACAGACCTGCACAATTTACAAAACGAAAGGCGACCCATGTGGGCGGGCCGCTTGCCGTTGGCAGCGATATCGCCGTTTACGCCTCAGATAACAGTCATTCGGCGCGCTTGCGATCAGCGGCACCCGCATTGAGACTACGCGCCGGATTGACACTCAGCCAATCCACTGCACGTTTGATGACTGATCGGCCGTATGACCTCACGCCCCCTGGCTCGTGGGCTCTTCGACCATGCAGGATTGGCCATTCGGATTGCGCATCAGTTGCTCTCGAATTTGAATACGTCGCGCCGCTTACCGGCTCGTGCTCCACGCTGGGTTCGCGTGGGGAGGACGATTGGGCTCCGATTCGTCAAAATGCTTAATGAGCTCGATCAGCCTATCTCCCAGTAATGCGCGAAAACTAGACGCAATTAGCGAGTTCGAGAGAAAGCAGCGCGGATGCGACTCGGCGCCGATGTCCACCGGGGAGGTGGATAAATGCGCTATCTGCCGCATCCGCTTCGCCGGAACGCTAGTCAGCCTCGGGGATCACAAGGCTAACCCGCCCGGCTTTCCCGTGAGGCCCGCCGCCTCAGGGTACAGTGGGACTTTAGCGAGAGAGCGGCCTCGGGTGACCTACCAGCATTGGTAGTCATGCACAGCACGGCGGCGCAAATGGGCAAGCACACCACGTTGAACCACCTTGCATGAAGGCAGCACGCTTCGCGCCGGGTTCGGCGGTATCGGCCGCTCCGTAACGCCGTTATCCAGAGCGTCTCTGCGGATAAGCACTGGAGCTCCCTCACTACGCCGCGGCCTTTGTCGGGCCGATATAGCTCCCGGCGCTGTTCGCCATTCTGGCGAGCTTCTCGTTGCCCAGCGCCTCTACGCGCCCCTTGCTTTGCGAGAGACCAAGGTGTGGCAACCACGGCTTCCGGCGGCGAGCGTTCGCTTCGAGGCGTTTGTCCCTCGGGCTAGCGTCTGCGGCAGGCTTCCTGCTGTTTATGGAGCGCAGTTGCGCGATGAAGTTCGCGGCGAACAGCTCGATGTCAGGCAGAGCCTTTGATTTTTTAGAGAGGCGCAAGCGTCTGCATGCTTTTCTTTCACTAAGCATCGGTCAATTCCTTCTCTCGCGAGCGACCAAACGGGTTCCCGTTCCCAAAGATGAAACCACACGAGCAACGCCATGACGGGCTATGCGTGCCGCAATGCAGTCGCGCCTTTCAGTCAGCGCGTGGCTCCGAATTCCCGCAGGATCCTTCGCGATGGACCCCGAGAATTCGCGCGGCCTCAACCTGTGAGGCTGCGAGGCGATCAGCGTTGATGTTATCTGTGCTCAGCATAGCTTTGAAATTCGCGTCTGCCGGTTCGTCAACGGCATGCCACCATTTTGCTTCGCCGAGACACGGCGGAACAACTCGCAACATTGGAAAGCGTGAATGTGCGGGATCGGCTGCGAAAATACGCGCGGAAGAGAAGTGCTGCCGCCGTCGTCGAGCGACCTGCCATGATCTGTTCGGCGAGGACGATCGGAAAGGACCTTGTAGCTGCGCAATGCTCAGGTAGACCATCTGATTTGCGCGTTTGCCTCTTCGCTCTCGCCAAAAATCTCGACTCATCTGCGATATCTAGTACGCGCGGCAAAGATTCCTCGCCTGCCGAACCGCAATGGGCGGCGTTTGGCGCACCAGCATTGGGCCTCCTCTGCAGCTTAAGCGAGGTCAAGGAAGCTATGACCTATCGGATCTAAGAGGGCGCAAAAGACGTCGCTGATCGAGATCAGAGAAACCGTCCATGGTGACAAAAGCGATCTCAGCGGCGCTCCGGCATGGGCAGCCGCCTCGACTCATGCTGACGCTTGCCAAGGAACGTGTCCGTCCGCTATGCAGCAGATCGCGAAAGCATCTCAAGGTTCTGGCTAACTGCAATCGACGAGCAGGATCGGGCATGGCTCACCCGTTAGTGTGTCGAAGTATTCCGAGGCCCAGAAGGTCTAGAATTAGAGGGGAGGCAGCGCGGGCCGGGCGTCCGCGCTGTTCAAAGCTCTGAAACTACCAACTCCGCGCTGCCAGCGGAGTTAAATGACGTGTGACTCGGCGCTCGTCGGAGAGGCCCTTGGAAAGCGCTGTCCCTATCACGTGCGCCACTAACTTCGCTCGCCAGCGTCGCGGTACTGCAACGCTGCCGCCTCGCACCCTTGGGGCGGCTGCCCCGAGGGCGCCCTGCCTTCTATCGTCGAGACGTCCCGCAAGGCACCTGCCAGATTTGGTAGGTTGAGCTGTCTTACATGGGAGAAACTGAAGCGTTGTGCCGACCACTCCTGCCCCCCGCGCCCAATCCTGAAGCCGCTTATCGCGAGGGAGCAATTATGAGCTTCTGGCTTGTGCACCGTAGCAACGCATCTGATTCCCGACCCCGCATCATTGGAGCGCGCGTGAAAACACCGGCCATCTCACGGGAATATCAAAATGTCAGAACCTGAAGGCATTTCGCAGAATTCGCTACGTATGCGCGTCCTTCATCTGAGACAAAATTCGGCAGACGATCGTACCTGGCCATATGCTTATTGCGGTTGCGCCAATGCCGTATGAGAGTCTTTCTAAATGGATCTTCGAAACCGGTTCCACATGGCAGCTGACAGATTTGATGGGTAGGCTCCCCGTCACACGACGTTAGCCATCAGGAGTCGCAGCAACATGCGCACGAGGGTCGTGCGCCAGCGAAGCGCATCGATTTCGTCAAAGATGCAATATCCAGGCCATAGGTCGAGCCATAGCAGTCTGTCTGATGGTTGCGAGAACCGCGAAGGCTATTTCCGCTCGCTGGGTAGACCTGCCTAAGGACGATTGAACCATCCACCGCCTCCTCGCCCACGGTCTAGCTAACGGCTCCAATCAGGCCGAACTGGTGGCGAATTCGACAGCTGGAATAGAGTCCTTTGGCCAGGCCCGGAGTTTCCACTTCGGTATTCGCTAGATGGGAGAGGTTGTGCGCTTCCCAGCAGTATCAATTCCATGCACGCAAAGCCGTTCGCTCCTTGTCCTTTTCTTCGCCTAGGCATCCAATTTCACGACGAGTTCATAGCGGCCGTTGCACTTAGTCATCATCCGAGCAGGATGCTCGAGATGATCAGTTCCCCCCACGTCGTCTTGTCGACTGACGCCAGCGTAGGTGCGTGCACCTCGTTGAGCTGCGCGATTGCCTAGAGGTTCGATCGTGCGGGAAGCCGATCGCAAATTTTCCTTGCAGGCGAATCCAGATAGGGCGATCTTACGCCTCGCGCGAGTACTTGCCCGTGTGGCCGCGAGGGAAGATCATGAAAGACAGCTCATCGAGCGAAGCGGGGAAAAGAGCGACGATCTATGCTCGATTCTCAACCGATCTTCAGAACGAGCGATCGATTGAGGATCAGCTTTCACTTTGTCAGAGCTATGCCGAGCGCGAAGGATTAATTGTTGTCAGTACCCATGAAGATCGGGCTCGTTCGGGCGGGTCTGTCATGGGCCGCGAAGGCCTTCTACGGATGTTGGACCAAGCGCGGGAGAGATCCTTTGACGTGGTGATCGTCGAAGCGCTCGATCGCCTCTCTCGCGACATGGAAGATCTGGCTGGCATTCATAAGCGGCTGTCATTTCTCGGGATCGAGATCCGGGCGGTCCACGAGGGCGTCGTTAACACCGTGCTGGTGGGCCTTCGCGGCTTGGTCGGACAACTTTATCGCGAGGACAATGCGCACAAAGTGCGTCGCGGCCAAGCGGGGCGGGTCAAGCAAGGTTTGGCTGGCGGGGGCCTGACGTACGGATACGCAGCGGTACCTGGAAGAAGTGGTGAACGAGTGGTTGTCGAGGCCGAGGCACAAGTGATCCGGCGCATCTTTCAGGAATACGTGGACGGTCGTACGCCTCGGGAAATCGCGCATGATCTCAACAACGAGGGCGTACCACCTCCGCGGGGGCGAGGCTGGAATGCGTCAACAATCAATGGCAATCATGAGAGGCGCGCCGGCATTCTGCCAAACGAACTTTATGTGGGGCGCCTTGTCTGGAACAAAGTCAGGATGGTGAAGGACCCCGACTCGGGAAAACGCCTGTCACGACCAAATCCGAAGAGTGGCTGGCAGGTGGCTGAAGTGCCGCATCTTGCAATTGTCAATCCAGAGCTATTCACGGCTGCTCAGCAACGCAAGGAAGAGCGCGGTCACATCCACCCCAGCCACCAACGTCGGCCTCGTCGGATGCTATCCGGACTGCTCCGGTGCGGCTCATGCGGTTCGGGTATGGCAACTAATGGACGCCACAAGTCAGGCCGCATTCGTATTCGCTGCTCTGCGGCGAAAGAGAGCGCCACATGTTCTGATGCCAAGACCTTTTATTTAGACGCGGTCGAAAGTGCGGTCCTCAGCGGGCTCAGGGCCGAACTGCGTGCACCGACGGTTTTTTCGGAATACGTACGAACGTATCTGGAGGAGCGGAAGCGCCTCCTAGCTACATCACAGGCAAAGCGGCACCGCCTTGAGCAGCAGCTAGGGCAGTTGAGTCGAGAAATCGAACGACTGGTGGATGCGATCGCAAAGGGACATGGCGATCCGTCCGTGCTCGGGCCGCGATCGACTGCCTTAGATGCCGAACGAAAGCGGATATCTGAGGAGTTACAAAGCGAACCACCCGCTCCGATCGAAATTGCGCTGCATCCGGCCATCCTCAAACGATATGAGGAGCAACTCGGTCGGCTTGAAGAAGCACTGGGTAAAGGTGTCAGTGCGGGCGACGGAGAGGCCGCAGAAGCCATTAGAGACTTGGTCGAGACGGTCACCGTGTTCCGCGAACCGGAACGCCCAGGTGGTTTAGCCGTCGAGATAGCAGGCCGGCTAAACGCCCCGCTCGGAGAAAAGGCCTATCCAAACAGAGTCAAGGGAGTGTGGGGAAAGGTGGTAGCGGGGGAGCGCTACCTACGTTCCCCCCGACACCTTTCCGCTGAGTTTTTGGTTTCCGTGGCCTAGCCTTCGCTTGAGCAAGTTACTTCAATTGCTTAACGATGGTCCCGAGTGCTTTTGGAACTCTTCTGCTGCATAGCACCCTGAACAAGATCGCGGATAAGTTGCATCACTTCTATTCACCGGCCAGAGGAGATGTATGATCTCGGGGGTTGGCTGTGGGGCTTGAATGACACGCAAATCTTATCCCGGACTTTTGCTCAATCAAAATAAGCATCGATTTTATTTTGCAACCATTCCGGTAGACGACCTTTTTCCTAGCTGTTTTGTCGCGAGAAGGGATGACGACCCGCTAACTGGATTTCAGCGGTCCCTCAATGAAGCACGAGCCGACGATATTGCTAAGTATCTCGCCGATGGCTCCGGATCAATTCCAAGCAACATCGTTTTGTCTGCCCAAACGGGTGCAGCTTTTCGATACATGCGCCGAACGAAATCTATTTCGTTCGAGCCAATCAAGAAGGCTTTCTTAGTTCTTGATGGACAGCACCGGCTTTGGGGTTATCACAAGTGTCGGGTTCGGCACCGTGTGCCTGTTGCTATCTATTCGGACCTTTCGCCCGCCGAGGAAGCAAAACTATTTGTGGACATCAATACAACACAGCGAGGTGTGCCAGCGGCGCTGCTGCTTGATATTAAGCACATCGCTCAGTTGGAGTCCGACAAAGAGCAAATCCTTAGAAGCATCTTTGACCGTCTAAATCGGGATGCTGAAAGTCCACTTGCTGGACGGCTTAGTCCTGCCAAGAGCGCGACCGGAAAAATCTCCCGCGTCACCTTCAATCGTGCAATCGGGTCGAGTTTAACCGGAGGTGTGATGTCCGAGACAGGAGACGACCAGCGGTACAAGCTCATCCGAAATTATCTAAACGCATTCGATGCGGAACTGGAGGATAGCTCTCTCCTGACCCGGTCAACTTTCTTCGAAGCGATTTTCAACATCTTCGATCAAGTCATTCAGACCGCGATTTCCACCTCGAAAAGCGCGAAGCCAGAAGCCATTCGCAAAATCATAAGACCGCTTGCGCGTTTGAGCTATCGGGGCTCGGGCGGGCAGTCGCTCCTTGACAAGAAGGCGATGACAGAGCTGATGCAATCTACGTTGAGAGCTAAGACGCCTATTAGCAACGAGATGCTTTAATGCTTCCTCAAGGCCCTGCTTGGCAGAGCCTTCGGCAGCAAGCGCTGATGGTTGTGCCCGAGAGAACGGTAGTACTAAAAACTAGACCGACGACGGTGCGGGAATGGCTATCAACCGGAGCCTTCGTTACGGCTGCAACCTCGCGCCGAGAGTTCCTCCTTTCAGCTTCCCATGTCGAGATAGCCGCTGCCCTTCATTCGGAAGTAGCGTTCTACCTAGATCACGCTGCGGAACATTCGGTTACGCTGCGAAACCAATTGGGTTCAGGGCGTTGGTTTAGCACCGGTTGGGTATGCGTAACTTTCTACTATTGGGCGTTTTTTCTCGCTCTTAGCCTAACGCGCATGCTCGGGCGAACCGCGGTATTTTTGGAAAAGCCACAAGTTCAGTCGCTTCATACGTTATCTGCGATGGCATCCCCCTCACCCGGAGCAGGCGCGTTTGTCATGGAGTGCTCGCCATCCAACACGTTAGCCTATGCCGATGTGAAGCTGACGAAATCCAGCCAGACCAGGGTACACAATCTCGTTTGGCAGTTAGTCGCCGAAGAAATCGCTAAACTAGCAAAACTCACGATTTCCGGCGATGACGAAGATCGCCTTTACCTTGCGCTTTTGACCGCTTTTGATTTTCTCGGAAGCGCATGGCCGTCGGACCTAAGGAATGCGGTGAACTACAGGCCGGGTGAAGGCTATTCCGCTGGTCGCGTCGCAGGCAAGATAAAGGCGTTCGCAGCAGTCAAGGTTGATCCGCCCACTAGCTTCGACGCAAGCTTAGGACGACTAGAAGACGCAATCTCCTCGATCTCAAAATCTTCGACCGTCGTCGATGACCTAAACCTGTCGTCAAAAATTCTTCTTGAAACGACAATCGTGCTCGATGCTCTCTGCCATACACTTCATTCCGAAGTGATAGCGCGAAGGCGTCTTGACATTAGATGGCAAAATGCCCGCAGCACATTTCTTAACCGCCAATTTTCTTTGTATAACGAGCCTAAGTGGCCTTTTGCCTGATCCAAGGGCTTCGGCCTCTCATTGAGAGCAAGGAGCTGCACTCAAGGGTAATTAACCAAGCCGCCATCCTCGCGCCCTACTGGCGTGGTCGGTGTCCACATCGGCAACTTGCAGCCGAGCCGGCGACTTCCCGGACTATCCCGCGCCCGCGACGCGCAACATCGAAGGTGGGAGAGATGATAGCGCTGATGCACTTGGGGCATGCCACCGTCGCCGCGGACACCCGGCCAGTTCGCTAACTTCAGCAATCATCGTCGCCGCAGAGGCACGCGCCAGAAATCCACTGGTCGAATGCCGGCATGGCAAACAAAAAGTCGCGCCGACAGGATGGGCGCGACTTTTCTCGAATAGCCAAAGACGTTCAGGAATGATGCCCTCGACTATTTCTCTTTGATGACAGTCGTGCTGCCGCTACTGCCAACCGTCCCTTCCTCGCAGACTTTGGTCTGCTTGATGCGATCTTCGGCTTCCACGCGGCTCTTGAAAGCCAGCGGACCGATCTGTGTTACGACCTCCTTGTCCGCCGGACGTGTGGTGGTAACGGTGCATTGGCGGTTCGGACCCTGCACGACATAGTACTCATCGGCCAGTGCCGGGGCGGCGCATCCGATGATTAATGCGCCAGCAAGAAGAAGTCTTGCCTTCATTGTCGCCTCTCTCTGTTCAAGTGCTGCCGGCCGGCGCGATCAAGCAACCGTCACGTGCTACCGCGCACGCGACCGCTCATGCTCCTCCTGTCGGCGGCTCTGTAACTCATTGCGGACTGCAAGAGTTCCGAAAGGCCACGTCCTCAGAACGAAGCCTTGGAACGAGGTGAAGGTGCCGCAACGGCCAGTTGTTGGATGATGTGCTCAGGTTCTGATGGCCGCTGCATTTGCGCGCGCTTTCTTTCTAGAAGCACAAACAAAAGCCCCCCGGAAGGAGCGGCGAGCGCTAAACCTAGATAATGAGCGGAACTCACTTCTTCATGGCGTCTGCTGCGTCTCTCGCCGCATCCTTAACGTCACCTGCGGCATTGTGCCTTGCCTTCCATTTGCAGGTCCTTATCGCCGCTTAGCTTACCGGCGCCTTCCTTAATGCTGCCCTTGGCCTTATCAGCAGCACCTTTCACATGCTCGCGCGATCCATAACGCGCTCCTTAGATCTGGATGACACCCAACGCACCAGAAAGTGCAACGTTCCGAATAGTGCTGGTGAGCAAAGCCAATCGGCTGAGTGGACCTCTTATGCGGCAATAGACTTGACCCACGAATGTTCGTCCTCGGTGGCTACTTTTGTAGCGCCGTGGCACTGAGGGTGTGCAATCCCGAGGCGAGCGGTCAGGCGCAAAGGACGTTCCACCGCATCTTTGCTGGTGAAGCAGAAGTCGCGGGGCGTTGCACATTTGCAACCCGCACGGCCATTCGAGGTAGTAAGCTGACCGAGCAGAATGACTGAAACATACTTCGTGTTTACTTCGATACAATCAGCGGGGGCGGAAAGTGTTTGATGTCTATCGCAATGGCAAGCGGGACTTGCTCGTTCTAAGCACAGGGGCCGCGATACCCGGCGCTTACTCTGCAAATAATTGGCGCAAGAGCAGAAAACGAGTTCTCAAAGTCAGCGACGAGATCAAGTCAGCCGTTCAAAGACAGGGCTATTACGTTCGCAGCTTGCGGGTCACCAAGGAGCGGATGATCTAGGTCGAGCAGGTCGGCGGCTTAGCTCGTCGCCGCACCATCCAGCTGCGCCAGCCCAGCCTCGATCACGAGGATATCTTCCTCGATCTGCTGAATGGTTGTCCGGCAGTCAAAGTCGGTGCGTGCCTTCAGGTCCACGGCCAGCTTCCGGCGCTGTATGCGCAGATCGTCGAGAGCTCTCCTGTCATTGAGGCGAACGTAAGCGTCTACAATAAGTTCGATTGCGCTTGGCATCCCCGATCCTAGTCTCAATGAACACCCGCAACGCTTAGCCCGCGGCACTCTTCACAACGGCATCTCTTCGCAGATTGTGTCCAGCGGCGGTCAAATGCGACCCTATGACCAGACCGAGCCGGCCTTAGCGTCAGGAGGGCAAGAGGGTCGCACAGTTCAATGGAAAGTCCGGCTCCCAATATCGCAATGGTGCGCTGCTCATCGCTATCGAGATCAGCCCATGAGATGTCCATCACGCGCCTCCGCGTCCAATAATATTCAAAAACCAAACGAGCGCCCAATTTGCCGCAGCATAGCTATAGCCGCGTCGGTGTACCGACCGTTGGTTAGGTATCGATCCAGCTGCGCTGTGCTAATCAACGCCACAACTGCCACCGTGAAGCCCTTAAACATTGGGCCTCTCCTTCAAGAAACCGCCAACCGGGCGTGTCGAAGTATTAAACCGTTCTCGGAATGCACTGCCGCATATCGCGGCCTAATACAGCAAAGGTGACAGTGACTAGTAACCAGTTCCTTAACGGCGCAATGCCTGGATGCGAGCGCCATGGGATGAGCGGAGACGCTGCAACGGCCGTCGCCCGATTGACGCGCCGTGATGGTAGCTCCGAAGGAAGATCGAGCATTAGCGCCAGCGTCATGCCTTCCTGACTAAGTTCGCTTTCAAGACATTTAGGCCAACCTTGCTCAGGCGCATACGGACTGTGGTGAGTGAAGCCGTCGTAACGGTTGTCTGCGGTTCGTCCTCCATCAGGAGATTCGCGAGCAGCTTCCAGAGTGTGCGCGGCGAGACACCATCGCGCTCGCACTTCCAGACGCTCCCATTTGGACCGTAAAGCGCGAAACGCTTTCTGGTCGTTGATCGCAATCATCGCGCGACGTATCGCAGGCGAGACGATGAGTTCTATGTGCCCTGGCTGTCCCATTGGAGCGAAAGCGCTAGCGGCTCCAACTGTCGTCGATCTCGATCAGCATTGTAACAACCGCGTCGCGATGCCGACCGGCATCAGGTAGCCGTCCAGGGCTTGAAAATACGAAGGCGAAAAAGCAGATCACAATACCTTTCAGCATGCGAACAAGGATGACAGCAGATTGTAAACAATGATTTAGGATTGGGAAAAAATGGTAACAACTCTGCGGCCCAGTGAAGTTCGCTCCTCTCTCGGGGATCAGATCGCTCTCTCGGGCCGCGTCGGAAGCGGCTTTCAGTCGCTATGGTCGTAGTCACCCATCCAGCTGAGGACCACGGCTGCGCAGACTAAACAGTTGAAACGATTTTGTCCTGTTCACAGACGATTGGGCTTGAACTGCGCTGTACGCTTCTCCGCATTTCGAGCATGCAAGTATAACTTGCGTCGGTGCAGTCTCGATCATGTCGGCCTCCTATGCTCGAGAAATGGGCCGGTTCCTAGAGCCGATCAATTCCGGGGCGAGGACGTGGTCTTTCCTATCGAGTGCCGTTCTTATCCTTTCCCTCAACAGAAGCATCTCCGCATATTCCTTCTCAATCGCGGGGCTGACGCGAAGAGCTTCAATATGTTGGTCGTGCAGCTTGATCAACGCAGCAATGTACTCACATTGAGTTGGGCACATGGATCAAAAACCCCCTAAAAACGGAAATTCAGATGCAACTGGCTCTGGGCGGGAATGCGGTAGCTGCTTCCATTTGTTCGTAAATGCGGCGGGTCGGCAAGTGTTTCAGCTGCTTTTTTTAGCGCTGCGTAGTGCTCAGCCCGCTCAAGGAATTCGGCAACTTTCGCTGACGGTACTGCGAAACCTAGCTGCTCTTGTTTGCCCGGGTGTGGATAAAACCCGGCGGCTCGCGTAGCATTCGCAAGGGTTCAACGTCTCACCGGGATCAGACAAATGAGCCGTTTCCTGCTGTGCTGTGTAGCCGCTACCTGCTTCGCCGGAGCTCTGGTCTTCCATTCCTCCGAAGCGAATGCTGTCTTTTGGCGCGGATCACCGCGCCAACAAACATCGATATTCACGGGTGGCCGATCATCAAAGAGCCCCGCCGAGCCATGTCAGTGGATACGGGTGAGCGGTGGCTACTGGGTCAGACAGTGCGTTTACTAGGCGAGCAATTGGCCCATCGCTCAATTCAAGCTTAAGGCCGAGGCCGACCACACACCGCTGCGTCGTCGCCCGCCTCGGCGCAGTGGAGGCTGCGGCCACTGCCGCCACTGGGGCCGGGCGTTGCGGCGAAGTTGGCGTCGAACAATCACCACCTGCTGCGGCGCCCAGCGGCGCTGGCTCCTCGACCCCGGCGGGAGGCAGACGGTCTCTTGTTCGATCAGTGAGGAGACACGATTGCGGCCACACTGAACGCCACCACGCAGACGGCGGCAAGTGACCAGAGCGCTATTGCGAGTTCTCAGGCATTGAGATTTCAACACCGCGACCTCGAAGGTACATCATTTTTGGGGTTAGATCCTACGAAATCCTCCGCCCCAATGCGCTAAATGCTCAGCTGACAGAATTCGAGGCCCAGCGGTCAGAACGATCTGTGCATCGCGGTTCAATGGATCTGTGCTTCCAAGGTAAAGCTTCGTGGAACAAGGGGTGGACGCCTGAACATATGGAACAAGCGCGGGCTTTTTTTTGAACGGGCGCTATTCCTCGATCCTGGAAATATCGAAGCGATGGTGGGCATTGCGTTTGTCGATCTTGTGGTTGGAAGTAGCTTCTTTACCGACGAACGAACCGCGCATCTTGTGGCGGCCGAGGCCGCGCTGGGAAGGGTGCTGTCCCTCGCGCCTAATCATGCGTTTGCCCATTTAGCTTTGGGCGGCGTGCTCATGTGTAGTTGCCGAGCCGCTCAGGGCCTTGCTGAGTGCGAACGAGCATTGGCGCTGGATCGAAACATAGCTGAGGCGCACGCGCTGATCGGCTGGGCCAAGTATTTTATGGGGCGCGGAGCAGAGACCGAGACTCATATCAGTGAAGCATTTCGTCTCTCTCCTCGCGATATCCTGAGCTTCCAATGGTCAATGATGGTAGGCTTCGCCAAGTTGCAGGTTAGCGCGGACGACGAAGCACTCAGCTGGTTCCGTCGCAGCATCGAGACCAACCGTAATCATCCCACCTCGCATTTTGGGCTGGCTGCTGCGCTCGCGCTTCTCGGTAAGCAGGAGGAGGCGTGGGCTGCCGTGCAAGCGGGGCTTGCGCTAAATCCGACGTTTGCTATCAAACGCTTCAAAAGCTTTTCAGTAAGCGACAATCCGGCGTTTCTCGCAGGTGCCAAGCGCGCCGTAAAAGGGTTTCACTTGGCCGGAGTGCCGAAGGAGTGATGTCGGCTCTGGGTCTTGGCCGTGTGATAACGCGGCGGATGGGGTATCGGCGAGCCGCTCCAGGCTGGATGCGCTGCAAGGTGACGGTTTCGAGCATATTTTTCCGATTTCGGGTCTGGGAGGCAAGCTGGTTCATCATCAGGTAAACCTGACCGGCTCTCAGGCTGTGCAGAGCCTGCAGTGGGGCCGTCTCAGGCCGCGATCGCCGCCAGCAGCGGCTTGACGCCGACGATATTCAGCACGCGCGTCATGTTGTAGCCGAGCACGCAGAGCGCCATCTCGGTCGCAACCTTGGGCAGCGTCTTGCACAAGAAGTGCGTCGCGCCCATGCGCATCTTCAGTGTGCCAAACGGATGCTCGACCGTCTCGCGCCGCGTGCGCATCGCCTCGGGGTTCTTGTCGAGCCGCTCCTGCACAGCCTCGACCACCTGCTCGTGCTCCCAGCGGGTGATCCGCCGCTCCGAGCCTTTCGTGCATTTCGCCTTGAGCGGACAGGCGCGGCACGCATTTGTCCAATACCGGCGCATGTTCTGGCCGTTTTCCACGGTCGTCATTCGATAGGTGAGTTGCTCCCCGGCCGGGCAGCGATAAACATCCTCCTCAGCCAGATAAACAAAACCCTGCTTGCCGAAACGGCCTTCCGCTTTGGCACCAGATGTCATCGGCTTCGGCAACGTCACGGTGACGCCGGCGTCCTCGCACGCCTTGATCTCCTCGCCGTTGAAGTAACCGCGATCGGCGACGGCCTCAAGTTTCTCGACCTTCAACGCTTCTTTGGCCGCCTGCGCCGTATTCGCAAGTTGCGAGCGATCCGAGCCCACATTCGTAACCTCGTGCGCGACGATCAGATGGTTCTCAGTGTCGACCGCCGTCTGCACATTGTAGCCGACGACGCCGGAGCCGCGCCCCGCTGGTCGCCATCGAGCGGCTGTCGGGATCGGTGAACGAAACCTGCTTATCGGGCGCGGCCAGAACCTGCTTCTCGATAGCCGCCAGCTTCGCCATTTCGGATTTCAACTTCTCGAGTTTCTCTTTGTAACGCATCTTCTTCAGCGTGACGACTTCCGACGGATCCTGCCGGTCTGCGGAGTCGAGTCGTGCCAGATAGCGTGCCACGCTCTCCTCCAACTGCTTCCGCCGGCGCTCGACTTTCGCCTGCGTGAAGTTCTTGTCGCGGTTATTCACTGCCTTGAACTTGCTGCCATCGATCGCGACGCTGGCCTTCGCGAGCAATCCCATCTCGCGGCACACCTCGACGAAGCGCGCGCAGACTTTTTTGATCGCCGGCCCATTGTCCTTGAAATCGGCGATCGTCTTGAAGTCCGGCGCCAGCCGGCCCAAGAGCCACATGACCTCCACGTTGCGGCCCGCCTCGCGCTCGAGCCGCCGGCTCGAATGCACGCGGTTGAGATAGCCGTAGATGTAGAGCTTCAGATGGATCGAGGGGTGATAAGCCGGACGACCGGTGTCGGCCGGATTGACGCTGGTGAAGCCAAGAGCGCGCAGATCCAGCATCTCGACGAACGCATCGATCACGCGAACAGGATGGCTGTCGTCGACCCAGTCGTCGAGGCATTCCGGCAACAGCGTCGCTTGCCCCCGGTCCATCCCCGCAACAAAGCCCGGCATCATGTCCCCCACCGATTCAGCAGGAGAACTATAGCAGGCCGAGACTTTTCACACAGCCAGGGTCACAAGCGGCGGTTTCGACCACTCAGCTCGTCAGGTCCGGCTTTCCTTCGAAAGGGGCCTTTGCGGCCGTTCATAGGCAATTCGGCTGAGGGCCATTGTCGGAATTGCCCGCGCTAACGACGTAGCAGCCTTCTTCATGCCAATCGTGAGTCTCAACGGTCCCTAGCGGCGCGCGCTCGCGATCAGGGCCTCGACTTGTGGTAGGATGCGCGTTACGACCGCCTCGATTCCGGCCGGGGTCGGGTGTAGACCATCGAGCGCTTTGAGTTGGGCATCATCGACAAACGCATCATCGAAAGCTGGGTAGAACAGCACGTTGTGCTCGCTGGCAAGACCAGAAAACATCGCCGCAAAAGCATTCTTGTATTCTTCTCCAAATTTTGATTGCGTCCGCACGCCGCAAAGAAGCACGGCAATCCGCCGCGCTTCGAGTTTACGTAAAATTTCCGCCAGCGCGGCACGAGTAGCATTTGGATCGATTCCCCAGACCATGTCATTCGCACCGAGCACCACAATGACCGCATCGGGTTGGTCGGTGATCACTCGGTCCAATCTGGCGAGACCTTTTGCGGCTGTGTCACCAGCCCAGCCGGCATTGGTTACGGCGACTGATTGACCTCTGGCTTTCAGTGCAAATTCAAGTTTGTCCGGGAAACGATGGGCAACGGGAACACCTTTATTTTCGATGAGAGAATCCCCGAGCACCGTGATCTTGATCACCCTTTCTTCGGCGCGAACGCTGTGGATCGTGGCCCACGTCAGTACAGTACAAACCGTGGCGACAATGACTATCGCGCGAAGAGCGAGCGTGGCGATAAATGGCGTAATGAACCTTCCAAGTCTTGATTTCATCGTGCTGCCTCGTTGCGATCAACGTGATCGTTTCGCGTGCCTGAGCTGGCAGCGCTCAGTGAGAGACCGGCACAAAGGGACTGTCGGTTCTGTTGTGTATCGTGGCGCCCGCCGATGGCAGTTCGCGCGGCTCATTCGCTCGGACGGCTTGCGCTGCGCGAGATTAACGTAGGAATCGGGCCAGTCGACCTCTCTCCTGGATGCCGGAAGATATTGCTTCCGGTCCGCGTACTCGTAGTACAGCGTCCCGTGGATACCTTGCGCATCGCGCTTCAAGATAGGGCGCTCCCATACGGGCGACAATATTCGCAAAGCCTGCTCTTCCCCTACGCGTTCGGTAAAGTCCTCGATCAACTCTAAGTCTTGGCCCGCCCCAGGAAAGATGGCAGCAAACTCATCATCAGTCGCTTGAAACAAGCTGAACGTCGCGTTGACGGCGGGATCGATGATCTGAATGTTCTTCAAGCTCTGCTCCCCGGAATCCACGATGATAGGGTTCTCTAGTACCGATATCCAAAAGTCCGCAACGGGTCAAAATGCGAAGACCTCTAGTCCTTGACGGAATCCGGTCTGGTAGTACACGTCCGTCCCGCGAGCGCCGCTCCAGACGTAGCCGACCCGCGGCACCGCTGGTTGCTGCGCGTGGGCTGCGAGGGGCAAGGCGACTACCGCAGCGCTGAGAAGAGCGACAAAATCGCGGCGTTTCATTAAGTCACCTCGCGGCGCCCTATCGCTACAATATGCGCCCGCAACTCGGAATTTTGAATGGGTGAGCCGGTGAAATAACCGTCAGCCCGAGATGAGTCCAAAGGCGTATCCGGGGGCATATTTCGTTGATCGTGGGCCCCCTCGGTAGAGGCTGCGCAGCCCCTGATGTCCGGGTTGGGTCAAAATGCGAAGAACTGCGGTTGAGCAAATCTGGTCCGCTGTGGCGTGATGAGGGGACCTCCGTCAGATGCGGTGCAACTTCGCAGATGGGCCATAAGGCGACGTTCACTAGCTTTTGCTCCTCTCAGGGAGCTCCCGCTCTTGGTGTTCGGCCCGCGCGCGATACTCTTCGGCGATCTCAAGCAGCGCTGCCTTAGCTCGCGCCTCTTCCGTCATTGCCGCTTGACGACGTGCAGGTGTGCGGCTTCTACCTCAACCGGCGTAGTGGCCGAACCGAATGCGTTCTCGTTCGTGGGGTACATCCAGCTACTCTGCTCGCTCATTATCCCGGCGTGCGTTGGGCCAACGAGAGCAAAGCGAAGTCACGTCTTCGCGCGCATGTAACTTCGCGAACCCGACTTCCGAATTGGCAAGCTGTGAGGTCGCGTTTCAAGCGAGCTGCCCCCAAGCGGCACAGCACATTCAGCGATCGAGTTCCACGGCGATAAGAAACTAATCATCGCCACTGCCCGGCTAGAGCAAGGAGACCTAGCGTGACTCAAGGATCAAAGACCGTGATTGTCACCGGCGGCTTGCAGGGGATCGGCTTAAGTGCGGTACGGACATTCATTGAACGAGGTTACAACGTCGTCGCGACCTCGCGGAGAGTGACGCGATCCCTTCTCTCCGAGCTTGGCCCTGGTGGATGGGGACGTCGGCATGCCTCGACAGCCACCAGGGTTGCCGAGACAGCTGTTGGCAAGTTCAGCTCGATAGATGCGTTGGTGAACAATGCTGAGATCTTCGTGGTCAACCCGTTCACCGACTACCCGGGTGATGATTTGAAGCAGCTGCTCTCCACCAATCTCAACGGCTTCATCTACATGACCCAAGTCGCGATCAGACAGATACAGATCATGGCACAAACGTCAGGCGGCAGCATTGTCAGCATCACTGCAGCCCTCGCGGGCAAACCCGATTGGGACTTTCTTCGCAGACCGTCCCCGATGGGAAGCATTTCGAGCATTCAGGAGATTGTGATCGAGGCTCGCCGCATCACGCGAGAGATCCTGCGCGTCGACGGCGGCGCACATGTCGGCAAATGGTAATCGAAACGATCTCGCGCAGCCGCTCCGTAGCTCGATACCCGACCTTATCGTGATGAAAGTACACCGAGATGCGGAACGATGCCGTCCTCCATCAAGAGTGCCGACGATATAGCCGATGATCATTGACCGACCGCTAGTAGCAGTTATCGACAGCGACAGCTCCTCGCGAGCGAAGGCGCTGGATTGCCTCGTCGCGGCTGGCCTGACGGTCGAGGTATTCAATTCAGCCGAGGATTTCTTGATGAGAAGCGAGACCAATCCACTTCACTGCATCATATTGGATGTGCGGTTGCCTGGCATCGGCGGTCTCGATCTTCAATCCCACCAGACAAGGATTGGACGCAAGACACCATTGTTGTTTCTGACGGCTCAGGACGAGGCAAGGACCTGCGTCTAGGCGATGAAGAATGGCGCCATCGACTATCTCATCAAGCCGTTCCAGATTGAACAGCTTGTCGACGCGGTCAGACGCGGCATCGAACGCGATCTCACGCGGCACCGGCAAGAGCAGATCCAGGACGAACTGCGTGCGAGGCTTTGCGTCGCTATCGCCCCGCGAAAGAGAGACCATGGCGCTGCTCTCGGCAGGACTTGGACCCAAGCACATAGCTGGCCGGCTAGGGATCTGTACGCATACTGCCCGTGTTCACAGTGGCCGGATCATGACCAAAATGGGGGCACAGTCCATCGCGGATCTGGTTCGCATTGCGGACAAAATCGGACAGGCGCAGAACGGAAGAGCGATCCGCCCCGACGACATCTTGGCAACCAGCCACGACCACGCTGCCCAACGCGTTTCGGATGAGGGCTTACTGCCCGCCTACTGCAATCTGCATCGTGCAGCGCCGGATGGCTCATTGCAGCCACAGGCATATTCGTCGAGCACGAATTCGGTCGTGTCGACACACGCGGATCGAAGTCAAGGTAAAGCTCGCGAAACTGTCGAAACCCGCTTCCGTTGGCGCGATGGCCGCCTCGCGCCAAAAGCGGCCGCGAAGTCTCGGCGATGATAGTCTTACGTTAGCGCGCGCTTCGGGTTCGCAAACCGACCGGCTTGCTTCCGTCGAAAATGAACTCGAGGCCCCTCGCTTCGAAAGCCCGTCGGATTCTTTCCAGGGTTCGTTCCGTGGCTCCGCGAAAGCCTGTCTCGATCCGGTGAATAGTCTTCACCTCTACGCCGGCAGCGTCCGCAAGCTCCTGCTGCGAAATCCCTAACCAGCTACGCGCTGCGCGAATCTGTTCTACGGAAATCATGTCGGAAAGATTCTATTAAGGTTAATTTGTCAGATCAACTGACATTTGGTCCCGGCCATGAGAAAAGTTCTCCCGATACAGAGGAGAACAACGTGCCTATCGATCCACTCACCGAATTGCTGAAAACCAATGAGGACGCCGTCCGCGCGGCCAAGCAGGTCGTCGCAACGGCCCTTGAAGCCAACTTCTCGATCGACCCGATTATCGGCGACGAACTCTCCCAATCGTTCGCCGTCATTTCTTCTTGCGTGCGCCGCCACGGTCTTCTGATCCAGACGACGCTCGCAGACACGCTCGCCACCAGCGGTCGTTTCGAAGTTCTGAGCGAAATCCATGTGCCGATCACCGTGGCGGCCAACGATCTTCTGACCTCCCAGAACTCCAACGCAGCCCTGGCGAAGATCCAACTGAAGTCGGACTCGCCTGTCATCAGGATGGCGAAGCTCGACCTGATTGTCATCGATTCCGAACGCGGCTGGGCCGGCGCTTACGACGTGAAAAGGGGCAATGGCGAAACGGCTTGGAACAAGCGCAAACCGATCGAGAGGGATCTGCGCGCGACCCGCCTCGTGCTGGCCTCGCATCTCAAGAAGCTCGGACATGACGTCGATCGAGTGACGACCGCGGTCATCGACTACTACGGCGGTTCGGGGTTCTCGCGTGACATCAAGCTCGTGCGCGATGAATTGAACGCGCACTTCGGCGTCGCGGTGGTCGAGCGCATCGAGACCATGACCGCCGCGCTGCGGCAGGAGATGCACACGCGCCTCGGCGCAATCCTCGAGCCCGCCATTAGCAAGCTGAACGCAGCGCGGAAGCCCAAGGTAGTTAAGCCGGCACCCGAACCTGAGACTCCCATCGAACAGCACGATTGGCTGACCAGCGTTCTTCAGGCGCGCCCGCTCGGGCCCGGACAGTGGATAGCGCCCGCGGTGTCATCCAACGCGCGGTGAGGGCAATAGGAGAAGCTGCACACATGCGTCAAGTCCGCGAACTAAACTCCACCATCGCCGGCCGCAGCAATCCCTGGCCATACGCCTCGGATGACTCAAACCCGCTTGCGTGGTGGCGCATGCTGCCGCCCGACGCGTTCAGCGCGGCCGAACGCCTTGATCTCGGCGCCACTCTCGAAAGCCTAGCCGTCCTCCGCGTCACCGACAACGTCCCGGCCGCCCTCAAGGGCGATCCGGCTGCCGCCGTCGCCGCGGCACTGTCGCTGACGCCGCTAGGAGACGTCGATCTTCAAGTCGATATCGTCATGTCGGCTCTTCTGCATTGCGCGCTCAAGGATGACGCCACGGCGGCCCTCGTCTTGTCGCACATCCTTAGCAATGCCGAATTCGATCACCCCCTGAAGATCGAGCTCTCGACCCTTTGGCTCACCCACCATCTCGGTCGTACGAGGGATCCGCGCTGGTTTGCTCAGACAGAAGTGGCCGTCAAGCAAGCTCTCTCCGATGAGGAGGGCGACGCTTGAGTACCGATGGCGGTGATGACGGCGCCGATCACCAGGATCTGCCAACCGCGGAGGACGCGGTCACGACCGGCGCCGCCGCCGATTCGGCCGATTGGGACGAGCGGCTCAAAGGCCTGCCGCGGCTTCTGCGCTATGCCCTGCTCGCCGTCAATGGCGCCGAACACATTGAGGAACGGCTTATCGCGGAAGTCAACGAGCTTTGCCCGGGACTGCCACACAATGTCGCTTGGGCCACCAGCAGGTCGTTGGAGGCCGCAATGGCACTGGCGACTGAACTCGATCGCCGCGCTGCAGCCCATAGTGAGCCAGCTCTCAGGAGCCTTGCTGATAGCGTCCGGCTCGTGAGCTTGCCAACGCCGCGTGATGACGAACACTTCCAGCAGCACCGCAGGGTCGCCAAGGCGCTGGTCAAGGCCTTTCAGGTGAATTCGCTGCACGTCGAACAGAAGGTTCGCTGCGATCTCGAACGGTTTACCTATGGCTGGGCTGCGCTGCCGGCCTGCACGCATTTTCTGCCGAAGAAGTTCTCTGCTGCGATTAACGCCTCCCTGGTCGGGCACCGCTTGGCCGAGCACCGCATCACCGCGGCCAAGGCCACGTTACGGCTCCAACTCAAGGAGGAGGAGGACAGCCGGAAAAAGCGGGAAGCCGAGGACCGGACCGAAACCGTCAAGCAAGAAGCCGTCCCGGACCCTGAACTCATTCCCGACCGTCATCTCGTCGTTGCGCGTCTGTCCGAGGCCGAGTTGAAGAACATCAAACTCAAGGAAATCCTTGGCCCGCTGAAGAACGTCATTAACACTGCTTTGCCGCTCGTTGAGGTGCCGCCGCTCCACGAGGCGCGCAGCGTTCTGCAGTTCGAGTTCCCGTACGCCATCGACGTCATCGATTTCGCGCTGGCGGATCTTGTTGGGCGCACCACGGTCCGTTTGCGCCCGCTTCTGATTGTTGGCGAGCCCGGCGGCGGTAAGAGCCGATTTGCCCGCCGGCTCGGTGAGGTGCTGGGTCTCCACGTTTGGCGGACCGAAGCCAGTCGTTCCGACGGCGCGGTGTTCGGGGGGACCGACCGGCGCTGGTACTCTAGCGAGCCTTGCCATCCTTTTCTCGCCATCGCGCAAGGCAAAACGGCAAATGTGCTGGTCCTCCTCGATGAATTGGAGAAAGCGGCGACGAGGTCCGACTACGGCCGGCTATGGGACTGCCTGCTCGGCTTTCTCGAACCGGAAACGAGCGTCCGCTACCCCGACCCCGCGCTCCAGACCAATCTTGATCTGTCGCAGGTGTCGTACATCGCCACTGCCAACCGCCTCGAGCCGTTGCCAAGTCCAATCAGAGACCGCTTCCGCATCGTGACCTTTCCCAAGCCGACCGCGAATGACTTGGACGCGCTGCTGCCGGCCGTGATCGTTGACCTCGCCAAGGAGCGCGGCCTCGACCAGAGCTGGATGACACCGCTCGACGGCGTTGAGCGCGAAGCTGTCGCGAAGCACTGGGCCGGCGGCTCGGTGCGGCGCCTGCGCCGCATCGTCGAGGCCATCCTGCGCGAACGCGACGTCCGAGCATTGAGGAACTGATCATGGTGGAACAGAACAACGGAAAGACACGGCCGCCGCTGCCGCGGCCGCCGCAATTGCGCGGGATAACCCGCGCGCAGGGCTTAAACGGCGCACCCTCGCCCGGTACTATCGCGGACAATCATCCGAGGACCAATACCGTGACCGATCCCCAGATCGTCTGCCCGAGCTGCCGCACTGAAATCAAGCTGACAGAATCGCTCGCGGCGCCCCTGATTGCGGAGACGCGCCGCAAGTTCGACCAGCAGCTTGCCGCCAAGGAAGCGGACTTTGGCCGGCGCGAAGCGCTGCTCAAGCAGGCCAGCGAAGAAATCGCGAAAGCTCGCGAGGCCGTCGACGAACAGGTCGCCGCAAAGCTGAAGGCGGAGCGGTCCAATATCGTCGAAATGGAAGCAAAGCGAGCACGGCTGGCGATCGCCGATGAACTCGGCGAACGCGACCGGCAATTGGCGGATTTGCAGCAAATACTCGCAGCGAACAACGAGAAGTTGGCCGCAGCCCAGAAGATCCAGGCGGACATGCTCCGCAAGGAGCGCGAGCTCGACGATGCCAGGCGCGAAGTCGAGCTCACGATCGAGACGAAGGTCCAGCAGGCACTCGCCGCTGTGCGCGACAAGGCCAAGCTGGAGGCCGAGGACGGCTTCAAGGCGAAAGTCGCGGAGAAGGAAGCCCAGATCGCCGGCATGAACCGGCAGATCGAAGAACTCCGCCGCCGTGCTGAACAGGGCTCACAGCAGTTGCAAGGCGAAGCCCTGGAGCTCGAACTGGAATCCCTGCTCCGCAATCAGTTTCCGCGCGATCTCATCGAGCCGGTGCCGAAGGGCGATTTTGGTGGCGACGTCCTCCATCGCGTGTTCGGTCCCGGTGGGCAGACTTGCGGCACGATCCTGTGGGAATCCAAGCGAACCAAACGTTGGAGCGACGACTGGCTGACCAAGCTCAGAAGCGACCAGCGCGCTGCTAAAGCGGAGGTCGCCCTTATTGTCTCCAGCGCGTTGCCGAACGATATCGAAACCTTCGGTCTGCTCGACAATGTCTGGGTCGCAGAGCCCCGGTTCGCCGTTCCGCTGGCGATCGTACTCCGGCACGGGCTGATCGACCTCGCCGGCAGCCGTCAGTCCCAGGAAGGCCAGCAGACCAAGATGGAGATGATGTACGGCTATCTGACCGGTCCGCGCTTCCGTCACCGGATCGATGCGATCGTCGAGAAGTTCACCGACATGCAGGCCGACCTCGACCGCGAGCGCAAGACGATGATGCGGCTCTGGGCCAAGCGCGAGGAACAGCTCCGTGGGGTGCTCGACTCCACGGCCGGTCTCTATGGCGACCTCCAGGGAATCGCCGGCCGCGCGATGCAGGAGATCGAGAGTCTTGATGTGCTGATGATTGAGGTGAAGGGCGAGGCGGCGGAGTAGATTGGCCCCCTCAGAGGTTAGAATTCTGCCATCTTGAAGAGGCGACCGTCGGCTCCGTCGTCGTGAAGGCGAAGTATAATTTCGTCCGGCGCAAACGTGGGGGGTGACTTCTCTTCGATACGCGGCAGGTCTGAAGCAATTAGCGTCATTATGTATTGCATCTTCTTGGTACTCGTCTGTTCACGCACAACCTCTAACAGCGCCAGCTTCTTTCGGTCGTCCAGAGCTTCGAAGATTCCGTCGTGGTAGACAAAATGGAAGAAGCCTACGTCCTCATACACCTTCAGCAGAGCTAGATCGAACAGGGCACAGACCAGCTTTTTGTAACTCGTCCCTTCTCCCTGGCTAGAGGTCTTGCCGGTTTGCGTGGTTGATGGAAGTTTCTTCGAGCCGATGTCGCAGTTGGCGTACATATAGTGGAGCATGACGCTTATCATACGCCTCCTGCCCTTCAGTGCAGCGCGCCTCTTTTGGATCTCCTCGATCAAAAAGGCAAAAACATTATCGAACGTTGCAAACTCGGCACGGGCGGCCAGTATCTTTTGCTTTAGTTCGTCGGCGCTGTCGTGATAAAGGGCGGCAACCTGAGTATTGCGGGGATTCTTCAGGAAATGGTCGATCCGCGCAAAGTGAGGGAAAGAGTTGCTGACGATGATCTGGTTGTAGTACTCGTCTGACAATCCATTGATTTTGTTCTTCTCCTCTCGCAGCTTGAGCTTTTCAAAGTCTCTGGCGCTGTTGACCGCGCTCAGCGCTGACCCATCTGCGTAGTCGTGGACCGCGCCAATCACTTCGATGAGATCGTCCGGTTCGAAGCGGAACGGGATGGGATCTTTCCGGTTCGGAAGCCATTCCCGGATATGCTGCATATCATCCAGTGCGGCGTTGAGACGCTCAACCCCGATGATGTGAGCACGCTTGACGCCGAGTGCCATCAGGCTGGCGATTAACTTCTCGTCGGCACCTCCAGTATAGCGGCGGTTGGTGAACACTAGGTAGTGGTCACATAGGCCCTTCTTTGCGAGCCGCTTAATTTTTGCGTGCTCCTTTTTCAGGAGGCGCTCAAAATCCTTATCCGAGCATGATTTGTCGAATACGGCTACGTGCTTGGCCTGGAGGACAACCTGACCCTCAAGGGGCATGTTGGCGCTGGGAAAGCATTCGGCCTTGCCGTTGAACTTGCCATCACGACCGCCGTCGCGACCGGGCGCGAATGGCGTGACACCTTCACCCAGCCAGTTGATGCAAATCTTGACGACGAGCTCTTCAAACTCACCCTCGCTTAGTTCGTAGAGGCGATAATCGCGACGCATCCAGTGACCTTGTTCCAAATGGGCTTACGTGACGGCAATCTGACGCGGTTCTGGGCTCCAGTACGGCCCGCCGGGCAACAGAGGGGAATCACAGCAATAGCGTAATGGTTGTAATCTTGGCTCAATATCGCTTCGGCAATCAATTGGAAAATAGTGGGTGCGCTTTTGTCATGTTGGAGATCCCACCGACGTCTACTCCGCCGGACGTCGAGGTTACGAGAGTAGTGAGGGAAAGAACTTGCGCCGTTGTTGTGTCCCTATGCTTCCGACCCTAATAGAATAACGCGCTGCCGCATCTCTGGCCGCATCGCCCCTATCAATTTCCCGACGTCATCGTGCCATATCGAGGCGAAGACGAGGACCAGGTCATAAAGGGCTGTACCGGCGAGGATGTTGCGCAAGAACTCCCTTCGTTTCCTCGCGAACGAGGCAGTCGTCCCGCCGAGCGGTCGATCATTCATAGCGACGATGCGTCGGTCCTGCGAAAGAAGAATAACCACAACAGGATTCGCCTGGGAATCGAAGTACGGCCAATGCTCCAGACCCTGAAACGTAGCAAACACTGCATCGGATTGTTTGAGAACGCCTCGCGCCTTAAGTGCCGCCAACGCCCGATTCTCCAGCGGCTCTTCTGGGTTTGCAATGCGCTGGCGCTTACGAGCAGCCCTGGTGCTCTTCTTGAGAAGCTCCCTGAGTTCAACGATGGTGAGCCTGCCCTCGGCAACGTCCTTGAGCAATTGCTGTCGTTTCTCGGGTTGGCGGGCTGCAATGCGAGCGACGCGCTCGACGGCAGCCACGGGCATCCGAACGCCAGACGGCAGTTTGGTGATGCCCTCGGCATCCAGATACTGGGCAGCCCAGATAAAACGCCGAAGTGTGTTATCGCTCAGCTTCACCCGCTTCGACAGCTTGGCGATGTAGTCGCGCCGATCGCCTCGGCCGAGCGCCTCGTAGGGGCGGACATGCGGCCGAATGTAAGCGAGCCACTCGCTGGCTATTCTTCCGGGAGATGGTGACATACGCGGAGGCGCCGAATCGAGATGCGTGAGGGCCCATTAGTATAAGCCAGCGCACTGGCTTAACAAAAGAAATGTGCTGTTGACGACAGAGGCGCTTCGCGTGACACTGTTGTCGCGCTCTCTCTCCAGTCGATACGATCTAGCGCGCTCGATGCGAGATAGAGAAGTGATGGCTCAGGCCGAAGGAATGACGGAGAAGATGACAGAGAAAGAGCACGCGGTCTTCTGCGTTACCTTCGGAGTAACGTGGGGGAAGCGAGGCTATGCTTCGGCATCCGTCTCCAGGGGCCTGGAAACCGAGCACCCGCATTGGGGCAGCCAGCCTCATCTGGACGGGGCGGCCCGCGCGGAAATGGGCCTTCGTGGAAATTTCGTGGAAACCACCCCTTCAGGCCTCGGGCGCGGGGCGCCTAAGTCATTGAAGAGGATGGTGGGCACGACAGGGATCGAACCTGTGACCCCTACCATGTCAAGGTAGTGCTCTCCCGCTGAGCTACGTGCCCTAGAGGTCATTTCGTCGGGTGGGGTCCCTATAACGGCTCAGGGGAGCGCGCGCAAGGACGGAACGGGGCCGATTTAGGCCGCCAGCATCTTGTTCACTTCACTGACCAATTCGCGCAGATGCACGGGCTTGGACAGCACCTTGGCGTTCTTGGGGGCGTCCGAATCCGAGTTCAGGGCGACCGCGGCAAAGCCGGTGATGAACATGATCTTGATGTCGGGATCGAGTTCCGAGGCCCGGCGGGCGAGCTCGATGCCGTCCATTTCCGGCATCACGATGTCGGTCAGCAGCATCTCGAACGGCTCTTCCCGCAGCCGCTGATAGGCGGCCATGCCGTTGTCGTGGGACGAGACCTGAAAACCGGCGTTTTCCAGCGCCTTGACCAGGAAACGGCGCATGTCGTTGTCGTCTTCGGCGAGCAGGATCTTTGGCATGGCAGGAAACGTCGAATCCCCAGAGGATATCAGCAGAGGTCACTAAGCCCGACAGAGGGTAAATTTGGGGTGAAAATCTTAACCCTGCGCCGGCCCCGCTGCCGGCTCTTTGTGGACCGGAACGAGGTCCGAATCAATCGAGCCGGACCGACGGGTCCCCATCCCCATGCCTGCACGGTTAAGACGTGTTCCAATAGACCATGACATCTTTTCGCTTGGCAGAATGGTTGCGATTCCGGACAATGACGACACATAAGAGCCGCTTGATCGGCCGAATCATTGGATCCGGAGCTTGTCCGGATCGTGCGGCACGAAGGGACGAAGCCTGAGAAGATGACCCGGTTTGACGGCGACATGTCGCCAGCCTTCGAGATCTTCGAGCCTGCCGAATGGCGCGCGCCCGTCATCTTCAACTCGCCGCATTCCGGCTCGACCTATCCAGAGGAATTCCTGGCGGCGTCGCGGATCGACCTGCCCACGCTGCGGCGGTCGGAAGACTCGTTCATGGACGAGCTGATCGGCCATCTGAGCGAGCGCGGCTTTCCGACGGTGCGGGTCAACTTTCCCCGCTCCTATGTCGACGTCAATCGCGAGCCCTATGAGCTCGACCCGCGCATGTTCACCGGCCGGCTGCCGAGCTTCGCCAACACCCGCTCGATGCGCGTCGCCGGCGGCCTCGGCACCATCCCGCGCGTGGTCGGCGACGGCCAGGAGATCTACCGCGACCGCATCCTGGTCGACGATGCGCTGGGGCGGATCGAGACGCTGTACAAGCCCTACCATCGCGCGCTGCGCCGGCTGATCAACAAGGTGCACCAGATGTTCGGCACGGTGGTGCTGGTCGACTGCCACTCGATGCCTTCGGTCGGCGTCAGCAGGGACGAGCCGCGCCGGCCCGACGTCGTGATCGGCGATCGCTACGGCACCAGCTGCACGCCGCTCTTGCCGGATCGCGTCGAGGAGACCATGA